>NZ_JBYSZP010000002.1:0-449363 GCF_058787295.1 Pseudomonas sp. FW305-3-2-15-E-TSA4 | reverse complement strand
TGCCGTACGCCGGGGCAAAGCCTTTTGGGTTACCTTTTCGGCGTTTGGAAAAGGTGACTCGCTGTAAGAGCGAAACCGCCAGCGGCGACACCCGCAGCAACGGATATGCCCCCAATCCAAAAAAACCAAACCCCTTAACCCGAAGTCTGGCAAAAGTGACCCGCCTCAACGGCGAAACCGTAATCAGCAACCCCCGCAGCAACGGATAAGCCCCCAATCCAACCATTGACCGGTCACCACCCGATGCGTAGCCTTGCGCTTTCGAGGTTCTTCGGCCCACGCCGAAGCTAAGAAGGGAACGCGGTCAAAGCCGCGGCTGCCCCCGCAACTGTGAACGGTGAAGTTCGTTGCCACGCCACTGCCAGCTCAATCCACTGAGCCCGCGGGAAGGCGCAACGAACGCCGGGCCCAAGGCCCGAACACCGTCAGCCAGGAGACCTGCCTCGTCACAGATTTCTCACTACAACCGGGCGGGGTGATCCGGTGGCGAATTCTTCCGCGCGCACGCTCGCAGCGGATCTCGTCCCGTATGCCCGCCACCTTGCCAAAGGGCATCCGATGAAAACACTGGCCAAACTCCCCGTCACCATCGTCACCGGTTTTCTCGGCTCGGGCAAAACCACCTTGCTGCGACACATGCTCGACAACGCCCAGGGCCGTCGCATCGCCGTGATCGTCAACGAGTTCGGCGAGCTGGGCATCGACGGTGAAATCCTCAAGCAATGCACCATCGGCTGCACCGAAGAAGAAGCCACCGGCCGCGTCTACGAACTGGCCAACGGCTGCCTGTGCTGCACGGTGCAGGAAGAGTTCTTCCCGGTGATGCGTGAACTGGTCGCCCGTCGCGGCGATCTCGATCACATCCTGATCGAGACCTCCGGTCTGGCTCTGCCAAAACCATTGGTGCAAGCCTTCCAGTGGCCGGAAATCCGCAGCGCCTGCACCGTTGACGCGGTGATCACCGTGGTCGACAGCCCGGCCGTGGCCGCTGGCACCTTCGCCGCGTTCCCGGATCAGGTCGATGCCCAGCGCAAACTCGACCCGAATCTGGATCACGAATCGCCGCTGCATGAGCTGTTCGCCGACCAACTGGCCAGCGCCGATCTGGTGATCCTCAACAAGGCCGACCAGACCAGCGCCGAAGATCTGGCTCGCGTTCGCGCCGAAGTCGCTGAAGAACTGCCGCCAGCGGTGAAAATCATCGAAGCCAGCAACGGTCGCCTGCCGCTGGACGTGCTGATCGGTCTCGGTGCCGGATCCGAAGAGCACATCGACAGCCGCCATAGTCATCACGATCACCACCACGACGGTGATGACGACCACGATGACCACGATCACGACGCCTTCGATTCGATCTCGATCGAACTGCCGCAAGCCGACGAGAGCCTGCTGCTCGACGCGCTGACGCAATTGGTGGTCAAGCACGGCATCCTGCGTGTCAAAGGTTTCGCGGCGATTCCGAACAAGCCGATGCGCCTGTTGATTCAGGGCGTGGGCACGCGTTTCGACAAGCACTTCGACCGCCAGTGGGGCGCTGACGAAGCGCGCGTCACCCGTCTGGTGCTGATCGGTCAGGCACTCGACGCCGCGCAACTCGAAGCGCAACTGCGCGCCGCGCTCAGCGTTTAAGCCATGCACCTGCTCAGGACCCAGCCCGGCGGTTTCGTGTCGGATGACAACATTGCCGACCTTGGACAAACCCCCGCCGAGCTGGTGATCCTGTGCAGCGGCGATTCCAGCCTGGCGCTGCTCGCCGAAGCCGCGCAGCAATTGCCCGAGGATTACCCGAGCCTGCGTCTGGCCAATCCGATGCAGGTGCAGAATCACGCCTCGGTCGATCTGTATGTCGATGAGGTGCTGCGTCACGCCAAGGTCATTCTGATTTCGCTGCACGGCGGCATCGCTTATTGGCGTTATGGCGTCGAGCGTCTGGTGGAGTTGTCCGAGCGCGGGGTGCAGGTGATTCTGGTGCCGGGGGATGATCGTCCCGACCCGGAACTCAGCGACCTGAGCACGGTGCTCGCCGAAGATCGCGACCGTCTCTGGCAGTTCTTGCGTCAGGGTGGCATGGGCAATGCGCTGGACTTCTTCCATTGCCTGGCCAACCGCTGGCTGGCGCGTGACTACGCTTGGGGCGAGCCGCAGGCGTTGCCGCGTACAGCGATTTATCACCCACAGAAAAACACCGCCGCACTGAGCGACTGGCAAGCCGAATGGCTGCCCAGTCAACCGGTCGCGGCGGTGTTGTTTTATCGCTCGCATTTGCAAGCGGCGAACACCGCATTCATCGATGTGTTCTGCCAGCGCTTGCAGGCGGCGGGGCTCAATCCGTTGCCGATCGCGGTTGCCAGCCTGAAAGAACCCGGCTGTCTGAGCGTGGTCGAGGACTGGCTGGACGAGGTCGAGGCGGCGGTGATTCTCAACACCACCGGTTTCGCGCAATCCAGCCCGGAAGCGCCGCATCTGCGCCCGTTCCGGCGCAATATTCCGGTGATTCAGGCGATCTGCGCTCAGGACAACGAGCCCGGTTGGCGCGACAGCGAGCAGGGCCTGGGGCCACGGGACCTGGCGATGCACATTGCCTTGCCGGAACTCGACGGGCGCATCATCAGCCGACCGATCAGCTTCAAGGACCTGGCCTGGCGCAGCGAGCGCAGCCAGTCCGACGTGGTCTGCTACCGGGCGCAACCCGAACGCATGGATTTCGTCGCTGAACTGGCGCGGCGCTGGAGCGATCTGGCGCGGCTGCCGAACGCTGAAAAACGTATTGCGCTGATCCTCGCCAACTACCCGACCCGCGATGGTCGAATCGGCAATGGCGTCGGTCTGGACACGCCGGCGGCGGCATTGAATATCCTGCGCGCGTTGCAGGCGGAGGGCTTCCCGTTGACGGCGCAGTTGCCGGACAGCGGCACCGCGTTAATCCAACAATTGCTCGGCGGCGTCAGCAACGACCTCGACAGCATCGACCTGCGTCCGTGCCAGCAAAGCCTGGCGATGGATGCCTATCTGGCGATGTTCAACGCTCTGCCGCAAGCCAATCGCGCGGCAGTGCTGGAACGCTGGGGCCCGCCGCAAAACGATCCGATGTGCCGTGACGGACGGATGATGATCGCCGGGCTGCGTTTTGGTCTGACTTTCGTCGGCATTCAACCGGCGCGCGGTTATCAGGTCGATCCGAGCGCGGTGTATCACGATCCGGATCTGGTGCCGCCGCACGGCTATCTGGCGTTCTATTTCTGGCTGCGCAACACCTACGGTGCGCACGCAGTGATTCACGTCGGCAAGCATGGCAACCTCGAATGGTTGCCGGGCAAGGGCGTGGGGCTTTCGGAGAATTGCTGGCCGGACGCATTGCTCGGGCCGCTACCGAACATCTATCCGTTTATCGTCAACGATCCGGGCGAGGGTGCCCAGGCCAAACGGCGCACGCAAGCGGTGATCATCGACCACCTGATGCCGCCGCTGACCCGTGCCGAAACCTACGGCCCGCTGCGCAATCTGGAACTGTTGGCCGACGAATATTACGAGGCGCAACTGCTCGATCCGCGTCGCGCCCGCGAGCTGCAGCGCGACATTCTGCAACTGGTGCGCGAGACGCAGATCGACCGCGAACTGCAACTCGACGCCGGTCTGGACAGCGACGCCGATGCAGCGATCTGGCTGCCGCGTCTGGACACCTACCTGTGTGACCTGAAGGAATCGCAGATCCGCGATGGCCTGCACATTTTCGGCGAGTCGCCGACCGGACGTTTGCGCATCGACACGCTGCTGGCGCTGCTGCGCATTCCGCGTGGCGACGGCAAGGGTGCGCAGTCGAGTCTGCTGCGGGCGTTGGCCAAGGCGTTTGAGCTGGGGTTTGATCCGCTGGATTGCGCACTTGCCGAACCGTGGAACGGCCCGCGCCCGGCGGAGCTGCAAAGCGTCAGCGACGAAACCTGGCGCACCGCCGGTGACACCCGCGAACGCCTCGAACTGTTCGCCACCCAACTGATCTCCCAAGCACTACAAGTCCCCTGTGGGAGCGGGCTTGCTCGCGAAAGCGGTGAGTCAGATAAATTTATATCGACTGACCCGCCGCTTTCGCGAGCAAGCCCGCTCCCACAGGGACCGGTGTGGTCTGATGTAACGTCGATCCTGGACAGCCTGCGCGAAGTCGTCGCCCCACGCCTCGACGCCTGCGGCCCCGCCGAAATGCGCGGTCTGCTCGACGCCCTCAACGGCCGCTTCGTCCCCGCCGGCCCAAGCGGCGCGCCGAGCCGTGGCCGTCTCGACGTGTTGCCCACCGGGCGCAATTTCTACTCGGTGGACGTGCGCAACCTGCCGACCACCACCGCGTGGCGCATCGGCTTCCAGTCCGCCACGTTGATTCTCGAGCGGCATTTGCAGGATCACGGCGATCACCTGCGTCAGCTCGGCCTGTCGGTGTGGGGCACCGCGACCATGCGCACTGGCGGCGACGACATCGCTCAGGCCATGGCGCTGATGGGCGTGCGCCCGGTGTGGGCCACCGGCAGTCAGCGCGTCGATGATTTCGAGATTCTGCCGCTGAGCCTGCTCGACCGGCCACGGGTCGACGTCACGCTGCGGGTCTCGGGTTTTTTCCGCGATGCTTTTGCCAATTTGATTCGTCTGTTCGACGCCGCCGTGCAAGCGGTGGCAGCGCTGGACGAACCGGATGACCTCAACCCGCTGGCGGCGAAGGTGCGTGCCGAGCGCGAGGCGCTGTTGCAATCGGGGCTGGATGCCGACGCGGCGCGGCGTCAGGCCGGCTGGCGGATCTTCGGCGCCAAACCCGGTGCCTATGGCGCAGGCGTGCAGGGCGCCATCGACGGTCGCCTGTGGCAGAGTCGCGAGGATCTGGCCGAGGTCTACCTGAACTGGGGCGCTTACGCTTATGGTGGGGCGGATGAGGGCACCGCTGCGCGCGAACAGTTCGTCCAGCGTCTGAGCCAGGTGCAGGCGGTGTTGCAGAATCAGGACAATCGCGAGCACGACTTGCTCGACTCCAACGACTATTACCAGTTCCAGGGCGGCATGCTCGCGGCGGTGGAAACCCTGCGCGGTGAAGCGGCGGCGAGTTATCACGGTGATCACAGCCAGCCGGATCTGCCGAGAATCCGTACCCTGAAAGAAGAGCTCAATCGGGTGATCCGCTCGCGGGCAGCCAATCCGAAGTGGATCGACGGGGTCAAACGTCACGGCTATAAAGGTGCGTTTGAACTGGCGGCGACGGTCGATAACCTGTTCGCCTTCGACGCCACCACGCAACTGATCGATGATCATCAGTATGCGTTGCTGGCCGATGCCTATTTGCTCGACCCGACGACGCGGGATTTTGTTCGTGAACACAATCCGCATGCGCTGCGCGACATGACCGAGCGCATGCTCGAAGCGCAGCAGCGCGGGATGTGGCAGGAACCCGGCGTGTATAAAGAAGCACTGGAAAACCTGCTGCTGGATATAGAAGAAGACACCTGACACACCGCCTCACTCTGTGGGAGCGAGCCTGCTCGCGAAGGCGTCGTGTCAGACAGTTTTTTTGTAGCTGGCACACCGCTTTCGCGAGCAGGCTCGCTCCCACAGGGATCAACGTGTCTCCCAACGATTTTCGACAGATCACCGACCATGACCGAGTATTGATGATGACCGACACCCCGCATTTCCCGCTCTCCGCCGTGGTCGGCGCCGATGACCTGAAACTCGCGCTGTGCCTCACCGCCATCGACCCGAAAATCGGTGGCGTGCTGATCGAAGGCCCACGCGGAATGGCTAAATCGACTCTGGCCCGTGGCCTCGCCGATCTGCTGGCCAGCGGTCAGTTTGTCACGTTGCCACTGGGCGCCACTGAAGAGCGTCTGGTTGGCACTCTTGATCTCGACGCCGCGCTGAGTGAAGGGCGGGCGCAGTTTTCTCCCGGTGTTTTGGCCAAGGCTGACGGCGGCGTGCTCTACGTCGATGAAGTGAACCTGCTGCCGGATCATCTGGTGGACCTGCTGCTCGATGTGGCAGCCAGCGGCACCAATCTGATCGAGCGCGACGGCATCTCCCATCGGCATTCGGCGCGATTTGTATTGATCGGCACGATGAACCCGGAAGAGGGTGAATTACGGCCACAGCTGCTTGACCGTTTCGGCCTGAACGTCGCCCTCAGCGGCCACACCGCGCCGACCGAACGCGGGCAGATCATCCGGCGCCGACTGGATTTCGACAGCGATCCACAGGCGTTCTGCGTGCAGTGGGAAGCCCAGCAGCAAGCGCTGCGTGAGCGCTGCGAACAGGCGCGCATCGCCTTGGCGAACATCCCGCTGGATGACGACGCGTTGGCGAGCATCACCCAGCGTTGCTTCGCTGCTGGCGTCGATGGCTTGCGTGCTGATCTGGTCTGGCTGCGTGCGGCCCGTGCGCACGCAGCATGGCGCGGCGCTGCAGCGATTGCCGAGCAGGACATCGACGCCGTGGCGGAATTCGCCCTGCGGCATCGCCGTCGCGAATCCTCTTCTTCCAGCCCTCAGCCACCCGCGCAGAACCCGGCCAGTAGTCAGGCCGAACCGAGCGAAGGGCAGGGCCAGTGGGGGGATATGCCCGCCCCGGCACTGGCCACGGGTGCCCGTCGCGAAGTGCCGAGCTGGCCAAAAAAGTAACCGGCATTCGTCCCCGATCCGCCGCGGGGGCGAATGCCAGACCCCGCGCCGGACGCCTCGACCACGGACGCCAGGGCCAGCGCCACGCTGCGCGCAGCGGCCTGGTGAACTGGCCGGGCACGCTGCTCAATGGTCGGCCGCAGACTCGTGAAGATCTGCAGTTCCAGTTGCGCACTCGTACTCCCCATGAATTGTGGCTGGTGATCGTCGATGCCTCGGCTTCGACCCGTAGGCATCAGGCGCTGAGCGATGCCAAGGGCCTGCTCGCGCAATTGTTCGATGATGCTTATCGGCAGCGGGCACGACTGGCCTTGCTGACCGCCAGCGGCAGCGCGCCAAAATGGCAGGTGCAAGGCCTGAAGGCATCGAGTGGCTTGCGCACCTGGCTGGAGGCGTTGGGGGCGGGCGGCGGCACGCCGTTGGTGGCGGCGTTGACGCAGGCACAGCAATGGCTGGTGCAGCGACAAAAGCGCTTTCCTGCCGAGCAGCAGCGCTTGCTGGTGGTGACGGATGGCCGCTTGAAAACCTTGCCGCCGATGTTGCCGCTGGAATGTCCGGGATTGTTGATCGACATTGAGCGTGGGCCGATCCGCCTGGCTCGGGCGCGGGAATTAGCGGCGGCGCTGAGTGCGGAATATCGGCATATCGATGATGTGTGAAGTCTGAGCGGGCCTCTTCGCGAGCAGGCTCGCTCCCACAATGTTGGTGAACACCGCTTGCTCTGTGGGAGCGAGCCTGCTCGCGAAGGCATCGCCTCGGATCATGCAGGATCACCAAAAACCGCAGCGCTGCTCTATGCTCCACCCCAGCCCAATCACAAGGAGTGAATCATGCGGGTACTGGTCGCCAATCCTCAGGACGATTTTTGCGTCAAAGCCTACGCCGGCACCAACGGCGTGTTACTCGCCATGGACCTGGCCGAACCTCGACGCAAAGGCCTGCTCGGGTTTGCCATCGAAAAGCAGCAGGGCGACAAACCGTGGTTGTTCCTGTTCAACAGCCTGACATTTCCCGGCAAGGCGCACACCTTCCCCCAGTATCACGCCACGCCCAGCGATAAAGCGCCGCTGCAAAAGTTCCGCTGGGCCGATTACGCGGTCAATCCGGGCACTACCATGCATTATCGCGTGCATCTGGCCTACGGCACGGCAGACGCGCCACAACTTGGCGAATCACTGGAGCTGAGCATCACCAGTGACGACGGTCATCCGGCCAACCAGAGCGTGATATTCAACCGTGCTGTGGCCGCCAGTCAGGCCTTCCAGCGCAAATTTCCCGACCTCGACGCGCAGATCAGCGCCAACAAGAACCTGCCCATCGAAGCCTGGCCCGACGCGGCGCGGCTGTGGCTGGAGAACGGGCTGTTGGAGCGTTTGCTGGGCTTTATCGAACGTGCGGTGGACGCGCAGTGGGCGCTGGATATCGCGATCTACGAGTATCAGTTGCAGGCGATCGTCGACGCAGTGAATGCGGCCTTTGCCCGAGGGGTTCAGGTGCGCGTGCTGTATCACGCGCAACCTGATGATCCCGATACGACCCTGAACGAAACGAACCTTGCCAAATTGCCGATGGCGAACAAGCGCGGCCGGGTCACCCATAACATCTTTCACGACAAATTCATTGTTCTCAGCCGCGTCGATGGCGCTGGTCAGCGGCAACCGCAGGCGGTGCTGTGCGGCAGCACCAATTTCACCGCCAATGGCGTGTATCGCCAGGCCAACGTGGTGCATACGCTCGACGACGTGACGATTGCCACGCGTTATTTGCAAGTGTTCGAAGAGGTCTGGGCCAACCCCGCCGACGTCGCTGCGACGCGCAGCTGGATCACCGAGCACAACCCGATGGACCCAACACAGGCGCTGTTCGCCGGGTTCTCGCCACGCAGCGGTGGTGGCGATTTGCGTGAGTTTGTCGAGATCATCGAGGCGGCGAAAAAGGACGTGCTGTTCGTCACCGCGTTCAGCCTGCCGGACGCGATCCTCAACGCGCTGCTCGGCAAACCGCATGACGACATCCTGCGTTACGGCCTGCAAAACACCGCGAGCAGCATCACCGGATTTCATGCCGACCGCACCGCCGAATTCGCTGCCACAGCTTTGCTCAACACCGGGCTGGAAGGCTGGTTGAAAGAAAACATGAAAGGCCAGAAGGGCAACCTGCTGGTGCACACCAAAGCTGTGATCACCGACTTCACCACCGATGCGCCGACCATCATCAGCGGCAGTCACAACCTCAGTACGTCAGCCAGTAACGGCAATGACGAGAACTTCCTGATCATTCGTGGCGACACCGATCTGGCTGATCGCTATGGCCTGGAGTTGCTGCGGTTTTATGAGCATTACCGCTTTCGCTATTTCGCGAAAAAGCTGGAACTGAAGCAGGTGAGTCCATTGGCGGTGGATGACAGCTGGACCAACGATTATTACGTGGGAGGGGATTTGCGCCAGTTGTCGCGGTTGCGTTTTGCCGGGCGATGATGTGGTGTGTTTGATGATCCCTTCGCGAGCAAGCCCGCTCCCACATTGGACCTTCTTTGAACTCAGAACCTGCGTCCGACGAATAACCGCTGTGGGAGCGTGCTTGCTCGCGAAAGGGCCTGCAGGAAAATCACATTTCCTGTGCTCTTACAGATTTTGAAATGATTTGCCGCTGTAGAAAATGTGCCTTTAGCCTGTACGCTCCAAGGCCATTTTTCATTCAGGATTTGCATGAACACCCTCTTGGAGCCTCCCAGTCGTACCTTCTCCACGCGCCATGGCGCGGTCTTGACGTACTCGCAGCATCCGGTTTTCCGACTCCCGTCTATCGTTGACAACGCGGCTTCAGAGCCTTCGCGTTGCACTTTGCCGTGTCCGGCAGCCTGAATTCACTGAAGAGAGATCGAGACATTTTATGGAATGGTTAGCGGATCCCACGGCCTGGTTAGGCTTGTTGACTCTGATCGTGCTGGAACTGGTGCTGGGTATCGACAACCTGGTGTTCATCGCGATCCTGGCGGACAAACTGCCGCCGCATCAGCGCGACCGTGCGCGAATCATCGGCCTGTCGCTGGCGCTGATCATGCGCCTGGGCCTGTTGGCGAGTATTTCCTGGCTGGTCACCCTCACGCAGCCGTTGTTCGAGGTGTTCGACAAGAGCTTCTCCGGCCGTGACCTGATCATGCTGTTCGGTGGTGTATTCCTGCTGTTCAAGGCGACGATGGAGCTGCACGAACGACTCGAAGGCCACGTCGGCCAGCGCTCGACCAACGCCGCTTACGCGCTGTTCTGGCCAATCGTCGCGCAGATCGTGGTGCTCGATGCTGTGTTCTCGCTGGACGCGGTAATCACCGCCGTCGGCATGGTTGATGAACTGGCGGTGATGATGATCGCGGTGATCATTTCCATCGGCCTGATGATCGTCGCCAGCAAGCCGCTGACCCGCTTCGTCAATGCGCACCCGACGGTGATCATGCTGTGTCTGGGCTTCCTGATGATGATCGGTTTCGCCCTGACGGCCGAAGGCCTGGGTTTCCACATCCCGAAAGGTTATCTGTATGCGGCGATTGGTTTCTCGATCCTGATCGAGGTGTTCAACCAGATCGCTCGGGCCCGACGCAAGCGTTCGATGCAAGGCTTGCGCCCCATACGTGAGCGCACGGCCCACGCGGTAATGCGTCTGCTGGGCGGGCGCAAGCTGGAGGCGGAGGAGGTCGGCGAGGAAATTTCCGATCTGCTGGATGACGGCGAAGCCCCGAGTGCGGAGCTGTTCGACCGCCGCGAGCGAGTGATGATCAGTGGCGTGCTGCAACTGGCCGAGCGGCCGATTCGGAACCTGATGACCGTACGTGCGGATGTCGACACCATCGATCTGGCCGACGACGCCGAGACAATTCGCACAAAATTGATGCACTCGTCGTATTCACGTCTGCCGCTGATTCGCCACGGCGCGGTGGATGAACCGTTGGGCTTCGTGCACAAGAAGGAATTGCTCAAGGAATACCTGTCCGGTACCGAGCCGAATCTGGAGCACCTGGCGCGCAAGACCATCAACCTGCTCGACAGCTATTCGATCCTCAATGCGCTGGAGCAAATGCGCGCGGCGTCGACTCACATCGCCTTCGTGGTCAACGAATTCGGTGACTTCGTCGGTGTGTTGACCATGACCGACATCCTCGAATCGATTGCCGGCGAACTGCCCGATGCCAGCGAGATCGAAGGCCCGGACGTGATCGAGGAGCAGGGCGGTTTTGTCGTCAACGGCGCGTTGAACCTGACGCGTGTTCGCCAGCGCACCGGGTTTGGCGCCGAACCGACCGAGGACTATCAGACCCTGGCCGGACTGGTGATGAGCCTGCTGGATCGCTTGCCGATGATCGGCGATCGGCTGCAGTACGCAGGTTGGCAAATGACCGTCAAAGCCGTTGAGGAACGACGGGTGACGCAGGTGTTGCTGGTGCGCGATTCTGCGTAAGGCAGCAGCCTTGCGCTGACGGTGCCGACCCCTTCGCGGGCAAGCCCGCTCCTACAGTGCACGCGTCGTACACGAAATGTGTGAACAACGTTGACCCCTGTGGGAGCGGGCTTGCCCGCGAAAGCGATGTGTCAGACGCCGCAACGATTACGGGAAATGCACTGCCTCAAATCACCCGCCGATGCGCACGCGCGATTGTGCAGAGCCTGCTCAATGTGCGGCGCAACCACGGCAGGTCATGCCTTGGTTTCTGCTGCACCACCGGCGCCCTGGTCCTGCCAATATGTCGGGCAAAGTCCGCCGCCAGTGTTTCCTCTGTGCCGATGCCCTTGAGCTTCTTCAGCAACTTGCCGTTCTTGTAGAACAGCACCGTCGGCGTGCCGGTGACCAACGGATGGCGCGGCGACTCACGGGTGTTAAGCATGTAGATATTGGCGCGATGACGGTACGGCTCGGCAATCTGACGAAAAATCGGCCCGGCCCATTCGCAGGCGGGGCAGTGTTCATTGGCGAAATACAGGATCACCGGGCGCCAGGTTTTCAGGGCTTTGCGGTAAACCGGGGCCAGATTGGAAATGGTATTGGCAGCGCTCATTGAGAACTCCTTTTCAACGACCTCGAAGGTTCGATGACGTTAAAGAAGGGTGAAGAACAGGTCTACTGTCAGAAATTACAGGTGGCCTGTGGATTCGCGAGATTTTTCCCACTTTTATAAAGGACCGGCCCGACACGAAGCCCGGAAATGTGGAATGTCGGGACGTGATACCTTTTTTCACTCAATAAAAGAGAAGGCGGTAATAAGCGATAGGCGTCGAAGCCGTCTTGGAGTGCTATTTTAAGCACCATTAACAGCACTCCAGGGAGCACCATCATGACTCACGTAGTCCTTTCTAATATCGTTGCGAGTATTTCTGAATTGAAAAGAAACCCCATGGGTACCGTGGCCGCCGGTGGTGGCCAATCTGTTGCAATCCTCAATCGAAATGAGCCGGCGTTTTATTGTGTTCCCGCAAAGGAGTATGAGGCGATGATGAATCGTCTTGAGGATCTGGAACTGATCGCACTATGCAAGGAGCGAGAAAACGATCCCACCATCAAGGTCTCTATAGATGACCTATGAGCTGGAGTTTTCCGAGAAAGCCTGGAAGGAATGGAAAAAGCTTGATTCAGCACTTCAGAATCAGTTCAAGAAAAAGCTCTCTACACGTCTGGTCAATCCTCACGCTCCTGCCGATCAACTCCGAGGGTTGGGAAACGCCTACAAAATCAAGCTTCGCAGTGCTGGATACTGGCTGGTCTATCGCGTAAAGAACGAGGTTTTGGTTGTTACCGTGATTGCGGTAGGGAGAAGAGAGCGGGGAGAGGTCTACGACAAAGCCGCTTGCCGATAGATCTGGAGAGCTGGCCCCTTCAATCGCTAACCACTGCACCGAAGTAGCCCTTCGTGCTCCATCTGGGAACCTGCTACTCGTTATTTGTAGCCCAAGGTAGCGCAGCCCATCAGTACCCGCACCTGACTCCTTTTTCGCATTTCCTGCATCCCGTTGATTCCAAAAACATTTAACCCCTCTACAGATTCCCTGTGATTCCTGTGGCACACTTTCTGCTGTCTATTCCGTAGTAACAAACCGTGTTCCGGTATAGCGGAATAAACATCATCCTGGAGTGCTTGCCATGCATCGCCGTCCTTCGTTGTTCAAAGCGTGTGTTTTTGTTCTTGCGGCTTCGTCCGCTGTGATGGGCATGGCCCAGGCAGCCGATAGCAAGCTCGACAGTGTTCTGGCCCGGGGCAAGCTGATTGTCGGCACCGGCAGCACCAATGCGCCGTGGCACTTTCAGGGTGCGGACGGCAAGTTGCAGGGCTTTGATATTGACATCGCCAGGATGGTGGCCAAGGGGTTGTTCAATGACCCAAGCAAAGTCGAGTTCGTCGTGCAGTCGTCCGACGCGCGAATTCCCAATCTGCTGACCGACAAGGTCGACATGAGCTGCCAGTTCATCACCGTTACCGCCAGCCGTGCGCAACAAGTGGCGTTCACCCTGCCGTACTACCGCGAAGGTGTCGGCCTGCTGCTGCCGGCCAACAGCAAGTACAAGGAAATCGAAGACCTGCAGGCGGCCGGTGACAGCGTTACTGTGGCCGTGCTGCAAAACGTCTATGCCGAAGAACTGGTGCACCAGGCGCTGCCCAAGGCCAAGGTCGATCAGTACGACAGTGTCGATCTGATGTATCAGGCGGTGAATTCCGGTCGCGCCGATGCCGCTGCTACCGATCAGTCGTCGGTCAAGTACCTGATGGTGCAGAACCCTGGCCGCTACCGCAGCCCGACCTACGCGTGGAGCCCACAGACCTACGCCTGCGCAGTCAAACGCGGCGATCAGGACTGGCTGAACTTCGTCAATACCGCCCTGCATGAAGCCATGACCGGCGTTGAGTTCCCGACTTACGCGGCATCCTTCAAGCAATGGTTCGGTGTCGACCTGCCGTCGCCGGCGATCGGTTTCCCTGTCGAATTCAAATGATCCCGTGAGAGTGGGGCGCCTGCACGCGCCCCGCTCAAGGTACTGCTGACCATGAACTATCAGTTGAACTTTGCCGCCGTATGGCGCGATTTCGACACCTTGCTGGCGGGGCTCGGTCTGGGTCTTGAACTGGCACTGGTGTCGATCGCCATCGGCTGCGTGATCGGCCTGCTGATGGCGTTTGCCTTGCTGTCGAAGCATCGCGCCTTGCGGGTGCTGGCCTCGGTGTACGTCACGGTGGTGCGTAACACGCCGATTCTGGTGTTGATTCTGTTGATCTACTTTGCCTTGCCGAGCCTGGGTATCCGTCTGGACAAGATTCCCTCGTTCATCATCACCCTGTCGCTGTATGCCGGTGCCTATCTGACCGAGGTGTTCCGTGGTGGTTTGCTGAGCATTCCCAAAGGCCAGCGCGAAGCGGGGCTGGCGATCGGCCTCGGTGAGTGGCAGGTCAAGGCCTACGTCACCGTGCCGGTGATGCTGCGCAACGTGTTGCCGGCGCTGTCGAACAACTTCATCTCGCTGTTCAAGGACACCTCGCTGGCCGCCGCGATTGCGGTGCCGGAGCTGACCTATTACGCGCGCAAGATCAACGTCGAGAGCTACCGGGTGATCGAAACCTGGCTGGTGACCACGGCGTTGTATGTCGCGGCCTGTTACCTCATTGCCATGCTGCTGCGTTACCTCGAGCAGCGTCTTGCGATCCGCCGATAGGAGGCTGCGATGTACGAATCTCCCAGTTGGTTGCATGAATTGTGGTTGGCACGCGAGACGTTGCTGCAAGGCTTCCTGACCAGTGTGCAGGTGTCGGCGCTGGCGATTCTGTTCGGCACGCTGCTCGGGGTTGTCACCGGTCTGGTGCTGACTTACGGCAAGTTCTGGATGCGCGCGCCGTTCCGCTTTTATGTCGACATTATTCGCGGCACGCCGGTGTTTGTACTGGTGCTGGCCTGCTTCTATATGGCGCCGGCGCTGGGCTGGCAGATCAGCGCGTTTCAGGCCGGTGCGCTGGGCCTGACGCTGTTCTGCGGCTCGCACGTTGCCGAGATTGTGCGCGGTGCCTTGCAGGCCTTGCCACGCGGGCAGATGGAAGCGAGCAAGGCGATCGGCCTGACGTTTTATCAATCCCTCGGTTACGTGCTGTTGCCCCAGGCGTTGCGGCAAATCCTGCCGACCTGGGTCAACTCGTCCACCGAAATCGTCAAGGCCTCGACCCTGCTCTCGGTGATCGGCGTCGCCGAATTGTTGCTCAGCACCCAACAGATCATCGCCCGGACCTTCATGACTCTGGAGTTCTACCTGTTCGCCGGTTTTCTGTTCTTCATCATCAACTACGGCATCGAATTACTCGGCCGGCATATTGAAAAGCGGGTGGCCCTGCCATGACTCAAGCTCAAGTTTCCAACGTTCAGAACGGTCAGCCGCTGCTGGACATCCGTGGCCTGCACAAGCAGTACGGCGCAGTCGAAGTGCTCAAGGGCGTCGACCTGAGCATGCAGCGTGGCAACGTCGTGACGCTGATCGGTTCCAGCGGTTCGGGCAAGACCACCTTGCTGCGCTGCGTGAACATGCTCGAAGAGTTTCAGGGCGGGCAGATCCTGCTCGACGGCGAGTCCATCGGCTATGACGAGGTCGGTGGCAAACGTGTGCGTCACGCGGAAAAAGTCATCGCCCGCCATCGTGCGATGACCGGCATGGCCTTCCAGCAATTCAACCTGTTTCCGCACCTGACTGCCTTGCAGAACGTCACCCTCGGTCTGCTCAAGGTAAAGAAAATGCACAAGGACGAAGCCGTGGTGCTGGCCGAGAAATGGCTGGAGCGGGTCGGCCTGCTGGAACGGCGCAATCACTTTCCCGGGCAGTTGTCCGGGGGGCAGCAACAGCGCGTGGCGATTGCCCGGGCGATTGCGATGAACCCGAGCCTGATGCTGTTCGACGAAGTCACCTCGGCGCTCGACCCGGAGCTGGTCGGTGAAGTGTTGAACGTTATCAAGGGCCTGGCCGAAGACGGCATGACCATGTTGCTGGTGACCCACGAGATGCGTTTCGCCTTCGAGGTCTCGGACAAGATCGTGTTCATGAATCAGGGGCGCATCGAAGAGCAGGGGCCGCCCAAGGAACTGTTCGAACGCCCGCAATCACCGCGTCTGGCTGAGTTTCTCAAGAGCACGCGGTTCTAATCTTTGTTTTGTAACCAGGAGAAGTACCCATGAGCATTACTCGATACGGCACCGGCAGCACGGCCGCTGGCGGTCAGCCACGTCCCTTCGCGCGCGCCGTTGAAGCGGATGGCTGGCTGCACGTGTCCGGCCAGGTGCCGGCGGTGGATGGCGAGATCATCGTTGGCGGCATCGTCGAGCAGACCCACCAGACCATGAAGAACCTGATCGCGATTCTCGAAGAGGCCGGTTATGGCCTGGAGGACGTGGTGCGGGCTGGTGTATGGCTGGACGATCCACGGGATTTCAGCAGTTTCAACAAGGTTTTCGGCGAGTACTTCAAACCGGAACACGCTCCGGCACGGGCCTGTGTGCAGGCGAGCATGATGGTTGATTGCAAGGTCGAGATCGATTGCATCGCGTACAAGAAGAAACCCTGAAATCTGTGCTGACTTCTTCGCGAGCAGGCTCGCTCCCACATTTGAAATGCAATCCCCTGTGGGAGCGAGCCTGCTCGCGAAAGCGACCTACCAAGCGCCGCAGTAGTCTCGGTAAACTCCCGGCACTTTCATTGGGAACTGAAAACATGACCGAAGACACCATCAAACGCCGGGCCCGTGGTCTGGACCGGGCGTTCGATATCCTCGACTTCCTCAAGGAGATCGGCCAGCCGCTGCGTCCGAACGACATCGCCAATGGCATCGGCAGCCCGAAATCCACGGTCTACGAACTGGTGGCGTCGCTGCTGGAACGACGGATTCTGGAGCCGGTGGGCAAGGACGGTCACGTCTATCTCGGACGTCAGTTGTACTTTCTCGGGCAGGCGCATCTGCGCCATTTCGACCTCAGCCGCGAGGCCGATCACGCCTTGCAGGAGATCGTCAGCCAGACCCGGGAAACCGCGCAGATGTGCCTGCTCAACGGGCGCAAATACACCGTGGCACTGATGAAGGAAGGCGAGCGGCATTTCCGCATTTCGTCCGACATCGGCGAAAACGCGCCGATCCCGTGGACTGCGTCCGGGCGCTTGCTGCTGGCGCATTTGAGCGACCAGCAGATCATCGACCTGATCGACGAGGACGACTACATCCTGCCCGATGGCGAGCGCCTGCCGCTGGAACGCTTTCTGGCGGAGATCCGCCAGGCTGGCATCGACGGTTTCTTCTCCTTCGACAGCGTGGCCGACACCTTCACCCATTGCTTCGCCGCGCCGGTCAAAGACCCCAGCGGCGTGGCCATTTGCACCCTGTGCATCGTCGCCCCACGGGCCGATGCGAAAAACAATTACGACGACTATCGCCGGGTGCTGATCGAGAGCGCCAACAGCCTCGCCCGGCGCATCAACGAATAACCGCGGCTGTTTGCGGCCGCGACTGAATGCGAGGAGTTTGACCATGACGACTGCCATCAATACCGCTGTGGAAAAGGGCGACGCCGCCATCGGTGCGCACCTTGTGCGCGACGTCAGCCTGCCAGCGCTGGTGCTGCACCGCGAGGCGCTGGAGCACAACATTCGCTGGATGCAGAAGTTCGTCAGCGACAGCGGCGCCGAGCTCGCGCCCCACGGCAAAACCAGCATGACCCCGGCGCTGTTCCAGCGTCAGCTCGATGCCGGAGCGTGGGGCATCACCCTCGCCAGCGCCACCCAGACTCGCGCCGCATACGCCCACGGTGTACGCCGGGTGTTGATGGCCAACCAACTGGTCGGCACGCCGAACATGGCGCTGATCGCCGATCTGCTGGCAGACCCGGATTTCGATTTCTACTGCATGGTCGATCACCCGGACAACGTCGCCGATCTCGGCGCCTACTTCGCCTCGCGCGGAGTGAAGTTGAATGTGATGATCGAGTACGGCGTGGTCGGTGGCCGTTGCGGTTGCCGCAGCGAGCAGGAAGTCATCGCGCTGGCCCAGGCGATCAACGCGCAACCGGCGCTGGCTCTGACCGGCATCGAGGGTTACGAAGGGGTGATCCATGGCGATCACGCGGTTAGCGGCATTCGTGAATTCGCCGCGTCGCTGGTGCGCCTGGCGGTGCAGTTGCAGGACAGCGGCGCGTTTGCCATTGCCAAGCCGATCATCACCGCCTCGGGTTCGGCGTGGTACGACCTGATCGCCGAGTCGTTCGAAGCGCAGAACGCCAGCGGACGCTTCCTCAGCGTGCTGCGCCCGGGCAGTTATGTCGCCCACGATCATGGCATCTACAAGGAAGCGCAGTGTTGCGTGCTGGATCGTCGTAGCGATCTGCACGAAGGATTGCGCCCGGCGCTGGAAGTCTGGGCCCACGTGCAATCGCTGCCGGAGCCGGGTTTTGCGGTGATCGCCCTCGGCAAACGCGATGTGGCATTCGATGCCGGCCTGCCGGTGCCATTGCTGCGTTACAAGGCCGGTGTATTGCCAGCGGTGGGCGACGATGTCGGCGCGTGCAAGGTGACGGCGGTGATGGACCAGCATGCGTTCATGAGCGTGGCGCCGGGGGTTGAGTTGCGGGTGGGCGACATCATTTCCTTCGGCACCTCGCACCCGTGCCTGACGTTCGACAAGTGGCGGGTGGGGTTGCTGGTGGATGAGCAGTTGGCGGTGGTCGAGAGCATGGAGACCTGCTTCTAAGGTTTCAGACCGAGTCGCGCCCATCGCGAGCAGGCTCACTCCTACAGGGGAACGCATTCCAATTGTAGGAGTGAGCCTGCTCGCGATGAGGGCCGCCCAAACACCGATGATTATCCAGAGACACCTCCCAATGACCAGCCTCAGCCCCCTGGGCCCGAACACCCCGCGCATCGCCCTGATCGGCGAATGCATGATCGAACTCCAGCACCGCGCCGATGGCAGCCTGCAGCAAAGCTTCGGCGGCGATACCTTGAACACCGCGGTGTACCTGTCCCGCGCCCTCGGCGACAAAGCCCAGGTCGATTACGTCACCGCGCTCGGCGACGACAGCTTCAGCGATGCCATGTGCCAGAGTTGGGCCGATGAAGGCATTGGCCTGGATCTCGTGCAGCGTCTGCCCGGTCGCTTGCCCGGCCTGTACTGCATCCAGACCGACGCCAACGGCGAGCGGCGTTTCCTCTACTGGCGCAATGAAGCGGCGGTGCGCGATTGCTTCACCACCCCGGCGGCGGAGCCGATTCTGGCGGCGCTGCCGGACTACGATGTGCTGTATTTCAGCGGCATCACCCTCGCAGTGTTAGGTGCGAAGGGGCGCGAGCGCTTGATCCAGACCCTGATCGAAGCCCGCCAGCGCGATGCGCGGATCGTCTTCGACAACAATTATCGGCCACGCTTGTGGGCCTCACCGGAAGAGGCGCGGGCGGCCTATCGCGGCGTGTTGCCGCATGTCGATCTGGCGTTGCTGACCGTGGATGACGAGCAGGCGCTGTTCCATTTTGCCGATTGCGACGCAGTGTTCGAGGCGTACGCGCAGATCGGCACGCCGGAAGTGGTGCTCAAGCGCGGCGCCGAGGCGTGTCTGATTCGTTGTGATGGCGAGGCGTTCGAAGTGCCGGCGCAGCAGGTCGACAAGGTGGTGGATACGACGGCGGCGGGGGATTCGTTCAGTGCGGCGTATCTGGCCAGGCGTTTGCTGGGTGGCAGTCCGGTCGAGGCGGCTGAGGCGGGGCATTGGCTGGCGAGTCGGGTGATTCAGGTGCCGGGGGCATTGATTCCCAGGTAAGCGGTGGATGGCCGCTTGCTGCGCAATCGGTTCGCGGGCAAGCCCGCTCCCACAGGGGGCCGCATTCCAGACTGTGGGAGCGAGCTTGCTCGCGAAGAGGCCCTAAGGCCAAGCACTCAATCGCGGAAAAACACCTGCACCAGGTGATAGCCGAACTTGCTCTTGATAGGCCCGTGCACCGTGCGCAGCGGCTTCTTGAAGATCACCGCATCGATCGCGCCGACCATCTGCCCCGGCCGCACTTCACCCAGATCACCGCCGCGTTTGCCGGACGGGCAGGTCGAGTATTTCTTCGCCAGCACATCGAACGCTTCGCCCTTGGCAATGCGTTGCTTGAGTTGTTCGGCCTCTTCGGCGGTTTTCACCAGAATGTGGCGGGCTTGGGCTTTCATCGTGCGATACCTGTAACGGGGTGACGGCGGGGCGCGGGATTATGCCTCAAGTGACGGCGTTTGGTTGATCATCTCGCGGATCTTGTTGGCCAGCACTTCAATCGAAAACGGCTTGGCCACCATGTCCATGCCATCCTCGAGAAAGCCCTGACGCTCGGCGGCTTTCTGCGCGTAACCGGTCATGAACAGCACCTTCAGCCCCGGACGATGCTGGCGGGCGATTTCCGCCAGTTGCCGGCCATTCATCCCTGGTAGTCCAACGTCGGTCACCAGCAGATCCACACGCAGCTCCGATTCCAGCAGCGGCAGGGCGGCGCTGGCATCGGCGGCTTCGTGGGCGAGGTAACCCAGCTCCTTGAGCAGATCGAGCACCAGCATGCGCACTGCCGGGTCATCTTCAACCACCACCACGGTTTCGCCACAGGTGGCCGTCGGCGCCGCACTGAGGGTTTCCACGACTGGCCGTTCGGGTTCCAGCAGGTTCAGACGCGGCAAGTACAAGCGCACACAAGTGCCCTGATTCGGCAGACTGTCGAGGCTGACATGCCCGCCCGACTGCTGGGCGAAGCCATAAATCATCGACAGTCCGAGCCCGGTACCCTGGCCGATCGGTTTGGTGGTGAAGAACGGATCGAACGCCTTGGCCCGTACCGACGGCGTCATGCCGGTGCCGTTGTCGCTGACCGCCAGCATCAGGTAGTCGCCGGCCTTGACCGGTTCGAGGGTGGTGATGTCGTTGCCGTCGAGGTAGACATTAGCGGTTTCGATCAGCAACTCGCCGCCATCGGGCATGGCGTCGCGGGCGTTGATCACCAGGTTGAGCAAAGCATTTTCCAGTTGGCTGACGTCGGTGCTGATCGGCCAGACATCGTCGGCCAGGCGCAGCATGAGTTCGATCGGGTCGCCCTTGGTGCGGCGGATCAAATCTTCCAGCGAATGAATCAGTTCGTTGACGTTGAGGGTCTTGCGGTCCAGCGATTGCCGGCGCGAGAACGCCAGCAGCCGATGGGTCAGCGCCGCCGCTCGGTTGGCCGACGACACCGCCGCTTCGGTGAAACGGCCGATTTCATCGGCGCGGCCGTCGGCGATGTAGCGTTGCATCAGGTCGAGGCTGCCGATGATTCCAGTGAGCATGTTGTTGAAGTCGTGGGCGATACCGCCGGTGAGCTGGCCGACCGCTTCCATTTTCTGCGCATGGCGCAACGCATCTTCGGCGCGCTCACGTTCGAACATCTCGTTCTGCAGACGCTGATTGGCCTGAGCCAGTTGTTCGGTGCGGGCGCTGACCCGCTCTTCGAGGGTTTCATTGAGATTGCGCAGGGCTTCTTCGGTCTTCTTCCGTTCGGATTCGTCGATCACGAAAATATAAAAACCGTTGACTGAGCCGTCGGCGCCGTGGCGCGGGAGGTAATTCATCAGCGCATGGCGGTTGCTGCCGTCGCGATGCGGGGTATACAGGCTGAACGAGCAGGGCCGCCCGGCCAGGGCCTCGGCAATATAGGGCGCGCGCAGGAAGTAGGCTTCTTCGCCGATCACTTCGCGAATGGTGCGGCCATACAGTTCCTGCGGCGTGAGGCCGTACCAGTCCAGATACGCCGCGTTGTTCAGGCGAAAGCGCTCTTCGTGGTCGACATAGCTGATGAGGATCGGCATTGCATTGATGATCAGCTGCAATTCCGTCTGGCTCTGGCGCAGCGCCTGCTCGGTGTGCTTGCGCTCGGTCAGATCCAGCGCGGCGCCGAGGAAGCGCACTGGTCTCCCGTGGTGATCCTTGTAACAGCGGCCACGGGCAAACACCCAACGCAGCTCGCCGTCGGCTTTCAGCAGGCGATATTCCTCGGCGTACTCGGTGCCGTGGGTGATGCAATGCTTGATACTGCGGGCGATCAGGGCGCGGTCTTCGGGGTGCACGCCTTGCAGGTAGTCGCTGATCGGTAGCTGGCTGGCGTGGGCCGGATCAATGCCGTGCAACTGGGCGAAATGCGCGTCGGCAATGAAACGGTCTTCGCCGATGTCCCAATCCCAGGTGCCAACCGCATCGGTGGCGGCCAGCGCCAGTTGCAGGCGTTCTTCAGTGTCGCGCTGAGCCTTGAGACTTTCTTCGGAGCGGCGTTGCAGTTCGAGGGCGATGCGCCGGCGTTCGTTGGTTTCGATGGCCGTCACCAGGATCCCGGCCACTTGCGTGTTTTCATCGCGGATGGGGCTGTAGGTCAGGTCCAGCCAGAAGTCGGACTCTACGCCTCCGCGTTGCAGGGTAAATCGCCGCTCGCTGTAGGTGCGCATCTGGCCTTGTAGGACGGCTCGATAAATCGGGTCGGTAAAGTCTTGAAGTTCCGGCCATATAAGGTGCGCCGGCTGTCCGAAAGCGTGCGGATGCTTGCTCCCGGCGAGCATTGCAAAGCCATTGTTGTAGATCTGCGTGAGCTGCGGCCCCCACAACAGCAGCATCGGCATCGGTGAGTGAATCACGATGTCCACCGCGGTGCGCAGGCTTTGCGGCCAGGTGCCAGAAGCGCCCAACGGCGTGCGGCTCCAGTCGGTACGGGCGATCAGGGCTTGGGCGTCATCGGGGGAGGGTGCTGCGTTCATCAAATGTATCCTGAGCGTCGGTCAGTGCGTTGGCATCTACTATTCTTGCACTTGCGGTAGACGCTGTATGACCCGTTACGTCACGACAGCGGGTCATTTCTGTTCATTGAATGCTTCGCGGGTGCTTATTGCCATGGAAATCGATGCACTGTTGCTCCGTCTGTCGAGCCAGCACGGCTCTGACCTGTTCCTGTCCACGGGAGCGCCACCCAGTGCGCGCATCGATGGCGTGCTGACGCCGTTCAGCGAGCGGCCGTTCAAGCCCGGCGAGGTCGAGACCATCGCCAACTCCCTGATGGACGCCGAGCAACGGCGCGAGTTCGATCGGGATCTGGAAATGAACCTGGCGATTTCCCGTACGGGCATCGGGCGTTTTCGGGTGAACGTCTTCAAGCAACGCAATGATGTGTCAATCGTGATCCGCAACGTCAAACTCGATATCCCGCGCTTCGAAGACCTGAAACTGCCGCCGGTATTGCTGGAAACGGTGATGCTCAAACAGGGGCTGATCCTGTTCGTTGGCGCCACCGACTCCGGTAAATCCACCTCGCTGGCCGCGCTGATCGATCACCGCAATCGCCACAGCAGCGGGCACATCATCACCATCGAAGACCCGGTGGAGTATATCCATCGACACCAGCGCTCGATCATCAATCAACGCGAAGTCGGCGTCGATACCCGCAGTTTCCATGCGGCGCTGAAAAACACCCTGCGCCAGGCCCCGGACGTAGTGCTGATCGGCGAGATCCGTGACCGCGAAACCATGGAGCATGCGCTGACATTTGCCGACACCGGGCACCTCGTGCTGTCGACGCTGCATGCGCACAACGCCAATCAGGCGCTGGACCGTATCGTCAATCTGTTCCCCGAAGAGCGCCGCCCGCAGCTATTGCATGCACTGGGCAACAATCTCAAGGCGTTCGTCTCGCAACGGCTGGTGCGCACTGTGGACGGCCAGCGCCGGGCGGCGGTCGAAGTGATGCTCGGCACCCCGACCATCGCCGACCTGATCCGCCGCAACGAGTTGGGCGAACTCAAAGGCATCATGGAGAAGTCCGGCGAGGCCGGCATGCAGACGTTCGACGCGGCGCTGTACGGGCTGGTGGTGGAGGGCGTGATCAGTGAGGACGAAGCGCTCAAGCATGCCGATTCGCAGAACAATCTGCGCCTGCGTTTGAAACTGCACACCGAGGCGGGCCCGGCGCCCGCACCCACAACATCAGGCGATTGGGGCCTGATGGATTAACACCCCACCCCTGTGGGAGCGGGCTTGCTCGCGAAAGCGGTGTATCAGTCACATTGTTATCGACTGACAGATTGCCTTCGCGAGCAAGCCCGTTCCCACAAGGGGATGGCGTGCTAATCCGACAGCTCCGGGCGATTGCGGAACTGCTCCAAGGCCTCGGGATTGGCCAGCGCATCGGTATTTTTCACCGGCTCACCGTGCACCACATTACGCACCGTGAGTTCCACCACCTTGCCGCTGATGGTGCGCGGAATATCGGTCACCGCGACGATCTTCGCCGGCACGTGGCGCGGTGTGGTGTTGGCGCGGATCACCTGGCGGATCTGTTGTTGCAGGTGGTCATCCAGCGTCACGCCATCCTGCAGACGGACAAACAGCACTACGCGCACATCGTCTTGCCATTGCTGTCCGATCGCCACGCTGTCCAGCACCTGCGGGACTTTCTCGACCTGACGATAGATTTCCGCCGTGCCGATGCGCACGCCGCCGGGGTTGAGCACGGCGTCGGAGCGGCCGTGGATCAGCATCCCGCCGTGGGGCAATTGCTCGGCGTAGTCACCCTGGGCCCAGACACCGGGGAACAGGCTGAAATAGGATTTGCGCAGTTTTGCACCGTCAGGGTCATGCCACAGCCCGACGGGCATCGCCGGGAAGTGCCGGGTGCAGACCAGCTCGCCTTTTTCGCCGATCACGGCAACGCCGGCGTCGTTCCACACTTCAACAGCCATGCCCAGGCTCTTGCCCATGATTTCGCCGCGGCGCACCGCCGACAGCGGGTTGCCGTTGACGAAGCACGACACCACATCGGTGCCGCCGGACATCGACGCCAGGCACACATCGCGCTTGAAGTCGCGGTAGACGAAGTCATAGCTCTGTGGCGACAGCGCGGAGCCGGTGCAGAGCAAGGTCTTCAGGCTGCTCAGATCGTGGCTTTGCGCAGGCTTGATGCCGCTGCTTTCCAGTGTTGCGAGAAACTTGGGGCTGGTGCCGAACACGCTGATGCGCTCATCGTCGATCAGATCGAGCAAGCGTTGGTTATCCGGGTGAAACGGCGAGCCGTCATACAGCACCACCGCGCTGCCGACCGCGAGGGCCGAGACCAGCCAGTTCCACATCATCCAGCCGCAAGTGGTGTAGTAGAACAACCGGTCACCGGGGCCGAGATCGACGTGCAGGCCATGCTCCTTGGCATGCTGCAGCAGCACGCCGCCGGTGCTGTGCACGATGCATTTCGGCACGCCGGTGGTGCCGCTGGAATACAACACGTACAACGGGTGATTGAACGGCACCGGGACAAACCGCGGTTCGCCGCCGGGTTGGTAGAAATCGTCCCACAACGTCACGTTGGCGTGGGTTTGGTAATCCTCGGCACGGGCCTGCGCACGAGCATAGGGCACGATAATCAACTGCTGCAGCGACGGCAGTTGCGCGAGGATTTCGTTGATCTTGGTGGTCTGGTCGATGTCTTTGCCGGCGTAACGGTAGCCGGCGCAGGTGATCAACACTTTGGGTTCGATCTGGCCGAAACGGTCGATCACGCCGTGGGTGCCGAAGTCCGGCGACGAGCACGACCAGATCGCCCCGAGGCTGGTGGTCGCGAGCATCGCCACCAGAGTCTGCCAGGTGTTGGGCATGCACGCGGCCACGCGGTCGCCGAGGCCGACACCGGCGGCTTGCAGGCTGGCCTGAAAACCGGCGACGTGCTCGGCCAGTTCGGCCCAGGTCAGCTGTTCGCGCTGACCGTTTTCCGCCACGGCGATCACTGCAACGGCATCGTCACGACGGCGCAGCAGGTGTTCTGCAAAGTTCAGGGTCGCGCCGGGAAACCATTCGGCACTGGGCATCTGCGCGCCTTCACGCAGGACGGCGTCGGGCTGGGTGTGAAAGCGGATGTCGAAGAAATCGACGACCGCCTGCCAGAACGCTTCGCGCTGTTCCACGCTCCAGCGGTGCAGGTCGGTGTAGCTGCTCAGCGCCAGGCCATGGCGCTGATTGATGTCGCGGCGGAACTGATCCATGCGCGATTGGGCGATACGCTCGGCGTCGGGTTGCCAGAGGAGGTCGGACATTGGTTTGCCTCTTGTTGTGTTGTTCATGACACATCACTTGTAGGAGTGAGCCTGCTCGCGATAGCGGAATTACATTCAACATTGATGTTGGCTGATACACCGCTTTCGCGAGCAGGCTCGCTCCCACAGGGGCGCAGCATTACTGCGCCAACCAGCCTCCATCAATATTCCACGCCGCCCCGCGCACCTGGCTGCCAGCCTCGCTGCATAGAAACAACACCAATTCCCCAAGATGCTGCGGCGTGACGAACTCCAGCGACGGTTGTTTCTCCGCCAGCAAATCATGCTGCGCCTGCTGCGGATCAACGCCTTTGGCGGCGCGATCATCGATCTGTTTCTGCACCAGCGGCGTCAGCACCCAGCCCGGGCAGATCGCGTTGCAGGTCACATTACTGGTAGCCGTTTCGAGCCCGACCACTTTGGTCAAACCGATCACTCCATGCTTGGCCGCGACATACGCGGCTTTACCGGTCGAACCCACCTGACCATGCACCGAGGCAATATTGACGATTCGTCCCCAACCCTTGGCGCGCATGCCCGGCAGGCTCAGGCGGGTGCTGTGGAACACCGATGACAGGTTGATCGCGATGATCGAGTCCCAGCGCTCTACCGGGAACTCCTCCACGGCCGCCACGTGCTGAATCCCGGCGTTGTTGACCAGAATGTCGACGCCGCCGAATTCGCGTTCGGCGTAAGCGATCATGTCGGCAATCTGCGCCGGATCGCTGACGTCCGCCGGATGATGACCGACCTTGCCGCCGAACTGGCCGACTTCGGCGATCACGCTCGAGGCATCACCGAAACCGTTGAGAATCAGGTTGGCGCCGGCCTTGGCCAGGCTCAGGGCGATGCCCAGACCGATGCCGCTGGTGGAACCGGTAACCAGTGCGGTCTTGCCCGAAAGAGTCGTCATGAATACCTCACACAATGCCAGTGGCGTAGAAAGTGCCGATCACTACGAAGACCGCCAGGGTCTTGATCAGCGTAATACAGAAAATGTCTTTATAGGCCTCGCGGTGGGTCAGGCCAGTGACCGCCAGCAGGGTGATCACCGCGCCGTTGTGCGGCAGGGTGTCCATGCCGCCGCTGGCCATCGCGGCCACGCGGTGCAGCACTTCCAGCGGAATGTTCGCCGCGTGCGCCGCCGCGATGAATTGCTCGGACATCGCCGCCAGAGCAATGCTCATGCCGCCCGACGCCGAACCGGTGATACCCGCCAGCAGGGTCACGGTGATCGCTTCGTTGACCAGCGGATTGGGGATTTGCTTGAGCCAGTCGGCCAGTACCAGAAAGCCCGGCAACGAAGCGATTACCGCACCGAAACCGTATTCCGAGGCGGTGTTCATCGCCGCCAGCAGTGCGCCGCTGACCGCGCTTTTGCTGCCTTCGGCGAGTTTGCTGCGGATCGCCTTGAAGCCGAACACCAACACCATCAGGATGCCGATCAGCAATGCCGCCTGCACCGCCCAGATTGCGGTGAGCTTGGCGATTTCCGTGGTCACCGGCGTGGCCATCCCCGGCAACGCGAGGCTGTGGGTCTTGCCGTACCACTGCGGAATCCACTGGGTGAACAGCAGGTTCATGATGCCCACCGCCAGCAGCGGCGACAGGGCGATCCATGGGTTCGGCAGTTTCAGGTCTTCGGCGGTTTCCGGCTCGTTACGCAGCTCGGTGCCGTAACCTTCGCCAGCACGCTGGGCCTTGTTGCGTTGGCGCTGCAGGAACAACATGCCGGCGCAGAACACGAAAATCGTGCCGATCACCCCCAGCCACGGCGCGGCCCACGCGGTGGTGTTGAAAAAAGTGCTGGGGATGATGTTCTGAATCTGCGGCGTGCCGGGCAGGGCATCCATGGTGAACGAGAATGCGCCGAGGGCAATGGTTGCCGGGATCAGGCGCTTGGGAATGTTGCTCTGGCGGAACATTTCCGCGGCAAATGGATACACCGCAAACACCACCACGAACAACGACACGCCGCCGTAAGTGAGCAGGGCGCAGACCAGCACGATCACCAGCATCGCCTGACGCGTGCCGAGCAAGCGAATCGCTGCGGCCACGATCGAACGGGAGAACCCCGACAATTCGATCAACTTGCCAAACACGGCACCGAGCAGGAACACCGGGAAATACAGTTTGATGAAACCGACCATTTTCTCCATGAACACCCCGGTGAAGGCAGGCGCGACGGCGGAAGGGTCAGTGAGCAGGACAGCGCCGAGGGCGGCAATCGGGGCGAAGAGAATGACGCTGTAGCCACGGTAGGCGGCGAGCATCAGCAGCGCGAGGGCTGCCAAGGCAATGATCACACTCATGGAGTGTCTCCAAAGATTGTTATTTTTGTGGGTGAAGCGGGTGCAGGAGAGGCTTTAGCGAGATCTGTGCCAGATATTCAAATCATTGAAATGTAAGGGTTTTATAGGTTTAAGCGTGTTGAGAGTTGAAGGGTTGTCTCCTTCTGGAGATTTTTGTTGAGAGGGCTGACGCCTTCGCGAGCAAGCCCGCTCCCACATTTGGAATGCGTATCCCCTGTGGGAGCGGGCTTGCTCACGAAGCTTTTGCTGTTGTCTTTTATTGGAGACTCAGGTCTCTTTATTGAGACTCGGTGATGCCCAAGGCCAGCATCTTCTTGTACAGCGTCGAGCGTCCCAGTCCCAGTCGAGCCGCCGCCTCCGGCACTTTGCCCGCACATTGCGCGAGGGCGGACTGGATCAACTGCCGGTCAAACCGCTGCCGTGCCTCGGCGAAAGTCTCATCCGCCAACGGCTCTCGCGTCGACACCGACGGGCGCTCAACCGGGGTAAAGGTGCCGATGGCCGCGCGAATATCCTCTTCGGTGAGGATCAGGTCATCGCTGAGCAGCGCCGCGCGCTCCAGCACGTTGCGCAATTCGCGGATGTTGCCCGGCCACGCATGTTGCCCGAGCAGATCCAGCGCTGCGCGACTCAGTTCATGCTGGCTACGCAACTCTTCAAGGATCGCCTCGCTGAGCGCCGGCAAATCGTCGAGACGCTCGCGCAGCGGCGGAACCTGGATCGGCAGCACGTTAAGTCGGTAATACAGGTCGGCGCGGAATTCACCGCGCTTGATCGCGGCTTGCAGATCGGTCGAAGTCGCCGCGATCACTCGCACATCGCTCTGAATCACGTCGTTGGAGCCAACCGGTTCGAACTCCTTTTCCTGCAGCACCCGCAGCAGTTTGCTCTGCAGCGGCAACGGCATGTCGCCGATCTCATCGAGAAACAGCGTACCGCCCTGAGCGATCTGCAATTTGCCGGTACGACCCTTGCGGTCGGCGCCGGTAAACGCACCGGGCGCAGTGCCGAAAAACTCGGCTTCCAGCAGCGCTTCGGGAATCGCCGCACTGTTGATGCTGACGAAGGCTTTGTGCGCCCGGGGCGAAGCGCTGTGAATCGCCTGGGCCAGCAACTCCTTGCCGGTGCCGGTTTCGCCGAGCAACAACACGGGTGAATCGGTGCTCGCACTGCGGCGGGCACGGCGTTTGACTTCGAGGCTGGCGCTGCTGGTGCCGATGAAATGGGCGAAGTTGTATTTGGTCTGCCGCGCCCGCAGCAGCGAGCGGGTCGAGGCGAGTTCTTCCTGCATGCTCAGGTAGCGCTTGAGCATCGGCGACAGGCTGCGCAATTCATCGAACAGGGCAAAACCGATGGCGCCGATCACCGCCCCGGCATCGTCGTGGATCGGCAGACGCATCACCACCAGCGGCTCTTTCGGTGTGTCCTGCATGTCCAGCAGGATCGGCCGGCCGGTGCGCACTACTTCACGCAGCAGGCTGCCGGGGATCACGCTTTCGCAGGGTTTGCCGATGGCTTTTTTCGCCGACTCAAGACCAAAACGCCGCGCATAGCGCTCGTTCATCCAGACGATGTTTGCATCACGATCGACAATCACCGTGCCTTCGCTGGACTGCTCGATGATCTCGAACAGCGAGCGGATCGCCAGCGTGCGCACGCGTTGGTAGTCCTTGAGGCTTTCGGTGGTGTTCATCTGGAAGATCCTGGATGTGTTTCGGCTGTGGCGACGCCATCGCGAGCAGGCTCACTCCTACATTTGAAATGCGTTCCACTGTAGGAGTGAGCCTGCTCGCGATAGATGCTACTCGGTATCAAGGCATGCGCCAGATTATGCCTACCCCGGATGCGCCGCCGCCAACAGCTCTTTGGTGTAAGGATGCTGCGGTGAGTCGAACACCTCGTGGCTGGCACCGCGCTCAACCACTTTGCCGTCCTTGATCACGATCATGTCATGCGCCAGCGCCCGCACCACCGCCAGGTCGTGGCTGATGAACAGGTAGGTCAAACCGTGTTTTTCCTGAAGGTCGCGGAGCAGGGCGACCACTTGTTTCTGCACGGTACGATCAAGGGCCGAGGTCGGCTCGTCGAGCAGGATCAGCGCCGGTTTCAGCACCAGTGCCCTGGCGATGGCGATGCGCTGGCGCTGACCGCCGGAAAATTCGTGCGGATAGCGATGACGGCTTTCCGGATCCAGGCCGACTTCCTTGAGTACACGGATCACCTGTGCATCGCACTCATCGGCGCTGGACTGACAATGCACCTCCAGCCCTTCACTGATGATCTGCGCCACCGACATCCGTGGACTGAGGCTGCCGAACGGATCCTGAAACACCACCTGCATCTGCCGACGCCATGGTCGCAATTGCTTCTGATCGAGGCCGTCGAGGGCGGTGCCCTGAAAACGGATACTGCCCTCGGAATCGAGCAACCGCAGAATCGCCTGACCCAGGGTTGACTTGCCCGAACCGGACTCACCGACAATGCCCAGGGTTTTGCCGCGCTGGATATTCAGGCTGATGCCGTCCACCGCGCGCAAATATTGTTTGCGCTGGAACAGCCCGCCACCGACGACGAACTCGACGCGCAGATCATCCACTTCCAGCACGTTCTCGCGTTCGTCCCGGGGCAGGGCTTCGCCTTCCGGCTCGGCGTTGAGCAGCACGCAGCTATAAGGATGCTTTGGCTCGGTAAACAGGGTTTCGCACGGGGCTTGCTCGACGATTTCGCCAGCCTTCATCACACACACCCGTTGCGCAATGCTGCGCACCAGATTGAGGTCGTGACTGATCAGCAGCAGCGACATGCCCAGGCGTTGTTGCAAAGATTTGAGTAGCAGCAGGATCTTGCGTTGCACTGTCACATCAAGCGCCGTGGTCGGCTCGTCAGCGATCAGCAGTTCCGGCTCGCAAGCCAGGGCCATGGCAATCATTACTCGTTGCCGCTGGCCGCCGGACAGTTGATGCGGATAGGCCTTGAGGCGCTCTTTGGGTTTCTGAATACCCACCAGCTCCAGCAGTTCAAGGATGCGTTGTTGCGCCGCTTTACCGCCCAGGCCCCGATGCACCAGCAGCGTCTCACCGATCTGCTTTTCGATGGTGTGCAGCGGATTGAGTGAGGTCATCGGTTCCTGGAAGATCATCGCGATCCGGTTGCCACGCAGTTCGCGCAGCACTTTCGGATCGGCGCCGAGCAGCTCCTGACCGCGATAGTGAATGCTGCCGCTGGTTTGCGCATCGCCTTCGGGGAGCAACTGCAGAATCGAATGCGCAGTCACCGATTTGCCCGAGCCTGACTCGCCGACCAGCGCCAGGCACTCGCCGGGCCGGATGTCCAGGCACAGGTCGCGCACCGCCGGCTGGCCATGGAAGGCGACGTTCAGGTCACGGATTTCGATCAGGTTATCAGTCATGGTCACACTTCAGGATCGAGGGTCGAACGCGTCACGTAACGCTTCGCCGATGAACACCAGTAAAGAAAGAATCAGCGCCAGGGTGAAGAATGCTGTCAGCCCGAGCCACGGCGCTTGCAGGTTCTGCTTGCCCTGACCAATCAGTTCGCCCAGCGAAGCGCTGCCGGCGGGCATGCCGAAACCGAGGAAGTCGAGGGCGGTAAGGGTGGAAATTGCGCCGGTCAGAATGAACGGCAAGTAACTCAGCGTCGCGTTCATCGCATTGGGCAGGATGTGCCGGAAAATCACCTTGCGGTCGCTCAGGCCCAACGCGCGCGCCGCTTTGACGTATTCCAGATTACGCCCGCGCAGGAACTCGGCGCGCACCACATCCACCAGTGCCAGCCAGGAAAACAGCGCCATGATCCCCAGCAGCCACCAGAAATTCGGCTCGACGAAACCGGACAAAATGATCAGCAGGTACAGCACCGGCAATCCGCTCCAGACCTCCAGCAAACGCTGCCCGAGCAGATCGACCCAACCGCCGTAATAGCCTTGCAGGGCGCCGGCGGCAATGCCGATCAGCGCGCTGACGGCGGTCAGCATCAGGGCAAACAGGATCGATACCCGGGCACCGAAAATCACCCGCGCCAACACATCACGCGCCTGATCGTCGGTGCCGAGCCAGTTGACCTTCGAGGGCGGGCTCGGCGCAGGTTGATTGAGGTCGTAGTTGGGCGTGTCGTCGCTGAACGGGATTGGCGGGAACAGCAGCCAGCCACCGTCCTTGCGGATCAGGTTCTGCACATAGTCACTGCGATAATCGGCCTGGAACGGCAATTGCCCGCCAAACTCCTGTTCGGTGTAGCGCTTGAAGACCGGGAAGTAGAGCTGGTTCTGATAGCTGACCACCAGTGGTTTGTCATTGGCGATCAGTTCACCGCCCAGCGTCACCACGAACAGTCCGATAAACAGCCACAACGACCACCAGCCACGGCGGTTTTTCTTGAATCGCGCGAAACGGCGACGGCCCAGAGGCGAGAGCTTGAACATCAGGCGTTCCTCGCGGCGAAGTCGATACGCGGGTCGACCAGGGTGTAGCACAAGTCGCCGATCAGTTTTATCAGGAGGCCGAACAGGGTGAAGATGAACAGCGAGCCGAACACCACCGGATAGTCGCGAGAAACCGCCGCTTCGTAACTCATGCGGCCGAGGCCGTCGAGAGAGAAGATCACTTCGATCAACAGCGAACCGGCAAAGAACACACTGATGAACGCCTGCGGAATCCCCGAGACCACCAGCAGCATCGCATTGCGGAACACATGGCCGTAAAGCACGCGGCGCTCGCTCAAGCCTTTGGCGCGGGCGGTGACTACGTACTGGCGGGTGATTTCATTGAGGAACGAATTCTTGGTGAGAATCGTCAGCGTGGCGAAGCCGCCAATCACCAGCGCCGTCACCGGCAACACCAGGTGCCAGAAGTAATCGGCAATCTTGCCCAGGGTCGACAGCGATTCGAAGTTGTCCGAGACCAGACCGCGCACTGGAAACCAGTTCAATGACGTGCCACCGGCAAACACCACGATCAGAAACATTGCGAACAGAAACGCCGGCATCGCGTAGCCGATGATGATCGCGGTGCTGCTCCAGATGTCGAAATGGCTGCCGTGATGCACCGCTTTGCGGATGCCCAGCGGGATCGACACCAGATAGGTGATCAGCGTCGCCCACAAGCCGAGGGAAATGGTCACCGGCATTTTTTCCAGAATCAGATCGGTGACCGTCGCACCGCGGAAAAAGCTTTTGCCGAAGTCCAGCTGCGCGTAGTTCTTGAGCATCAGCCACAGCCGCTCATGCGCCGGTTTGTCAAAACCGTACTGCTTTTCGATGTCCTTGATCAGTTGCGGATCGAGGCCACGGCTGGCGCGCGAAGTGTTGCTCATGGTTTCGCTGGAACTGCCGCCGACACTCGCACCGCCGATGCCTTGCAGATGGGCGATGGCCTGTTCGACCGGGCCGCCGGGTGCCGCCTGAATGATCACGAAATTGACCAGCAGGATGATCACCAGCGTCGGAATGATCAGCAGCAGGCGCCGCAGAATGTATGCCCACATCAGTGCGGTCCTCCGGGTCTGCCACGCCCGATTTTTTCGGCGGTCATCTGTTGGTTGGTCAACGGCGTGCTGCTGATTTCCCACCAGCTCTCGATGGCTTCGTCATTGCTGGCCTGGATCGCCGGCATGCCGAAGCGGTTCCACCAGACGGTGGAGGTGCCCGGCGGGTAATAGTTGGGAATCCAGTAGTAGTTCCATTGCAGCACCCGGTCCAGAGCGTGGGCGTAGTGCAACATGTCGCTTTGGGTCGAGGCGCGGATCAGGCCGTTGATCAGGGTGTCGACCGCCGGATTTTTCAGCACCATGTAGTTGTTGGCGCCGGGGTCGTTGGCCGATATCGAGCCGAAGTAGTTGAGCAGCTCGCCCCCCGGAGACGTGCTGACCGGGTAGCCGGTGACGATCATGTCGTAGTCGCGGCTCATCAGGCGATTGACGTATTGCGAGGAGTCGATGCGACGGATATTCAGCTCTATGCCGATCTGTTTCAGCGTGCGCTTGTAAGGCAGAAGCAGGCGATCCATACCGTTCTGGCTGACCAGAAAGGTGAAACTCAAAGGTTCGCCTTCGGCGTTGACCAGTTGGTCGCCCTCGGGTTTCCAGCCAGCCTGTTCGAGCAGTTCCAGGGCTTGCAGTTGCTTGTCGCGGATCAGCCCGCTGCCATCGGTTTTCGGCGCCTCGAAGACCTGGGTGAACACTTCGTCGGGAACCTGCCCGCGCAACGGCTCGAGGATTTTCAGCTCGGCGGTATCCGGCAACTCGCGGGCTGCCAGTGCGGTATTGGAGAAATAGCTCTGCTGGCGGATGTACATGTTGCGCATCATCTGCCGGTTGCTCCACTCGAAATCCCAGAGCATCGCCAGCGCCTGGCGCACCCGACGATCCTGGAACATCGGTTTCTGCAGGTTGAACACGAACCCCTGCGCCGATTGCGGGGCCTCGGTGGCCAGGTGGGCTTTCTGCAAGCGGCCGTCACTCAGCGCAGGGCTGTCGTAACCGATCGAATAGCCGGTGGCGGAAAACTCGCGGTTGTAGTCATAGGCACCGCCGCGCAATACCTGGCGGGCGACATCGGTGTCGCCGAAATATTCGATGCTGAAGTGATCGAAGTTATACAGGCCGCGACTGACCGGCAGGTCCTTGCCCCACCAGTCGGGGTTGCGTTCAAAGGTGATGCTGCGCCCGGAGTCGACCTTGCCGACCCGATACGGGCCGCTGCCCAGTGGTGGTTCATAGCCACCGCCACCGGCGAAGTCGCGGGTTTTCCACCAGTGCTCGGGAAACACCGGCAGGGTGGCGATGTCCAGCGGCAGGGTGCGGTTCTCGTTGCTCTTGAAATCGAAGCGCACGGTCAGCGGCGCTTCCACTTCCACGCCTTTGACGTCGGCGAACTGCGTGCGATAGCGCAGGCTGCCCTGGGTCATCAACAGGTCATAGGTGTAGCGCACGTCTTCGGCAGTGATCGGCTTGCCGTCAGCGAAACGTGCCTTGGGATCGATGAAGAAGCGCAGCGACAGGCCATCCTGCGAGCGCTCCATCTTTTGCGCCACCAGGCCATAGACCGTGTAGGGCTCGTCCATCGAGCGCTGGGCCAGCGGTGAATAGAGCATGCCGTCGATCTGGGTGACGCCGATGCCCTTGTCTATATAAGGCAGGATGTGATCGAAATGCCCGATCTCTATCGCCGAGCGGCGCATGGTGCCGCCCTTGGGCGCCTGCGGATTGGTGTAGTCGAAATGGCTGAAACCGGCCGGGTATTTGGCAGGTTCGCCATAGACGGTCAACGCATGTTGCGGGGTGGCGTTCACACCGGCGGCGCCCAATAGCAGGGCCACGGCAGTGAACAGTAAAGTCGGGAAAGCCAGTCGCATTGTCAGCCTTAAAGCCGGGTGATCGATAAGCGCAATTTGTACGCGAGCGGCGCGTCAGTCGCCAGCCGTATCCTGTAACCAAAACACAACGGCCCACCAAAAGGCGGGCCGTTGGGACAGCAGTCAGGCGACGGATCAGTCCTGGCGGCTGGTGACTTCGAGCAGGTGATAACCGAACTGGGTCTTCACCGGGCCTTGCACGACGTTGATTGGCGCGCTGAAGACTACGGTGTCGAATTCCTTGACCATCTGGCCAGGACCGAATGAACCCAGATCGCCGCCCTGACGGCTGGACGGGCAGCTGGAATTGGCCTTGGCGACCTCGGCGAAATCAGCACCGGCTTCGATCTGGGCCTTGAGTTCGTTGCACTTGTCTTCGCTGGAAACCAGGATGTGGCGGGCAGTGGCTTTAGCCATGGGGAAATTCTCCAATCTATTTCAGTAAAGTGTGGAGCCTACCGGATTCAGTAAGCGATTTCTCTGCAAAGTTCCACTCGGTACATTGACGTACATCTACAGTTGCGCGGCTTTCAGGCGCATCGCGTGTTCGACATAGAGGTCGACGGGATACGCGCCGGGTATTCGCAACCCGCCCGGATGGCGCAAGCTGCCAAGGTGATTGAGGGGATAGTCGGAGCGGATGACCCGGCCCAGGTGAGAACTGTAACGGCCCACGAAACCATCGTTCTGTCCGGCCTCCGTGACGAAATGGCTGGATAATGCGTGGCAGACGGAATGCACTGGATCCAGAGCCTGCAACAAATTGTCCTGCAGCGTGCCGCTCCAGGAGTAGTAGTGGACGTCATTGACCCGTTCCGCCCCCTGGCCGCCCCACGTCGAAGGCAGGCCTTGAGGGTATTTTTTGTTGAATTGCCCGACGTCCGCAGTCGTCAGGGCATTGAGTGCGGCTACGGCGGCCTGCGGCAGACCCGGTTGACCGCTGAGTAGCGAGAGGAATCGCGCAAACTGTGTCGCAGCGTGCTCCGCCACCTGCTCCGGCAGGCCTCCCGGAACCAGCGCCAGGCGTAAGGCGTCAGCCAGTTCCGAGCCGTGATTGGGGCCGCTGACCGATGTCACCGAGGCGACTTTCTCCGGCGCGAGCGCAGCGGCATAACGGCATGCCAGCGCGCCCTGGCTATGTCCGATCAGGTTGACTTTACCGGCGCCGGTGCCTCGCAGAACGCGCTCGATCTGGAACATCAATTGCTGGCCGCGAACTTCGTTGTCATGGGTTGCGGACAGCTGCGGCACAAACACTTGCCCGCCTGCCTCCCTCAGCGCTTGCTTGACATCATGAAAAAGCTCGAAATGGCCGATACGGTCAAACCCGAACAGGCCATGGACCAAAAGGATGGGGTAGCGGGTTGTCGCATTCCGTTGCATGTTCCTGCCTCTTTTGCAGATGCTTGTCAGTGGTTGGTGCGTGCCACTGTAAAACAGGCCTGCGGATCGGCGATGTCTGAAAAATCCTCTGTACTGACAGGAAATTGGACTAAAAGCGGTACGAATTTTCGCTTCTGCTTGAGAGGGTAGTCGGAACATTTGGCAATCTTTTGCCCGGTATCGCTGGATTCTGCTTCGTAAGCCTACGTCATGCGGTGTATTTACCCTGCCGACGGAAGGCGTTGTGCTGACTTCCGCCGATCGCTGGATGGTGTTCAATGGATTTCGTTCGACGCGGCCTTCACGGCGGCGTTTTATCCAAGGAATGGAGCTACGAATGTCTATAAACGAAGCCACCGGCGATTCTTCTGTGGTACCAGCGTCAAAAATGTCCCCTGTAGCGGATGAATCCGGTGAACACCGTCTTCTGAGTTTGAAGGTGGACGGCGACCACTTCGAATTCTGCTATCGACACGCGTCTGCGGCGGCAGACTCTCCAGACTCGTGGCTGCCTGCACCGATGCTTGAGGTTATGGAGGGCGGAATGCTTGATCCTTCACTGGACCATGCATTCGTCAGGGTGGCGCCTTACCCGAACATGTTGTGCGGCGACAAACTTGTGCTGAGCTGGCAAGGGCTGGATGACGAAGGATTGCCCTATATTCACGAAACCACTCGTGCGGTCAGTGAAAACCAGGTGGGTCAGGAACTCGTCTTTGTCATAAAGGGTTTGCACATCGCAGCGCTGGAGCGCGGCTCGCTGGAGGTTTACTGGACGCTGTACAGCGTTGCGTTTCAGAAGCCCGTGTCATCCAGGCGTTTGCAGCTGAATGTGGGTGATCCGGAACCCGATTTGCTGGCTCCGATCCTTGAAGAAACGGTGGGCGGGACGCTCGATCCGGCCCGTGTTCCGCAGGGCACTAGCGTTATCGTGCGACCTTACGCCCGCATGGCTGTCGGGGACCGGGTCATCCTGTCGTGGCAAGGTGTCGAAGGACTGCCGGTGATCAGTGATGTGTTGCTCGTGGAGCCGTTTGCTGTCGGCGAAGCGCTGTCTTTCTGGATACCCGCAGATCGCATCGCCCCTCATCGTATGCAGGAGGTGAGCGTCAGCTACCGGGTGGAATCAAGGTCGGCGCAGGTGAGGAACTCTGCAACCTCGCGAATTCTGATCGCGCCATTGATGCGAGGCGAGCTCGCAGCTCCGCAGGTACTGGAAGCGCAAGATGGCGAATTGGAGGCAGTAGATGCCGAGGATGGCATTACCGTGGTGATCGGCAATGCCCAGGCCGAGGAGGGGGAGCTGGTTTACTTGAAATGCGATGGTGAGTATTTCAGTCACCGCGATGATCGGGACATCACCCGGGAAACTGCAGGCGAGCCTTTGGTATTCATCGTGCCTTATCGTTTCTGGCGAGAGCATCGGGAAACTGTGGTGCAGGTGTCGTATTCAGTGGAGCGGCTGGATGATGTCAGCCAGGCTTCCGAGATAACACGCATCCGGGTGCGGGCATAACCCGGTGGTGAAGTCTGAGCGATGACTCAGCCTTTGCGGGATTTTGATAAGCCCGCAAAGGCTGCTCGGATCATCAGTCTCGAAGACGTTCGGCAGCGCTCGACAGCAACTGTTCCGTCGCACTGAACCCAAGGCAACCATCGGTAACCGACACCCCGTAACGCAGTGTGGGGCTCAAGGGCTGGCAGCCTTCGAACAGGTGGGATTCAATCATCATGCCGATCAAGGCGCGATCACCTTGCAGGCGTTGTTCGAGCACCTCGTTGAACACGTCGGGCTGGCGCAGTGGATCCTTGCCGCTGTTGGCGTGGCTGCAGTCGACCATGATCCGGCTCGGAATTTTCAGTCGGCTCAGGTCGGCATGTACGCGGGCGACGCTTTCGCGATCGTAGTTAGGACCGTGATGACCGCCGCGCAGCACTATATGAGTGTCGGGATTGCCCGGGGTCTGGATGATCGCCGGGTGCCCTTGGCTGTCGACGCCGAAGTGTCGGTGCGGATGTGCTGCTGAGCGCATGGCGTCGACGGCTACACCTACGCCACCGTCGGTGCCGTTCTTGAAACCAACGGGCATGTTCAGGCCGCTGGCCATTTCCCGGTGAATCTGCGATTCGGTGGTGCGTGCACCGATAGCAACCCAACTGAGCAGGTCGTCGAAGTAGCCGGCCGCCATTGGTTGCAGCAACTCGGTAGCGATGGGCAGCCCCAGGCGGATCATCTCAAGCATCAATTCACGCGACAGGGTCAGGCCGCCAGCCATGTCGTCGCTGCCATCCAGGTGCGGGTCGTAAGCCAGACCTTTCCAACCGACGGTGGTGCGGGGTTTTTCGATGTAGGCGCGCATCACCAGCAGCATCTCGTCGCTGACTTCATGGGCCAGGCGGGAAAGTTTTTCGGCGTATTCGAGTGCGGAGCGCGGGTCATGAATCGAGCAAGGGCCGACGACGACCAGCAGGCGATGGTCTTCGCCATTGAGGATCGCGCGGACCGCCTGGCGGTGGGCTGCGACTTGCTGGGCGAGGGCATTGCTCAGGGGCAATTGCTGTTTGAGCTGCAACGCGCTGGGCAGACGCAGGGTCAGTGCTTCGTTGGCAGAATCAAGGGTGGTCAGTGGCAGAGCAGAAACAGACGAGTTCATATTCGGGATTCCTGGGCTGGCGGCGGGTGTTTCCCGCTCACTCGGCCCTACTGGGGTGTTCGACAATTGGCCGGATTGGCTGCGTGTGTGTGCTTGCCACCTGTGGGTGACCGATCGGAGGCGGCAGGCTGTCCCGAGCGGAGGTTGCTAAATCGCCAGGCGGTAAAAGTGTCGTAACGGTAATAAGTGGCGTAGTTCATGTCGTGATTCCTCAAAGTTCTGGTGTGTTGCTGAAAAATTTGGGGCCTGAAAAAACAAAACCCCCGGTCGGGAGGCCGACCGGGGGTTGAGAATTCTCTGGTAGGCGACCCGTTTTTATGGGCGCCGGTGGGTATCAGGCGCGCCAGTGGCTAAACCAATACCCAAAATAAAAGCTGACAGGAGCGCAAACGTCATTCGCCCGGGCAGCCGCAACCGAGCGCAGGGCGCTGGCGGAACGAAGCTGTGAGAGGGCGTTGAACATGGTTTGTCTCCGATGAATGCGCCGAGCTTACTAGAGGCCCGTACGGCTGAGCAATCAGAAATTGCTATCGCCATTGCGGAGGTTACCTATCGCTTGAGTGCTGCAGGCGTTGTGACACACTGGTTGCTTTGCACAAACACCAAGGATGATTCATGTCGATGTTCACGGTCGCTGCAGCCCAGTCGCTCTCCATTGCCGGTGATCTGGCGGCGAACCTCGCCCGTCATTTGCGCTTCATGGCCGTGGCGGCGGAGCAGGGCGTCGAGCTGCTGGTGTTCCCGGAGCTGTCGCTGACAGGCTACGAAGGCCAGATGGCCGCAGACCTGGCAATCGATCCGCAGGATGCTGTGCTGCAACCCTTGCGCGATTGCGCTCGCGAGCTGGGCCTCACCGCTGTCGTCGGTATGCCGATTCGCGATAGGGACAGTTCGAAGGTATTGATCGGCGCGCTGACATTAGGAGGGGATGGTTCTCTTGAGGTTTACAGCAAACAACATCTGCACAGTGGCGAAGAGCTTTTCTATGCCCCAGGTGCTGGTGGTTCGTCCTTGAGCATAGGCGGCGATACCGTAGCGCTGGCGGTCTGCGCTGACTTTTCCCACGCCAGTCACGCGGCAGCGGCCGCCAATCTTGGTGCCGACCTGTACGCAGCAGGCGTGCTGATCGGGGAAAAAGGCTACGGCGTGGATAGCGCGCTGCTGCAGGGCTATGCCCAAAACCACTCAATGGCGGTGCTGATGGCCAATCACGCCGGGCTCACGGGTGGATGGCAATCGGCGGGTCGCAGCGCGTTCTGGTCTGAAAGCGGGACGCTGGTGGTGGCGGCGCGAGGGCCGGGTGAAGTGTTGGTTATTGCCCGGCGTGATGCCGGCGCATGGCAGGGGCAAGTAGTACCCGTGGCGGTAGACCTGTGACCTGGGCATTGCGTCGTGCCGAATCGGCAGATCGGGCGTTCGCCCGAGAGCTGACGTGCCAGAACATGCTGCGCTATTACATTGACCACGAGCTGCTGTGGCAGGACGAAGCGTTCGACGTCGCTTGGGATGGGCGGGACAACTGGCTGATCCTTCTTGGTGAAGTTCCTGTGGGATTTTTCAGTCTCAGTCATGATCGCCGGGCCTTGTACATCCGCGAGCTGCAAATAGCCGAGGTCTCTCGCAGGCAAGGTGCAGGATCCTGGGCGATTGATCAGGTTGTCGCTTTGGCTCGCGGCGAAAAACTGTCAGCACTGCGTTTGACAGTATTCAAAAATAATCCGGCGCAAAGTCTGTATAAGAGAAAAGGCTTCAAGGTGTGCGGTGAGGACGAGTGTTTCCTGAGGATGGAGCTCGATTTCGGTACACTTGTGCTCTGAAACCCACGGCCGGCAAGCCTTCGATGATGAATTGAAACTTTTTAAATGATGCTTGCCGCTAGGTCTGTCTGGCACTTTTTGCTAAGGTGTCCGGCATCCCAATAAGACCATATCGCGAGGTGTCTGCTTGATTAGGGTGCTAGTGGTCGACGACCATGATCTCGTTCGTACAGGCATTAAACGTATGCTGGCCGATATCGATGGCTTGCAGGTGGTTGGACAGGCCGAGTCCGGGGAAGAATCCCTGATCAAGGCCCGTGAGTTGAAACCCGATGTGGTCCTGATGGACGTAAAGATGCCCGGTATTGGTGGCCTCGAGGCCACGCGCAAGCTGTTGCGCAGCCACCCGGACATCAAGGTCGTCGCGGTGACCGTGTGCGAGGAAGATCCATTTCCTACGCGCCTGTTACAGGCTGGTGCCGCCGGCTACCTGACCAAGGGCGCTGGTTTGCCGGAAATGGTTCAGGCGATCCGTCTGGTGTTTGCCGGGCAGCGATACATCAGCCCGCAGATTGCCCAGCAACTGGCGATCAAATCGTTCCAGCCAACCAACGATTCACCTTTCGACGCCTTGTCCGAGCGGGAAATCCAGATCGCGTTGATGATTGTCGGCTGCCAGAAGGTGCAGATCATCTCCGACAAACTCTGCTTGTCGCCGAAAACGGTGAACACATATCGCTACCGGATTTTCGAAAAGCTGTCGATCAGCAGTGACGTCGAGCTGACGTTGCTGGCTGTGCGCCACGGCATGGTGGATGCCAGCGCCTGATCATGACTGAAGTATTCGATTCCGGCGCCTTCCTGGCGACTGTCAGTGGGCGCCCCGGCGTCTATCGCATGTTCGACAGCGATGCGCGCCTGCTGTATGTCGGCAAGGCCAAGAACCTCAAGAAGCGCCTTGCCAGCTATTTTCGCAAGACCGGGCTGGCGCCAAAAACCGCTGCGCTGGTCGGGCGTATCGCGCAGGTCGAAACGACCATTACCGCCAACGAAACCGAGGCGTTGCTGCTTGAGCAGACGCTGATCAAAGAGTGGCGGCCGCCGTACAACATTCTGCTGCGCGACGATAAGTCCTATCCCTATGTCTTTCTGTCTGACGGCCAATTCCCACGCCTGAGCATCCACCGTGGCGCGAAGAAGGCCAAGGGCAAGTATTTCGGCCCGTACCCGAGCGCCGGGGCGATTCGCGAAAGCCTCAGCCTCTTGCAAAAGACCTTTTTCGTCCGTCAGTGCGAAGACAGCTATTACAAAAATCGCACGCGCCCGTGTCTTCAATATCAGATCAAGCGTTGCAAGGCGCCTTGTGTCGGTCTGGTCGAACCTGAGGTCTACGCCGAGGATGTACGCCATTCGGTGATGTTTCTCGAGGGGCGCAGTCATGCCCTGACCAATGAGCTGTCCACGGCAATGGAAGAGGCGGCGATCAATCTCGAGTTCGAGCGCGCCGCCGAGTTGCGTGACCAGATTGCGTTGCTGCGCCGGGTTCAGGATCAGCAGAGCATGGAAGGCGGCACGGGCGACATCGATGTTATCGCAGCTTTCGTCAACCCGGGCGGCGCTTGCGTTCACTTGATCAGTGTGCGCGGCGGTCGGGTGTTGGGCAGCAAGAACTTCTTTCCGCAGGTGGGTATCGAGGAGGAGGTCGCTGAAGTCATGGCGGCGTTCCTCGGTCAGTACTACATCAGCAGTCCGGAGCGCGACCTGCCAGGCGAACTGATCGTCAACGTGGTTCCCGAAGACGCCACGGCTCTGATCGACGCCATCCACGAGCTGCGCGGTCGGGAGCTGAGCATCAGCCACCGGGTACGCGGCACGCGAGCTCGATGGCAGCAGTTGGCGGTCACCAATGCCGAGCAAGCGCTGGGCGCACGCCTGGCCAACCGGCAACACACGGCTGCGCGTTTCGATGCGCTGGCTGAAGTGCTGAACCTGGATGAGCCGCCGCAGCGTCTTGAGTGCTATGACATCAGTCACTCCAGTGGTGAGGCCACCGTCGCTTCCTGTGTCGTGTTCGGCCCGGAAGGCGCGATCAAATCCGACTATCGTCGTTACAACATTGAAGGCGTCACGGCGGGTGATGACTATGCAGCCATGCACCAGGCGTTGACCCGGCGCTTCAGCAAACTGAAGGACGGGGAGGGCAAGCTGCCGGACATTCTGTTGGTGGACGGCGGCAAAGGTCAGTTGTCGATGGCCCGCGACGTACTCAACGAGCTGGCGGTGCCGGATCTCATTCTTCTGGGTGTGGCCAAGGGTGCAACACGCAAGGCGGGCTTCGAAACTTTGTATCTCAATGATGCCGCGCATGAGTTCACGCTGCGTGGCGATTCCCCGGCGTTGCACCTGATCCAGCAGATTCGTGACGAGGCGCACCGCTTCGCAATCACCGGCCACCGTGCGCGGCGCGGCAAGACCCGCCGCACCTCGACGCTGGAAGGCGTTGCGGGTGTCGGGCCGACCCGACGTCGGGACTTGTTGAAACATTTTGGTGGATTGCAGGAGCTGTCTCGTGCAAGCATCGAAGAGATCGCCAAAGCACCGGGGATCAGTAAAAAGCTCGCAGAGTCGATTTATGCAAACCTGCATAGCGAGTAGAATGCCAACTCACCTCGTAGCCAGTTGTGCCGATGAATATCCCTAATCTGATTACCGTTCTCCGCGTCCTGCTCATCCCGATCTTCATTTTGCTGTTTTACCTGCCTTACCAGTGGAGCTATATGGCCTCCGCTTCGGTATTCGCCTTTGCGGCGGCAACTGATTGGCTGGATGGCTATCTGGCCCGCCGCCTTGAACAAAGCACGCCGTTCGGCGCGTTTCTCGATCCGGTTGCCGACAAACTGATGGTGGCAGTCGCTTTGGTACTGCTGGTTCAGGAACACGGCAATTTGTGGCTGACACTTCCCGCAGCCGTCATCATCGGCCGCGAGATTGTCGTATCGGCCTTGCGTGAATGGATGGCCGAACTCGGTGCCCGCGCTCATGTAGCAGTGTCCAATCTCGGCAAGTGGAAAACCGCGGCGCAGATGCTGGCGCTGGTGATCCTGCTGGCCAATCCCCGCGATTTCAGCTTCTGGGTGCTGCTGGGTTACGCCTTGCTGATGATCTCGGCGGGCCTGACGTTGTGGTCGATGGTTCAATACCTGCGGGCCGCCTGGCCGCATCTGAAAACCGACGTTGAAAAGAAATAAAACTTTTTTGAATCAAAGGGTTGACGGGGCATCTGAAATCTATAGAATGCGCCACACCAAGCGGGAATAGCTCAGTTGGTAGAGCACGACCTTGCCAAGGTCGGGGTCGCGAGTTCGAGTCTCGTTTCCCGCTCCAAGTTTGTACGCGGTTGTTGTTGTGCTACTAAACAGCGATCGTTTGAGGCCGAGTAGCAAAATGGTTATGCAGCGGATTGCAAATCCGCCTACGCCGGTTCGATTCCGACCTCGGCCTCCACTATAAACAAGCTCCGTAGATCCATGATTTACGGAGCTTTTTTATTTTCAGTGCGCTGCAAGATTAAGTCTTGAAATCAGCCACTGTGAACTTGCTTCACCGGGACGTGATGTATATATTTCCCGCTCTGCTTCAAAGGCTCAACTCAGACAGATTCTCTGGTCGACTGATTTGAGCACTACAACAGCGCTACCGCCCGAATGGCGAAACTGGTAGACGCATGGGACTTAAAATCCCCCGCTCGTAAGGGCGTGCCGGTTCGATTCCGGCTTCGGGCACCATGAATATCAAGGGCTTGCATGAGATACCTCATGCAAGCCCTTAGTTCTTTTTTCCGCAATAAAAAAATCTTTTCCGCAATTCGTGACCGTCAGTCACTTCGTAGGGGTAACCTTCATCCCCTTGCGCATTCGGATGTACTGTTCTGTCATCCCAACGGTTGTATGTCCTAGCTGGTCCCTAGCTTCTCGGATGCTCCCTGTTGACTCCTCCTTATCCGTCGCCGCTTTTGCTCTTAGGTCGCGCATCTGAAATTCTGCTTTTGGAATACCAGCTGCTTCCCTGGCGTCATCAAACCGCTTCCTGAGCATGCTGGTCGTCATTGGCTGCCCAGAGTCGATTACTACCAGACGTGTTGATCTGATTTTGTGTCCAGCCTTTCGTGTCATGATTCGATCGATTACGACTTTGAGCTCACCAATGATCTCGATCCTTCGTTTAGCCCCGGTCTTGCCTTGCTGAACGGAGAGCTTTCCGTCTTTTATGTCTCGCTCATCCATCTTCAATGTGTCTGCGATCCTCTGGCCTGTTAGGTAGAAAAGGTCCAAAGCGTCCCTCAATGGCTGATCGGCATGTCGGTAGGCTCTCGCAAGTACGTCGTCTTCAACATATATGTCGCGACCGGTTTCTTTATTACCTTTCACGCCTGAGCAAGGATTTGCCAAGGATGTATAGCCATTCTCGCGAGCAAAGTTCCAGATGGAGCTGAGTAATGCCTTCTCCCGATTCGCGCGAATAGGTGCTGTCTTGCCACGATGACGAAGGTACTGGCTGACATGTTTCGGTTCGATGGCTTCTAGAGGGGCGGGCGGGTCGTTGAAGAACAGAAGAAGGTTTTTGAGTTCGCGCGCGTTGTCTTTTTGGGTGGCGTGGGCTTTTGTGGGAACCACCTCATTCATATAAAGCTCGGCTACGTAAGCAAAGGTAAGTACGGTTTGTGTCAGGGCTTGAGAGACGCGGCTTTTTTCGAGCTTTGCGTACTCTAAGATGGCCAGGCCGTAATCCGTACCTAGCGGGATTTCCTTGCGTGGTTTCCCGCCAGTGTCGTAAAGGTAATAGGTTGTGTTGCCGCGTTTTCTCTCGCGCAGGCGAGGAATGCTCCCCGGCTTTGTTGGTCTTCGTCCCATTCATCCCACCAGGCGCGGCTGCCACGTTGGAGTTTCGGCCGCGTTGGTAGTTGCTCCTGTCAACGCGGACGCAATCACGCAAGGCCAGCCGTTGCGCTTGATGGTATGGCGAATGCCATTGCGCTTCAGCACCATAATCTGACCGGCTTTAGTTTTAGCTCCAGTCAGTTCGCAGACTTGATCATGGCTAAGAAATTGAATACTCATGCTGGCTCCTTGCTAGGAAATGCAGAGCGCTTCGAATGCGCTTGCATTGCGGCCTTGCCACCCTCGGTTCCTGGGTACAGCTGCGCAGCCATTGCAAGCGCCTGTTCGCGCAGCGATCGGGCATCACGCTCTAGCTTCTTGCCGGTACGAAAGGCGCTGAAGGTCTCGGCGGCGATCCGCAGCAGCTCGCCGATATCGACCAGCGTCTGGTGCTCGGCCGGGCCGAAGAGCGGACCTGCTTCAAATCGTTTGCAGGCGTGTGCCAAGCGCGTGTGATCGGCCCGGATGAACTGCAGGGAGGCCTGGAGCTCGCGGATGGTTTTGGCGCTTGCGGCGCGCTGGGTGTCTACACCTTCGTGCAGGCCTGTCTCCAGGCCATCGCTGCGGCCCATGATGTAACCGCCCCAGAGCAGCAGGGCGGCCAGAACTATCAGGGTGACGAGTGCACCGATTTGTATTGGGGTCATCATGTGGTGTGCTCCTGGGATTGTCGTTGGCTGGTGGTGACAGCCGTCAGGGGTGTGGGGGCAACAGTGCGTTGGCCGTCGTGCTGTCGCTGCATTTCTTCATCCGCTTTGTAGGCGCGGATATCGATCAGCGAGGCGACGTGGCGGATGTGCGCGTACTTCAGCGCCTTGCGGCTGGTGTCCAGCGTGGTGATCGGAAGCTGGATCCGGCCGCTGTTGATCTCCGTCACGAACGACTGCTCGTTGAGATTGCGAAAGTACTGCTCGCGGACTTTTTCCAGCGGGATCAGGACGTCACCGAAGATTCGGTAGAGCAGTTCAACGGTGGCCGATTCGGGCGCCGGATGCAGGCGAAGCGGATTCTGTGCAGCGTTACTCATGGCCTTGTCGAGCCTCCTTGCGTTGTTGTCGTGCCGGGTGGTTCCAGGCGTTCAGGCAGTGGCGTCTGGTCAGCTCGCGCAGATGTTCGGGCACTTCGAGGAGCGCGGCGTTGCGCTCCTCACGTGTGCGCATGGCAATGATCTGGCGGGCGTACTCCCTAGGCCACGTCACGGCGATCTGCCGGGATGGCAGGAAGATCGATGTCCAACTGCTCGGCCAGCCAACGGATACCGGCCTGCTTCACCCGAGTCGACTGGCTGTACTGCATTCCGTGTTTCTCGTCATACCAGGGGCTGTCCTTGACCCGCAGGTACTCCTTGTCGCGCTTTAGATCTGCCGGTAGGTTTCCCTTGAGCAAACCTTTCTCCCGCATGAGCGCGATCAGTTTGGGGCGAGTGAGGCCGAGTTGAGTGGCTGCTTGGGCTAGGGTGCGTTCCATAAACGGTTCCTCAAGCAGCATGCGCAGCAGGAGTGGCCGCTGCAGCAAGGTGGTTGATGGACTCAATGAGCTTTGCGTAGATCTCGGCATCGGGGTCGTACAGGGTGAAGCAACGCGTATGCGGGCTCTTGTTGCCGATGCTCAAGATGGCGGTGACGCCCCGACGTGAATGGGTGCGATGCAGCGCCACATGAAGGGGAAGTTCAAAACCCATGTCGAGGCTCAGCACGCCGCCGGTGTGCACCAGTTCGAACACGCGCTGCTTGTCCTGGACATCAAAACGGCCGTATTGACGATCGGCATGCGGAAGATGCACCAGGTCGCTGGAGTTGCTCACGTCGAACGGACCGTTGGCAATCTCTTCGATGAAGTCGGCGAGTTTGAGGTGCATCTTCTTGTCGTTCTGCAGGGTCAGCGTGTGGCGTTCGCTGCCCAGTTCAACGACAAAAGTACTTTCCACTGTGCCGCGCTCAGCCTTGAGACGGAATGCCAGGCATTCACGCTTCGGTGCTGTGCGCAGGACGTGGTTGAAGGTCTCGGTGAGGTTGACCTGGGCGTTGAGCAACTGCAGGGTGCGGTTGTCGATCTTGTACTTGATCATGCCGCGTGCCCTCCGCCGTTTGGGTCGAAACGCTTGGCAGGAGGGCGACGTTTTTTGGAGGTTGTGATGCTTATAAAAGCGCAGCCACATTCTCGGGCCAGACGACGAACCTCGAAAATGCGGCAGGGGTCAGCGATGGTTGGGTGCAGATGAATCGTAGCTTTGGTATGCATGAATTTGCCTCGCTCTGTGGTCAAAGAGTGAGTGCAAATTAGCAACAGCTAATCTGTTTCGCAATAGCAAATGCTAAATTTCAGATCTCAAGATACTTTGAAGGCTTCAAAATAGCCCCTACGTAATGGATTTTCTCGACCAGCTTTTCTTCCAGGAAGATAGGAGGGTAGCTGTCGTTGATGCTATCGAACCGGAGTTGACCGTCCCGACGATAAATGAACTCTTTCACCATTGCCCTACCATCGGTGGTCCGCACGAGGACCTCATCGCCAGTCTGATAACCATGATTCGGCTCAATGAGCACAAACTCCCCGTTTTTGATGCGTGGATGCATGCTGCTTCCCACGACTTTCAAGCCATATGCATCGGGATCGGAACTGATAATTTCCAAGTATCCATCGCCATGACCTGGAGGATATTCAAGTGCGTCGAAGTAGCCATCGGTACCCAACATAGCCTTTCCTACTACGGGTACTGGTGCAGGGCGCCGGTGCTCGCTTGCTTCCCGCTCTTCCGCTGTTCTAAGGGCGGTTTCGTTGATGGTTGCATTGAAGAATGCTGGGTGGGGCAAAACTGGAGGCTTGAGGCCAAGAGCGATCCACGCGGCGGTGATTTGATGCTGGTCTTCGGCGGAGTAGGTTCCCGTCGTAAGCAAATCAGCAGGAATTGCGAGCTTTTTTGCAAGGTTCGTGGCAGCTCGGTCACCCAATGTCCGGTGCCCGTTCAGGATCTGAGAAATGTACGAAGCGTCCACATCGGCATGCGCTCCGGCAAAGTCCTTGAGTTGGTTTTCACCAATCAGGGCTTTAAGAATCGTGAGGCGTTTTTCGTAGATATTCATATAGGGAATCATCCGTGCTCCGTTAGCAAAATGTAAATTACGTTTTGCTATTGCGGACCGGATTAGCAGTTGCTAATCTTGTGTTGAATAGGGGGTTAGCAATGACGCTTCTCGAATACATAAAGATCCTAGACGACGCAAAGCTCAAGACCTTTGCCTCTCGATGTAATACCTCAGTCGGCCAATTAAAGCAGGTTGCTTATGGCAATCGTCGAGCGAACGCAGCTTTATCCATTTCGATTGATCGGCATAGCGGCAGTCGTGTGACGTGTGAGTCGTTAAGGCCAGACATTGATTGGCAATATCTGCGAATGCAGGCACCAGCTAATCACAGAGTAGAAAACGCTGCATAGAAAAAAGGCGACCCTAGGGTCGCCCAGTTTCTCCCGACAGCATCACCACAATGCGGTCGGGTTGCGATGTCAGCAGGCGAGCACACCACATGCCGCCGACCTTCATCGCGTTTCCAAGGCTCGGAAGCCTTGGTGTTGCTGCCGTTCTTACCACAGAGCTGGCAGCTGTTGCGCCAGGGGTGAACAACGGATTGTTCGCCCCGGCACGGTGCCGGTGTTGGTCTTACGAACCTAGCCGGCTTTGGGCCTCTCCAGACCACGCGGCAAATGTATCACCAACTTCTGTCGCGCGGCACTGGCAACTTTTAGGATTAATGCCATGAGCCGAATCGCTCTCAGTTCTCTGGAACGGGCGCAGCGGGAAATCCTGCCGCTCGATTTAGCGCTGTACCACGCTGCCCGCGATTATCCGGGCGGAGCTGCTGCCATCGCAGCCACCACCGGCCGTAACCCGACCACGCTGCAACACAAACTGTCGCCGACCCACCCGAGCCACTCCATCAACATTCAGGAGTTCGGTGAGATCCTCGAACTGACCAAGGACCGCCGCATTCTCGATGCGGTGCATGCGCTGGTCGGTGACACGATCTGGCAGGAGCTGGCGGACACCTACACCAACGACATGCCCGAGACCTTGACCACAGGGATTGCTGAATACTTCCGTCAGGTCGCGGATCTGGCCGAAACCTGGGCCAAAAGCATCGGCGACGGTGTGGTGACTGATCAGGAACTGGCTGCGATTCGCCTGCAGGTGTTCCGGGGCATTCAAGGGCTGCTGGGGTTGTTCAACCGCGCCACCTACGTCAACCAGACGACGCGAGGTGCTGACCGTGGCTGACATCGCCGATTTCGCCAACGACTTGGTGCAGGAACGCATCGATCAGGCCATGGCGGCGCGCAGCGCTGCCAAAGCAGAAAGTGTTGCCCATTCCTTGCTGTTCTGTGAAGTCTGTGACGATCCGATCCCGGAAGCGCGCCGCTTGGCCCAACCGGGTTGCTCGCAGTGCATCAGCTGCCAGTCCCTCTCTGAGCGGGGGATTCAGCATGCTCGATGAGGTATTGGGGCAATTCGCCGATTACGGTCTGGAGCCAGCGCAGCCGCTGGTGTTCGGCAAGCTGACCCGCTGCAAGACAGCGCAGGACAAGGGCAAGGAAAAGAACGGCTGGTACGTGGTCCACGAGCAGCGCACGGAGAAGGGCGACACGCTGATCTTCGGCGCTTTCGGTGACTGGCGTTCGGGCGAGACACAGAAGATCAAGGTCAAGGCCGGTCGCATGTCGCCGGAAGAGCGCGAAGTGATGCGCGCCCGCCAGGAAGAAGCCAAACGCCGCGCCGCCGAAATCGCGAACAACGCTGCGCGGCGGGCCGCGAAAAGGGCGCAGGGTTTGTTCGAGCGCATGCCGACCACCGGGCGCAGCGACTACCTGGACCGCAAGCAGATCGCTGGTATCAATGTGCGTTACGCGCCACGCACCGGCGCCGTGTTGGTCCCAATGAAGAACGCCCGTGATCAGATCATGGGCCTTCAGGTGATCTTCCCGAACAAGCAAGAAGACACCGGCCGAGACAAATCCTATTGGCCCTACGGCATGGCGAAGGAGGGCACCTTCCACCTGCTCGGCCCGCATCCGGTACCGGGCGAACCGGTGCTGGTCTGTGAGGGCTACGCCACCGGCGCCAGCCTGCACATGGCGACGTCGCTCGCCGTGGCCGTGGCCTTCGATGCGGGCAACCTGTTGGCCGTGTGCAAGGTCATGCGTGAGCGCTTTGCCGGCTGCCCGCTGATCATCTGCCGCGATGACGACTGGAAGACCACCAAGCCCAACGGCGATGCCTGGAACCCTGGCGAGGAGAAAGCGAGCAATGCTGCGTTGATCGTCGGTGCCCAGGTCGTTGCGCCGATCTTCTCTGTCGAGCGTCATGACAAGTGGACCGACTTCAACGACCTGCACGTCGCTGAAGGCCTCGACGCGGTTCGCCGTCAGGTGCTGGCCGTGGTCCGCCCGCCGGCCGCCGGTGGCTGGAAAGATCAACTGGCCCGCAGTGAAAGCGGCGCCTTGATCGCGCACATGCAGAACGTCGAACTGATCCTCGCTCACGACGAGCGCTGGGCCGGGGTGATCAGCTACTGCGCTTTCAGCTCGAAGATCGTCAAGCTGCGTGCGGCGCCTTATGGCGGTGGCACCGGGGAGTGGGCCGACATCGACGACGTGCGCGTCATGAAGTGGCTCGCGCAGCAGTACAACCTGCGTGTGAAATCCTCGCACGTGATCGAAGCGGTCAGCGTCGTGGCCCACGACCACGCGTTTCACCCAGTGCGTGAGTACCTGAAAAAACTCGAATGGGATCGCGTGCCGCGCCTGGAGCGTTGGTTGACCGATGTCATGGGGGTGAAAGCAACCGACTACACCTCCAAGGTCGGCAAGCGCTGGATGATCTCGGCCGTGGCGCGGGTGATGAAACCCGGCTGCAAGGCTGACTCGGTGATGATCCTCGAAGGTGTACAAGGCGCCGGTAAGTCGACCGCCATGAGCGTGCTCGGCGGTGAGTGGTTCATGGACACGCCGTTTGCCCTTGGCGACAAGGACGGCTTTCAGGCGATACGTGGCAAGTGGATCGTCGAGCTGGGCGAGCTGGACAGCTTCAACAAGGCCGAGAGCACCAAGGCCAAGCAGTTCTTCTCCGCGTCGACCGACACCTACCGCGAAAGCTATGGCCGCAGAACCCTGGACGTGCCACGCCAGTGTGTGTTCGTCGGTACCACCAACCAGGACGAGTACCTTAAGGACGCCACCGGCAACCGTCGCTATTGGCCGGTGGCCTGTACCAAGGTCGATGTGGCGTTGCTGCGCGAGATCCGCGACCAGCTGTGGGCCGAAGCAATGTTCTGTTTTGAGGCCGGCGATCTCTGGTGGGTCACGCGAGAGGAAGCGCCGATGTTCAGCGAGGAGCAGGACGAACGCTTTGTGGTGGACGAATGGGAAACGCCCATCCTGACCTGGCTCGAAGAGTCGCAGATCGGCGAGACCACCACCGGCAGTGAGGTGATGAGTCAGGCGCTCAAGCTCGATCCCGGTCATTGGGGTAAACCGGAGCAGATGCGCGTGGGAGCGATCCTCCATCGACTGGGATGGCGACGGTTCCGTTTGGGCGCGTTGAGCAAGAGCGGCCAGCGGCCTTGGGCGTACAAGAAGCCTGAGGGTTGGGGCAGGGCGCCTGAGCTGGAACAACCCGCGTTTGAGGAGCCATGCTTCGATGATTAAAGCGATCGATATGGCTCTCAAGCAATGGGCGCAGGAGCTGCACAGCGACGAGGTCGCCGCCGGTTATTCGGGCGGCAATATGGTCGCCATGATGATGGAGAGCGGTGGCCAGCTCGTGCGCGGCAGGCGCGGGAGCAGGGTGCCGCTGGAAGCCTCGCTGGACATCGAGCGCATCGTCAAGAAACGCCTCGATCCTGAGTTGATGTCGGTGGTCCAGGTGCATTACTTCCAGCCTGATGCGCCTTTGACTGCGCGTCTGGCTGAGAGTGGCTGCACACGCAACCTCTACTACCAGCGCCTGCATGACGCTCACATCGTGGTCGAGCACTTCCTCCTGGGGGAAGCGGCTTGATCGTGGGCATCCCTCTGGCTCACGCCGTCCCACCGGCCTGCCTCCGTCCCACTGCTTTTTACAGTGGTGAGACGGGCGCAGGCCGCGTCGTTGTTGGGCTGTCCCACCGTCCCACCTTTTTCATGCCTCCCGCCCGTGTGTGCGTAGCGGGTACAGGTACGCGCGTTTACGCGCACGCGTGCTTTTTAAATTTCTCTCTATACACGAGAAAAGAGAAAGAAAAGTAGGACGGTGGGGCAAAGCCCCGACCTGCGGGGCTTTCAGACGTCCCACCTTGTTTTAGAGAGGTGGGACGCATGGGACGCCAGAAAGCAAAAGCCAGCCGGGTTGAGATATTCACCGACATTCGCCAGCCGTTCACCGGACGTAAGCCACACATTCACCGGATGGCATTAAAACGGTCTTGCTGCCACCAGAATCGACCTGTAAAAAGGGGCCATCTTCGATGGGTGCGACCGCAAAGCGCGGCAGGCCACCCACCACCTGACCCGGCCAATGCGCCGGGTCTTTTTGTTTAAGGGGCAGGGCAGTGACGAACGAGCAACAGGCACTGGCAGAGATGCCGATCTGGTTGGTGATTGCCCTATCCCTGGTTGGCGGCGTGTCCGGCGAAATGTGGCGCGCTGACAAGGACGGAGCACGGGGCTGGGCGTTACTGCGCCGCCTCGCACTTCGGTCCGGCGCCTGCATCGTCTGCGGCGTGTCAGCAATGATGTTGCTGTTCGGCGCGGGCCTGTCGATCTGGACGGCGGGCGCCCTGGGTTGCCTGACCGCGATGGCCGGCGCGGATGTCGCCATCGGCTTGTACGAACGCTGGGTGGCCAAGCGGCTGGACCTTAGCGAGGCCGAGCCGAAGGCATGAGCCGGGCAGGCCGGGTAGGGCGCCGATTTTTACGGGTCCTCCCTGAGGGCCGCCCCCCTACACGGGTTATCGAACTCGCGGATTCTCTCTAGCTGAAACCTTCGCAGGGATGTCCGTCTTTGCAAACACTAGTGTTTTGTAGGAAGGGAAATAACCATCGGCAGATGTATAGGTTTTTGAAATATGGGGACTCAATCACTGTTTGGGTGGTCAAGATTGATATAGGGTAAGGACAGGCGTTGTACCAATAATCGGTTCGGGGCCTGTTCAAAAGCCCGATCTAGAGCCCTCAACGATGCCCATTATCAAATCAGTCGCACTGGCTAAAGCGCGATCCAATTTTGACCTTTTTGCTGAAGCCGTAGACGAGCGTGATCTTGAGACGCTGTTCAGAGGCGCTATTGGCTACTGCCGAGCTCTGCAAAGGAATGGAGTCATCAGCGAAGATGAACTCGCGCAGCTTCTGGATGAAGCTGACCAGGTACGTGATCGTTGGTTCGGTCCGCGCAGATCTACCGCGAAGCAAAGATAAATCACCAACTCCCGCCAGAAACCAAAGCCGGCGGATCTCCGTGCACCGCTCTTGGCGCAACGCCCTCGTCGCGATCGGAATCAGCCAGAACTCGCCGGGGACCCTGAGGACTTTCAAAGGACACGGGGTCGGAAACCCGCGGGATCGTGTTAGTTGGAGGCTCGCCAGCTTACTGAAATTTCAATCCACTGAAATCTTGAAAGGAATCATTGAAAAGCCGCTGAAAAGGAGGGCTTATGAGCACAGCCACATACCTGTCGAAGAGCGCCTTCGCGGCGCACATTGGTCGGTCACCGAGTTACATCACCTGGCTGAAAGAGAACGGCCGACTGGTACTGTCGCCCAACGGCAAGCAGGTCGACGTGCTGGCCACCGAAGCATTGATCCGCGATACCGCTGACCCAAGCAAGGCTGCCGTCGCTGCCCGCCACCAACAGGAGCGGCTTCAGCGTGATGTGTACAGCCAAGTCTCAGCCCAATCCGAACCGACTAACATGGCTGCGCCGCCGCCCGTTGAATCCGCGCAAGGGCAGTCCCCGGACTTTCAGAAAGCACGTGCGCATCGCGAGCACTACCTGGCGAGGATGGCCGAGATGGAGTTTCGCAAGGCTCAGGGGGAACTGGTGGAAATCAGCTTTGTGCAGAAAGCCGCCTTTGAAACAGCGCGATCGCTCAATCATTCACTGATGAGCCTGTCGCCTCAATTGGCGCCACAGCTCGCTGCTCTATCTGATCCATGGGAAGTAGAGAGGCAGCTAACGGCTGCGCTGCGCCAGCGGCTCAACGAAGCCGCTCAAGTGTCCAGTGACGACTTCGGATTTGCATTGAGTGAATGCTAAAAGTATCTGTGGACCTGTCCCGTGACAACGACGCCAAGAAGCTGGTTATTTGGCCGTCTGCTTTCGGCCAAAAGCGGTCGTTTACCTAGGCTCGATTTTGGGGTTTTTGAGGCGCCTAAAAACCTAGGAAAAATTAACTTGGACTTGGTGGGAAATCCTCAAGGGCCTTGAACAATAGGCTCGACCACATGAAAAAGAGAGCCGTCAGCACGCAACATATAATGTTGTTAGCTAGGTTTATTAACCTGGCACCCTTGGTGCACAGTCTCTGAGCCAATTTGCCATCCCCACTACAGGCGCACGCTGCCCATTCTGTCCCACTAACACTGCACGGAGAAATCCAGCATTATTGATAGCGGCAGTGGCAGATTTACTTGCCTATACACATCCACCCAAGGTGGGATACGTCTGAACATGAACGAAGACGAGTACGAAGAAGCGATCCGAACAGGCCTTCGCAACAATGAAGTTCTGAAGCTTGTGCACAACTACTGCTCCCACGCTCGTGTCGTCAACCGCGGCGGGGTCGGTTTGATTGCGCAAGTAACCGGGCTTCCGCTCGGAATGCTTGGCGTGCACTGTGACCACGCGCCAGCATCTGGAATGGCAGGTTGGTTTCTCGAACCCATTGCTGTTGATTTCTATGACCGGAATTGCGCTCATTGCGATAAGCGCGTGGCCGTTCGAATGCCCAGTTTGCTGGCGCTAGTTGATGAGCGAGATCGGGCTCTAGAAAGACAAAGGGAGGCCCAAAAGAAAGCTCAAGCCCAAGCTGCAAAGGCCCATCAAGGGAGGGTTGCGCAGAGGGCTGCTCTCCGAGTGGGGCAGAGCGCTGCCTGTTGCTCTCTTCTCGACGACCTCGACACACTTGATGCCTGCTCATCGGATGAGGTGAAGACCCGCATCGTCGAGACAGCTAAGCTCGCTCCGGAAGTCTTCATCGCTCCGATTATTGAGTACTTCTTCGAGCTTGCCACCTCCGACAAAATGAATTTTAAGGAGCAAGCACTTTCGATTCTACGTCTAGTCAGTGCAGACAAGGCTCGCCTTTCCGAAACGGCATTCGACTGCCTTGCAAAGCACGATGCTATCGAGGTCGCCGCGGATATCGTCCTTGCGTACCCAGGGACGGTGGCACCAGCGAAGGTAGAGAGCGCTGTACCGGCACTGATAGCTCTTGCCCGGCTTCCTCAAGCACAGCTTGCTATAGATGAGCCGATCTCAAAGCCAGAACCGCTAAAAAAAATTTACAAACTTTGGCCGGAGTTAGTCCGCAATGCAATCCAGCGCCTACTCGACTCGAAGCAGTCCTATCCAGTTCGTTTGGGTGTAGCCGCTTTGCACGTCCTGTTCAGAGATGATGCTGGACTGCTTCCCAGCTTTGCTAGGACAACGATTTCAAAGCTCGCCCGTGCGCACTTGTTATTTGAAAAGGATCCTTCTGATCGAGAGCTTGGAATGGTGTGCGGCGACCTAAGGCGTATCGTCGTAGAAGCCCTCCTTGCTGCGCCTGAAAATACCGATGCATTAATCTCTGAGTTTTTCGATAGCGCATCTTCTGAAGGCGAGGAGCGCTTAACCCAGATATATGAAGAGCTTTCGCGGCACTCAATACGACTCGTTGAGGACTATAGAGGTGCAATGACGTCCTCTGACGTTGCCGCGTATGTGGTGGTGCTGAGGCGGCTTCTTAAGCTCGCAGGAACGTCTACAAATCAAAAGGTTCTGCGCCTCGTTGTTCAAGTGTTCAGAAACGAGCCAGATGAAATCGTCGCAGCTGGAAAGCAGAACATTGATGCTTTACTCGGCACAGCGGCTGTTTTAGATGCTCGCATTGAGGCTTTTGAAGCGGAGCGAATCGCCACGCCAGCAGCCAACTTCAACGAGTACCTTGAGGCCCAGAACTCAGTAACCACCTTCTACCAACTCCGCGACTTATGTGCGCTGATAGCTGCCAGAGCCGCGAAGGGAAGTGAACGGCTCGTTATGTCTTACGTAGAATTTCTCAACAGTATCGATGAACAAAGCGATGGACTGAGCTCCACAATTATCAAAGCCACTCCATGCCTAATCGATAGCCCCTCCACACTAAATGTTGTTCTACCTCCCCTCTATTCATCGCTGGTCGGAGTCTCAGTTCGTAAACGTGCGGCTGCAGGTGAAGCTTTAGGAGAACTAGGCAAAGCTCGTATTTCCGATCTCCCTGAGCTTGTACTAGAAGCGTTTGTACTATTGTTGCTGGATCCGTATGTAATGGTACACAAGGCGGCCGTAAGCGCTCTTTCCAGCATCGATCTACCAGAGCATCTAGAACGACGTGCTGGGGAGGCTCTGTTGCAGCTCATCCCCTACTACAATGGCAAAAAGGATGAGCACAACTTTCTGATACGGTGCATTCGCTTACACGTATCTCGGTTCGCATCCTCTGAACAGCTTCAGTACGGTCTTGGCAGTCTCTTCATCAAGTTCTTGATGACAGCACCTGCCAATCTTCACGTCCGTGACCTCTCACGAATGGGGAAAGCGCTCGCTGCTTCCTCAAACTTTGCTGACTTAGTGATTCACACGCTCGATGATCTAGAACTGAGCGAGCACGGTGAAGAGGAAGCCAGCAGCCTCGTGCATCTAATTCCAGAAGCGGTAGCTCTGCAGCGGGCGGACGACTTAGTCGAATTGATTGAGCGACGAGCTGGACGCTTTATGCTCGTTGGGGCAGTAGTGGAGCTGCTGTCGCGCGTTGGTGCTTGGCCCCAAGCTGTTGCGGCAATGCAAGCCTCTTGGGAGGCTGTTCCAGATACGGCGCCGGAAAGACGCCTCAAGTGGCATCGGAGACTTCATGTGATTGCCGTGCAATTTGAGGCTGCAGTCGCTGCAAATGATCCCCCCCGCCAGGAAGCCCTGCAAATGGAATGGCTTCAACTTGAAGAAACCCTCAAGGAGGATGAAAAACAATATGCAAGCAGACGTAATTCTCTCCCAAGCTTTCTACAGCCGGATTCGGGCAGTTGAAGTACTGAGGTCGTTGGGGGCTGGAAAGACAGTCGAGCCAGAGGTTCTCAGAGCTATCAGTGCAGAGCTGGACGAAGCTTCACTTCGGTATGGACGAGCGATAAACGGAACTACCTACAGCGCCTTGGCTGGCCTACTGCGGCTTGTCGCCAGTCTTGCTGAATGGAGGGAAGGTGTGCTCGCTGCCAGTGACGGAGTGGAGCGTTTTTTACGAAGCGCCTTCGAGCGATATCGCATGTGGCAGAATGAATATGGCGAGCAAGCCGCTGCTCAATCGCTCGTTAAAGCCGCTGAGTCTCTCCCGCGTGTAGGGTCACTTTCCGATTTCGAAGACCTCTGTGCAGCAATCGCCTTGGTACCTTTGCCTGTGGGCGCTTTTTCCAAAGGGGCTCGGAGCATGCCCCAGTTCGTTGACGAGCAAACGCGTCCTCCTCTCCCCACGGAGCTGTCGGTGGCTTTCCTTAAGTTCCAAATTGATGGGCAGGCCGCTGGAAGTATTCACCACCTGACACCATTAGTGCTTCATGACCTTGAAATAGAAGTACGTGTATCACGCTGGCCCGAATCTGCACTAACGCTGAGACTGTCCCCTATTTCAACGGAGCTGCGTACCAGCTACGACCTCTCAGAGTTCGTGTTCGACAAACCTGCGGGCGAACCACCGTACACACTTTTCCAGCGGGGGCGCGCTGCCCTGCAGCTTGCGCAAGGGATGAATGCACGGCCCTACGAGTTCAAGTACTCAGCTGCATTCGAGCCAGTTAGTTCAGAGCAGCCAGTAGCTATCGTAGGGCACCGAACGCTTCTCATCGAAGGTCTTGATATCCGGTCAAATCCCATCACTGGCTATCCGAAAGTTGACGAGAAAATTCTGAGCATTCGGGACTTTCTGCGTCGAAATGGTCTAGTAAACAGCATCGAACTTAGTGATGTGCTTGAGGTGCTCAAGGTTTTAGGAGGTGTGGCGGGGCGTGCCATCCAGGACGCTGAATTCGATGGTGTTTGGTCAGAGGCGCAGTTTCAGGATGCGATTCGCAAGGAGCTTCGGCGCAACCCTCAAATTGGCTCTGATCTTGACGAACATCCCAAAGCTTCAGGCGGGATCACAGATCTCAGCTATCGCGGTATCGTTATCGAGTTAAAGTCCCTACCAGCTGGAGTCAAGGTGATAGAGGACTGCCAAGCCTATGTTGAGCAAACCGCAAGTTATGCAGTATCCAAGGAGAAACGTGTTGCTGTGCTCTGCGTGCTCGACTGCAGAACAAAAACTGCCGCTCCATGGCCTGCCGGAGAAGGCATCGCAATTCTAAAGTCCCAGCCACCCGCCGACGTATCGGTGATCACTATTGTTGTGCAAGGGAATATCACTCGGCCAAGCAAATTGTCGAAGTAAATGGCATAAGTCTGAATGTATTAGAGGAGAGCCAAGCTCGTTTCCTCAGTACTGGTTGTGCGCCGGTGACTGTTCGTGATTGGCCGGTAGCGACCGCATTGTGAATGTCCGCTTCTGGCCGGTAGCTGCCCGTCATTAGTGGCAGCTATCCTGTCGTTGACCCTGATCCGTGTACTCAGCACGACGCTGCTGATAATCCACGGCAACGATATGACGGTCTTCGTGGCGGACTAAAAGGGAGCGTCCGGCATTGTTGTCGATGCGCTGGATGCGGGCAGCGAAGTCGTAACTCAGCTGTAACTGGTTGTCGTACGCGTCACTGATGGTGATCAAGCGGCCCGCACGGAATTGATAAAAGCGCGCATTTTGCCCGGCCTGCGTCAGGATGAGTTCGCCTGGTGGCGATCCCAGGTAGATGGCCGCTTTCGACAGGCTGTTGATAATGGTGGGGCGTTGTTGCGTCGGCATGGGAAAACGAGTGGTTAGGTTTTCGTTATCTGTCCACAGGACGCCTTCATCATCCTGATCCAGTCGATGCGAAAGAGCGTGACTCCAACCAAACCCAAGGCGGCTGTCGATCTCGACCGCACTGGTGCGATAGAGGCGCGTCCACACAAACGGCAGCAGACCATCGAGTTGACCATCGGTAAGAGTCAGCAATTCTTCGCCCGTAACCATCGAGACCGGACAGCCGTTGGTGCAAGTGTCTTGGGCCGGCGCCGCACTTTTGTCGTCAGGATTCTTCGATTGTTTCGAGGCGTCATCAGGGCGCTAGGATTTGAACAGAGTGTCGATCTGCGCAGGCGGCACCTGATCGTGGACGTGGATCTTGTAGGATTTTCCAGGCAGTCCCTGAAAACTGCCTTTACCCTGTTTATCCAAGGTAATCGTCGACGTGGCGCCTCCATCCACGGCAATGATATCGACCTTGATATCGCCGATGGGAATGTCGAAAACCGTTTCGAATTTGCTCTCAATCAGCAGCGGCCCTACAAGCGGGCACTTGGCGACGTATGAAAAATCTCCATCATTCATGCTGACAGACTTGCTGGAGTCACCGGCCTTGATCACGCGCTCCATACCAAGCAGGGCGGGCATGTCAGCTGCTCGGCTAGCTTTGTCAGCAAGCTGTGCGTACCAGCTCTTGGTTTCCTCGCGGTACAGCTTGAGGTTGTTTTTGAAGGAGTCCAATTTAGTTTCGATAGTGGCAAGGCGATCCATCAGCCTTGCTCCAGAATCAGGTGGTTTAACAGTGCTTCTTTAAGGTTTTTCGGCGCATCCGGGCGGCACACGAAACGGCTGACTTTCAGCTTCAGGTTGTTCTCAGCCAAGCGTTGTAAATATCCGGGCGATCTTCTTCCAGCCACTGCATCAGGTTGCTGATTAGTGTCGTCGGGCTCTCCTTGGCTAAGCCATCCAGCAAGTCCTTCGGCACCTCCCACCACGGCCAATCCTTCACCTTCGGCAACACCTGCGTCCCAACCTCCAGCGTCTGCCCATTAATCAGATACCGCTCAAACACCGGCATTACTTCCCCAGCCTTCTTCCCAAGCCCCTTCAGAATCGGGTAGATATGCCGCCCATCCCAGAAGCGGAAAAACACCTCGGTCCCGTCCGGCATCTTCACCTGTGTAAGGCTGCGCAGGTGCCCGAACACGTCGTTCGGTTCGGCGCGTGATATGGCCAGCCAGCCCCAGTCGAGGGCGGCGGTTTCAGCGATCCACGGCAGGAATGCAGAGTTCGGTTTGAGTTCGGTGACGTAGGGCATCACCGGTTGCCAGCTGGAGTAGGGCGTGCCGCCCCAGATCGGCAGGAGCTGGGTGGTGGGTTCGGTCAGGTACAGGGTTTTCAGCGCGTCGGCATCGCTTGCTGCGCTGACGATCAGGTACAGGCGCTCTCCAGTCTGCAACGGCTGTTGTGTCAGCCAGTCCTGGATGTCAGTCGATCAGATGGCACAGGCACCTGCCTTGCATTTTTCGCATTCTTCGCAGTACTGCGCAACTTCTTGCGCATGATGGCGTTTCGGTATCGTTAAATGATATACGAAGCGCTTACAGGCTTTGCAGCCAGCAGAGAGGGTGCGGCTGACAGCACTTCGCGAGCAATCTCGCTCCTAGTTTTGATGCGGGCGACATACCAAGGATGCGCGCTCGTAATTCAGCGCCTTGTCCCGCTCGGGCAGTGCATACGATGCCTCGCAGCGCTGGCCTTGCCAGTTGATGGTCAGGGTGCCGGCATCATCCGCGACCAGCGCCAGTGCCTTGCCGCTTGGGTCGGAGATCGCCAGTTGCTTGCCGGCGGCGTCTTCCAGCGTCGCCCCAAACGGGATTGGCTGGTGCTGCGCATCGAACAGGGCGAATTGCACCCGACGCCCGGTCTTGCTGGCATAGCGCGCCAGCACCACGGCACCACGGCGCGGTACCACTTGCTGGGTGGCGTTTTCAATTTCGAAATCACCGCCCAGATCTCGGGTGTCGAGGCTGATCCAGTTGACCCGATACGGCTGCGCGTTGGACACCACCGCATAACCGTTGCCAGCGGTTTTCGCCCCGGAGAAGCTGGCGATCTTCACGCCTTCAACGCCCTCGACCTGTGCCAGCGCGAACGTCTCACCGACGGTCTGCCCGAGGTTGATGCCGCCCGCGTGCCCGACAATCGAACCGGCGACGTTGAGATTCTGCGAGTTGTAGCCATGGCCCTGGCTGTAACCGGCACTGATGTCCATCATTGAGGTTCGCGTGCTGAGGTTGGCCGAACCCGTACTGCCGCCAGTGCGACTGTTGCTGCCCTGTACCGAGTAATAGGTGTCGCTGTCTTCGGACAGATAGCCATTGATACCGACCTGCGTGCTGCTGTTGCCCTTCTGCGAACTGGCAGAAACGAATGCCCTCGGCGCCCGGGGTTTCGAGCCCAGCGGAAACGACACTGAGAGGTTGAACAAAGTGTCGTTGTTGGCCGGCCCATAGTTGCCGACATCCTTGGTGTAAGTCGCGCTAAGGTTGTAGCTGACCTCTCCCCAATAATTGCTGTAGCCGGCAGACAGGCTCTGCGAACCGCCGCGCCCCCAATAACGCTGGTCGCTGGCGTTAAGGTAGATGCTACCGAACTGCTGGTTGCGCCCCAGGCTCTGGTTGACGGTCAGGTCGGTGCGGGTTTTCGAATTACCGGTGCGCCTCTGGCCCTCGCTGCTCAGTTCCTCGACATGTTCGCTGAAGGTTCGATAGCCCTCGGTCGAATAGCGGTAAGCGGCGAGGGTGAAGTTGGTGTCGGTGCCGGTGAACGTCTTGGCATACAACGCGCGCAGGCTGTTGCCCTTGACGGTCTGGCCAAAGGTGCGGCTGCTGGAGTGGGTCAGGTCCAGCGAGATCGCACCGATCGCGGTGTTGCGCCCGGCGCCAACGGAAAACGCCTGGAAATCTTCGCTGGCCTGGGTGCCCACGATCGCCGACAAGTTGCTGCTGACCCCGTAGGCCACCGTGCTGCTGACGAACTCCGGCGATTGCTGATCATCGCTATTGCTGTTGTAGCGGCCCGCCGAGATGCTGTACTTGAGTTGCCCTTCGCGAACCATGATCGGCAGGCTGGAAAACGCCTGCACCGTCACCCGGCGCCGACCGTCGGCTTCGATTACAGTGATTTCCAGATCGCCGTTGGAGCCGCTGGGATAGATGTCGCTGATTTCGAACGGCCCCGGCGGCACGTTGGCGGTGTACAGAATGTAATTGTTCTGGCGAATCTCCACGGTAGCGCTTGATTGCGCGATACCGCGAATCACCGGCGCATAGCCGCGCTCGCTATCGGCACGCATGCCATCGTCGGAGGCCAGTTTCAGGCCGCGATAGCGCACGCTGTCGAACAGGTCGGCGTCGGAGAAGATATCGCCGGCACTGAACTGGCCCTTCAGCGCTGTGACGTCGTGCTGCAGATAGCTGCGATTGCTCTTGAACGTGCTTGGCCGTCCAGTGCTGCTGTTGAAATTGGACTCGTTGCGCAAGCGCCAGCCGCCGAGGTTGATGCCGTTGCGCAGGCCGACGTTATTGGCAAACGTGGTATCAGCGTCGGTGCTGTTGCGGTTGCTGCTCACCTGATAGTTGATGAACGCTGCGGGTACGCCTTCGTCCCACAGCGCTGGATCGACATAACCACGGCGGCCACGCTCCATGGCGCTTTGCGGCACGCTGACCAGCAAACGCAGGCGCGGCACGTCATAGCGCACGGTGGCCTGATCGATCAGCGCGGGCAGATCAAGGCAGGTGTCGGCGGCGTCGTCGAGTTTGCCGCTGGCCTGCAGCTTGCCAAGATCCACACCCAGTTGCTTGAGCATGTCCAGCGTCAGGCAGGCTTCGACCTTGTGGCTGTCGGGCTGGAGGCGAAAATCGATATCGCGACGGCCGACCAAGGTGTCATTGCCATACAGGTCGACCCGATAAGTGCCGGGGAGAACCTGGCTGCCGGCGAGCAGGGTCTGCAGATCGATGGCAGACGTCGCGCCTTGCAGAAACGATGTATTGAATTGTTCTTCGCCGTCGGCCAGGCAAGTTGTGCTGACGACCAGTGCAACCGACAACGGCGCCAATCCATCGCGCTTTAAAAAAAACATGCAGGAACCCTATATCACCTCCGATACGAACTAACGGAGCGAAGAGAAATACAGTGAAAGTGCGGCTGATAAAGCGGCACGCGAGTTATGGCGATTCTTTATCTAGGCTGGCGCTAACTTCGGCGCTACCGGAAAGTTGCGCGACATAACGGTCCCGAGCGCCGTAGTCGTTGATGCTGCTGAATGACAGTCGCGCAGAACTGGCCACGTGAGTTTGTTTGAGCGCGAATTCTTTTTGTTCGCCGGGCGCAATCATCATCGATTCGAATGGCTTCTCCCTGCTGGCGCCCGCTTGCATCGTTATGTCGGCAATCGATACGTGATAGAGGCCTGGATTGTTCACCACCAGCATGCTCTTGCCGGCGCGCTCGATCTGTCGCCAGCGCAGCTCGGTTGGCGCTTGATAGGCATTGTTTGGCAAACCGGCGGGGCGAAAGAACACCTTGATCCGCTGACGTACCGCCAGTTGCAGGGTGTTCGCGGTTTTCGCCGATTTGGGGATTTCCTGCACATTCAGCCACACCACCGACTCGCGGTCGCTCGGCATACCGGTGCCTTCGTAGATAACCCGCAGAATCTGCTGTTGATCGCCGCTGACCCGCACCAGAGGCGGGGTGACGGCGAAGGGCGCTGAACCTGCTTCGTCGCTGTCTGTGTCGATCCAGGACTGAACCAATACGTCTGCACCGCTATTGCGCACGGTGATGCTGGCTTCTTTATGCTTGCCATCGAAAATCAGCCGGGTGCTGCTCAACGAAATACCGGCCATGGCCTGATTAACGGCGAACAGGCCCAGGAGGCCGACGCACAGGGATAAGAAATGCCGTAAGAACATGAACAATTACCGCGCAAAGTGAAGGGAAGTGCAGGGCCGTTGCGCCCTGCACTGGCTCGATGAATCGCGCGATTATTCGTATTGCAGGGTGAACGGCAGGGTCGCATCGCCGCGACCGGCAACCGCCAGTTTCGGATCGACGGTGGTCACGTAGGCGGCCGAAAATTTCAGCGTGGTGTTGCTGTCCTGCAGAGTGTTTTCAATCCGCGCAGTGGTTGGCGAAGTCAGGTCGATCACGGCGCCGTTGGAATCAAGCAGGGCAATACCGATGCCTTTCGCCGAGCCCAGGCCATCGATCAGTTTCAAGACCTTGGTTCCGGTTTCGATTCCCGAACCTGCGCCCTTGGTCGGTTCGAAGATCATGGCCACCTTGGTCCCGGCATTGCAGTTGATCTTCATGTCGAAGTTTTCGACGCTCAGGGTGCCGTTGCCTTTCGGCGCGGTGGCGGTGCCCATGTCCTTGATCGACACTTCGCCCATGTTGACCGAGATGGTCTTGTCCTTGCCGGCGCCTTCGACCGAGCAGGCATCGTTGTTGATGGTGCCGGTGAAATTGATGGTGCCGCTGCCAGCCTTGGTTGGCGAAACAGGATCGGCCGCCAGAACATTACCGGCAGCGAAGATCGACAGGGCGAGAAGCGTGCGAGACAGCTTTTTCATGTTGCTTTTCCATTGGTGGGGTTAAAGCAACACAATAAATCGCGTACTTGCGCTGGAACATCAGACGATTCCTAGATGCGCGGAAAGTCATGCTGAAGTGCGCAATTGTCTAGTTGAACAAGTTGCGCTCGATACAATAAGCCAGTAACTCCTGATCGCTGCTTACTTCAAGTTTGCGCATGGCGGAAACTTTCTGCGTACTGATTGTCTTGGCACTTCGGTTAAGTCCCCGGGCTATTTCATTGACGCCTTGTCCTTGCACAAACAAGCGCAGGATTTCATGTTCCTTGGGCGACAGACGAGCAAAACGTTCATCGAGGTCAGCGCTATTTTCCAGCACCGAAGTGGGTGCGGGTTGTTTGCTGCGAACCGTATTGCCTTTGGCAATGGCTTTGAGCGCCACTTCTATTTCAACGTGCAACTGGTTTTTCTGAATCACCGACAGTACACCGAGTTCCTGCAGACGGGTCAGGATCAACGGGTTGGAAATCATGGTCAGAACCAGCACCCGCACCTGAGGGAAATGCCGGGTCACGTATTCCACCAGTTTCAGCCCGTCACCGTAGCGCGAGTCACCGGGCATGTTGAAATCGGTGATCAACAGGTCTACCGGCCGGGTCGTCAGCAAGTCGATCAGCTCATCGGGGCAAACGGCTTCGCCCACTACGCTGAAGCGGCGGTCACGCTCGACAAGTTCCCGCACCCCCAGCAGGACGATAGGGTGATCATCGGCGATGACAACGTTGAAGGTTTCCATGGGTGCTTTATCCAGAGTGAAATTATTCAAGGGCGTCGAGCAGGTCGCTCAGGTGCGCCAGTTGTTGACGCACCTCCACGGCCAGCGCCGGGGTGATGGCCATGCCGGTCAGGCGACATTCCAGTTCGACAAATGCGCTGGCCAGTGTCGCGACTTGCACCGCGCCCAGTGCCCCGGCCATGCTGTGCAGTTGCTGCGCGACGCTGTCGGCGTTGGCCGCGTCCAGCGCGCTGAGGGTGCTCTGAATGTCGCGGCGCAGGGTCACGACAAACAGCTCGCGCATTTTCGGCGATAGCGTCGGGGGAGCATCGGCAATCGGTGCGATGGTGGTCTGGCAATGGCTTTGCAGTTGCGCACGCAGCGTCGCCAGGTTCAACGGTTTGACCATCCACGCGTTCATGCCGACGGCGGCGCAGCGCTCGCCTTCTTCGCGCAGGGCATTGGCGGTGACGCCGATGATCGGCAGCGTCGCATCCTGCTCTCGCAGTGCTGCGGCCAGTTGATAGCCGTTCATGACCGGCATGTTGACGTCGGTCAGCAGCAAATCGAAGCGCCCCGGTGCCCAGTGCGCCAAAGCCTGTTCGCCATCGGCCGCGACGACTACCGAGCAGCCCAGCGCCTCCAGTTGTTCCTTGATGATTGCTGCGTTGATCGCATTGTCCTCGGCCACCAGCACACGTAGGTTCAGCGCTCGGGTGCTTGCCTGCCGTGACGGCGGGCGCTGCTGACCGGCGCCGTGCACGGCGAGGGCAATCGCCCAGCCGATCGCGCGCACGTCGTCGGCATCGACCTGCCAACCATTGCCGCTCACCTGCGCCGGGTTGGGGCCAGCGGCAATTGCGACGATTCGCTGGCCAGCGAAAGCTGTAGCGCTGGCCAGTGGTGCAAGATCGATCAGCAGCGCCGAAGGAGGCGGCAGCTCGTTGGTCACCAGTCGACAGTCGAGGCCAAAGCGGTTGAGCCACGCCATCAGATGTTGCGCCAGTTCAGCGACTGGCGCACGCACGTAGACAGCGGGGCTGTCGGCGCCGAACGCCGGGCAATCGGCGAGGCTGCCCGAGGCGCATTCGAGCATCAGTTGCAAGTTGAAGCAGCTGCCCAGTCCCGGTTCACTGACCACGTTCAACTGGCCGTGCATCAACTCGCACAGCCATTTGCAAATGGCCAGACCGAGACCCGCGCCGGCATGACTGTCGGCCTCGTTGACTTGATAGAAAGGGTCGAACAATTGCTGTTGCTGCGCCTGGGAAATGCCCACGCCCGAGTCGCTGACCTGCCACTGCACCCGGGCGTGACCGCCTGAGTTTTGCAGCACGCGAACACGCACGACCACACGGCCGTTGTCGGTGAACTTGATCGCGTTGCTCAGCAGGTTGTTGAGGATCTGGCGTATGCGCTGCGCATCACCGAGCAGGTGATCCGGCAGTGCTGCATCGATGCAGGCATACAATTGCAACCCTTTGCCGCGGGCAAACGCTCCGTAGCTGCGCACTACGTCTTCGGTCAGCTCTAGCGGGCAGAATGGCTGAAGCTCGAGGTTCATCTGCCCGGCCTCGATCTTCGACACATCCAGCACATCGCTGATCAGCTTGAACAGACTGGCCGACGAGCGCTGAATGGTTTCCAGATAATCCTGTTGGCGCGGGGCGAGCGCGGTCAGGCCAAGCAGCTCCAGAGTGCCGAGCACGCCATACAGCGGCGTGCGGATTTCATGACTCATGGTCGCCAGAAAACGGCTCTTCGCCTGATTCGCCGAGTCGGCGGCCTGACGCGCGACTTCCAGCGCCGCCGAGTCTTCAACATGGCGGGTGACGTCGTGCAGCGCACACAGCCAGGCGTCCTGGCCCTGATAACGGGTGGCGACGAAGGCAACATGCAAATGCCGGCTGTCTATCTCCAGTTCGGCATGGCCATGGCCAGTCGCCGCCTGCTGGTCAAGCAGGCTGATCAGTTCGCCAGTGTCGTGCCATTGCTGGGCGAGCTGGTTTTCCAGCAACACCTGATGATTGCGGCGGCTAATCACGCACAGGCCGGTCGGCGCGGTGTCGATGACCGCACGGCTGAAGGCTTCGCTTTCGGCGATGCTAGCGTGGGCACTTTGCGCGGGGAGGATAACGCGGTCGGTGTACCAGCGATTGAGCGCGCGGCCACTGCCAAGCAGGGCCAGCACCAGAGCCAGCAGGCACAGCAGTGGCCACAGCGCGTAATCGAGAAAACTCCGCACGCTGATTACATAGATCGCCGTCCATCGTTGGTCGCCGGCGCTGGTCAGCTTGAACACCAGGCCGTCGCGGGTCAGATTCGCGCCGTCATCGAGCATTTGATTTGGCTTGAGCGCACCGATCAACACCGTGCCGTTGGGCGTGATCAGAGTGAAATTGTCGTAGATCGACCACTCCATCAAACGCTCGATATTGTTGACCTGCGACAGTTTTAACAGCGAGCCGAGCACCACCCAGGTGTTCGCCCCCTCAATCCTCAGCGTCGGTTTGCTCAGGTTCATCCGCACGTAGGCCAGCAGGCTCGGGGTGCCATCGTTGTCCTGCTCGAACGGGTAGGGCGCCCAGTGCACTTGCTCTGAAGTCTGTGAGTGGCGCTGCATGTTCATTTGGGTCATGAGCTCGACGAACCGGCCTACCTGCGTTGGCCCGGCGCCGCGCAAACGGCCGGTGGCAGGCACGGCGATGTCGAAATTATCGGGGCCGTTGAGCAGGATCACCTGCGGCGACTGGTAATGCGATGCCGCCCAGAAGGCGCTGTAATACGCCGCCAGATAGCTGCCCAGCGCAAACACCTTGGGATATTGGTCGGGGGCAATTCGCTGCGGATCAATCTTCACGCTGAACGGTAACGAAAACGGCAACCCGCGGCCTTGATAAATGTTCGGGCCTTCATCGGGCAACAGTTTTTGCACCACCGGCGACGCCACGGTAACCGGCAAGTAATCACCGCTGGCGCCGGCCCGTGAGATGTCACCGAGAAAGGCCTCCTGCTCACGAATGTTTTCCATCAGGCGGGCGAAGTGAAACTGCAGAGTATCGCGCTGTTCTTCCACCATGCGCTGCACGCCCAGATAACTGATACCCAGCAACAGCAGCGCAAGCGCGCCGAGGATCAGCAAGCCCTTGTTCAGGCGCTGCGAGCTGTTGGCAAGTTTTTCCAGCAGGGCATTGGCGTGCGGCATCAATACGCTCGGTCGATAAAAGTGGATAAGCGTTTGAACACGGCTGACCTCGATGGCAAGTGGCGGTCGTCCACCGCGTGCTGCGGATCACCAGACATTCGCCGGTCCGTCATGACAGAGCAACTGCTGGAACTGCTCCGAAGACACGGCGTGGGAGATCAGGAAACCCTGGACCTGAGTGCAGTCGATTTTACGCAACAGAGCAAGTTCCTGCGCGGTTTCTACGCCTTCGGCGACCACCGTCAGACCCAGTTGCCGGCCAAGGGTGACAATGCTGGTCAGCGCCTGCGCCAGTTCGGCGTTGCGGTTGCAACCCTGCACCAGCGCGCGATCGATTTTCAGTTCGGTGAAAGGGGCTGAGACCAGGTTCATGTAGGAACTGTAGCCCTTGCCGAAATCATCCTGTGACAGGCCGAAACCCTTGATTCGCAAGCGGCAGGCACCGGCGTAGAAATTGCTGATGTCATCGGGCACCGAGCACTCCATCAACTCGAAACAGATCCGCGCCGGCAGCCCGTTGTGTTGCAGGACAAAAGCGAGAATGCGATCCGGCAGGTCGTGACTGTTGAGCAGGTGCGTCGGCAGGTTGATCGACACCGGAATGTCATAGCCCTGCTGGCGCCATACCGCTTGGGCGGCCATTGCCTGTTCCAGTACCCGCCAGAGCAGGTGCTCTTCGAGATCGCAGGCGATCAGCGCCGGTAGAAATGCGCCGGGCAACAATGTGCCGTGTTCCGGGTGAGCCCAGCGCACCAGTGCTTCGGCGGCGACGATGCGACCATTATCCAGCGCCTTCTTTGGTTGAAACCAGGCCTGCAGCTCACCGTTATCCAACGCCCGTACAAGGCTCTGGCGGTCGATGCCAGCCTGCGCGGCGATCGGCACGTCCTGACGCAGCGCCTGCAACTGGTCGATCAGGCAACGCAGGGCGGCGCTGTTGACCGGTTTGGAAATCAGCCCGATAACTTTGACCTGCAGATTGCTCGCCACCAGGCTCGCGCCCATCAGCATGCGCCGTGAGGCGGCACTCATGATCGCCAGTGCCGGGCGGGAGGACTGCGCGGCCAGGCCCTGAATGAACTGCACGCCGTCCATGCCTGGCATCAGCAGGTCGGTGAGCACCAGGTCGAACTCGCGGTTTTTCAGGCGCCGCAAGGCTTCTTCGCCGTCCCTGGCAAACTCCAGATCGAAGACGCCCAGCTCGTTGAACAGGTTCTGCAAGTACAGATGCTGGAACGGGTGATCTTCGACAATCAGCAGGCTAGGGGACTTCATGGGCGACTCGTTGGTAGGGAGCCAGGACGATCGACAAGGCTCTTAGCGTAAAAGGTTTGATCAGGCAGTGATTCATGCCGGCGGCCAGACACAGCGCCTCTTCGCCGCGCAGGGCGTTGGCGGTGGCGCCGATGATCGGCGTGGTGCAGCCCAGTCTGCGCAGGGCCTTGGCCAGTTCATAACCGTTGAGGCGCGGCATGTTGACGTCGCTGAGCACGACATCAAAGGTGTTGGCCTGCCATAGCGACAAGGCCTCTTCGCCATCGCTGGCCAGCGCCACCGTGCAGCCGAGTTCTTGCAGCTGGTCGCGCAGAATCAACTGGTTGATCGCGTTGTCTTCAGCGACGAGGATGTGCAGGTGCAGCGGCGCCAACGCCTGGGTCTGTGTCTGCTGATGCTCGATAACGGCGCCGCCCTGAGCCTGGCGCACGGCCTGGCGGATTGCGGCCAGATCGTTCAGATTCGCTATCCAGCCGTCGACTGTGGATTGCGGCTCACAGGCACCCGCGCCGCTGGCCAGCACACGTGGCCCTGACCAGCGCAGTTCGCTGCGCTGGTCCATCGGCGCCGGGTATAGCTCAAGCAATACGCCGCCGTCGGCAGGTACTTGACTGGCCGGCGCGCCGACGTGCGGGCGGGCGCCCCAGCGGCGCAGCCAGCCAGCGAGGCTGTCGGCCAGTTCGCGTACTGGCGACACCACGTAAATGATGTCCCCCGCCAGTTTCGGTTGTGTGTCAGGCGGCGTGTTGCCCGAGCGCTGCTCAAGCGGCAAGGTCAGGGAAAAACTGCTGCCCAGCCCCGGTTCGCTGACCATCCGCAGGGTGCCGTTCATCAAATTCGTCAGCCGCAGACAGATCGGCAGGCCCAGCCCGGTACCCGCAATGACGTGGCTGTTGCCTTGGGTCTGGTAGAACGGCTCGAAAATAAACGCCTGATCATCGTGGGCAATGCCGCGCCCGGTGTCCGATACCTGCCATTGCACGCAGACGCGCTCGCCTTCGCGAGACAGCACGTTGACCCGCAGCACCACGCGTCCGGAATCGGTGAACTTGACCGCATTGCTCAGCAGATTGTTGAGAATCTGCCGGACACGACTGATGTCGCCAATCAGGCTGTCGGGCAGTTGCGGATCGAAGCAGGCATACAGCTGCAAACCTTTGCTCTGCGCCGCTGCCGCGTAGCCCTGCACAACCTCTTGGGCCAGGGCGACGATGGAAAAGTCACTGAGTTCCAGCGCCAGTTGCCCGGCCTCGATTTTCGACACGTCGAGCACGTCGCAGATCAATTGCAGCAGGGTCGCGGACGAGCCTTCGATCGCCCGCAAGTAGCTTTTCTGCTGAGTATCGAGCTGAGTGCGAGCGAGCAGTTCGAGAGTGCCGAGCACGCCATACAGCGGTGTGCGGATTTCGTGGCTCATGGTCGCCAGAAACAGGGTCTTCGCTTCGTTGGCGGCATCGGCCGACTGGCGCGCCCGTTCCAGCGCTGCTTCGATCTGCCGGCGCGCGCTGATGTCGCTGAAGGCGCAAAGTAACACGTCTTCGCCCTTGTAGCGGGTCGGCGCGCAGCTCAGGTACAGGTGGCGACCGTCGGCGGTTTCGAAATAATCGGTGAGGCACGGCGATTTATCCGCAAACGCAGCGCGGATCCAGCCAGGCCCGAGTTGCTGGCCGCATTCGCCCAGCCAGTGCCGGGCGAGGGTGTTTTCCAGCACCACTCGAGCATCGCTGCGCCGCAATACGCAGAGCGCCACGGGCGCGGTCTGTATCACGTCGCGGCTGAACAGCTCGCTTTCGACCAGGGCCTGAATCCGCTGCAGGGTCGGCGTGATGAAACGATGTTCCAGACGACGGATCAGCAGCCACACCAGGCTGATGCTCGCCAGACAGAACGCCAGCGCACCGAGCAACTGCGGCCACAAGGCCCACAGCACGGCGAGTAAGTCGATGGAGTAGGTCAGTTGCCAGTCCGACGACTTGAGCTGTTTGCGCAATACCAGTTGCTCGGGCAGCCAGCCGTCGCCGACGAAACCGAAGAAATCCTGCTGACGCAGCAGCGGCAGATTCTGCCCGGGCGGCGGCTTGTGGCTGTTGCTGAATAACGGCATGCCCTGAGAATTGAACATGGTGAACTCGCCGGCGCTGTGGTCGCTCAGCGCATTGGAGACTTCGCGGTCATCCATCTCCAGACCGAGCCAGCCAGAATCGAGGTCGCGCTCATCCAGACGAATGAAGATGTACAGCTGCGAGTGCCCTTGCCAGTTGTGGGTCAGCCAGATCTCTTTCAGGGCACCGTTGTTGTCGCACTTGAGGGTTTCCAGACGATCAAGCATCTCATGCGGAAAGTCGTCGGCCATGGGCGTCGTGTTGTACAAGCGCCAGACCTGGGCATCGGCGCCGCTGCTGACGTACAGCAGATTCAATTTGCGCGCTTGCAGGAAGTCGCGCATGCGCTGGGTCAGCCAGATGCTCCATTGCTTGCCGGGGGGGTGTCCGAGCAGCAGACGGATCTCCTCTTCGGACAGCGGCGCGCTCAGCGCGGTCTGTCGGGTCGCCGACAGACTCAGGCTTTCGAGCAGCGCTTCACGGCCGGTGAAAAACGTGTGCGCCTCGGCGATGGCGCTGCTCATGTAGCTGCGCCGCTGGGAAATTTCATTGTTGAAGGTAAACAGCAGAAAGCTGTACACGCCGCCGAGGATGCCTGCCAGCAATACCAACGCAAAAATGCGCAACAAGCGTCGCGCCGCGTGAGGCGTGGACAGGACAGGGCTGATCTGGTGGAGGTAGTTCTTCAAGCGCATCCCGGCACAGTAGGGCGGGCCGGGCACGACGAAAATCAGACGATTCCTAAAGATGGGGCGCGAACAATCGGCTGTGGCAACGCGTTAATGGATTCACAAGTAACTCATGACAAAGGCAATTGTTGCGTTGGCTGTTCCGGCGCGCATGCCCTTGTCAAACCCGCCATTGCCAGCTGTTTCAGCAATGCGAAAGTATCGAGCGCTGAGGGGGATCTTCAAGTTACCTCCCGCAGCGGGATAGTCCGTGAACACATAGCTTTGATGTAAAACGAGCGGGGTCCCATCACTATTGAGTATTTGCAAAGCCACACCCTGGGCAGTTGAATCTGCACTCAACTTTACGATGCCCCTCGTGGAGTTTTGCGAAGGAGACGTCAGGGTAGGCTTGAGCATATAAGTTACTTTATTTATGCCTGACGGACAGTTGTTAAGGTTGATGTCAAATTTGATCGGCTCAGAATAGGCGCCGTTTTGGCCAAAGCTACTCATGTCATGCGCCCCCATGTCTACTTTGATGTCAGGCGTTTCACAGGATTGAGGCACAATCGTTGTGCCATTGGTCGCCATTGCGAGTGGTGACACTCCATCTGCATGAAAAGTCCCAAGTGTTCCTGCCGGGATTTTCTGTACATCGATTACATCCGCTATTTTGAATAGTCGTAGCACATGTCTTGTGGTGTCCCATCCGTATCCGCCCGCTTCCCGCTGAATGCCTGGATAAATGGGTATGGTTATGTTGTCTTTGAAAGACCACTGCCATGCAAGTCCAGTGTTTCCTATCGCGTAAACAAGGTCGCCCGATTTAGACACGCCGACGTTGTTCAAAACACCATATGAAAACTCGTTAGTGCATTTGTATGAGCTGGGCGTAGGGCCGAGTGTGATTGGCGGACTTTCATATATTAAGGTGCCGTTAGGTGTGTCACGAGGAATGGAAAGTGTAGCGGGTACTTGCATAGTGAGAATTGTTTGATGATGTTTTGGGTAGAACGAGCAATTAGCCGCGCCAGCGTAGCTGGACGCGAAGAGCAGCGTCAGGCACAGCGTGTGAATCAATTTCGTGATCGGGGTAGGGCGCTGGGGCTGGAAACGCTTCATGAAAAGGGCTTTACGTATCGGCCAATGAGCGGCGTACGTTAGCCGCGACACACAACGCTGGACATCAGGCAATTCCTAGAAAACAATCGTCCCCTTGCACCGTATTACCGCGTTCGCGGGCAAGGCTCGCTCCCGCTTTGACTGCGTTTTTCCCTGCATGAACACGTTCTCTATAGGAGCGAGCCTGCTCGCGAAGGCAGGCGCCCACGCAATAAAATTCAGCTCACTGGTCAAATAATTACCTAGCCCTCTAACTATTACGTTGACATTCGCTGCCTAGGCAGTGCCGTACTTCCATTACAACGACACTTGGCAACTGATCATCAACACTTCCACAACGATCATCACCTTCCTGATGGTGTTCCTCATTCAGAACACACAGGGCCAAAAGCGGCCCTTGGTTACTTACTAAATCAGGGCCCATTGGAAGGTCGGTTTCGGTTGTCAAAATCCCGCAGGCGGCAGCTCCTGAATAATCAGAGCCAGCGGCGAACCTCAGCCTTGTAGCGTCGGTACTCGTCGCCGAACTTCGCTTCGAGATAGCGCTCCTCGCGAGCGATTACGTGCCTCTGGATCACGATCAGCACCAACGGAAGCAAAGCCAAGGCGATCGCTCCGTCGAAGCCGACAGCAATGCCGGCATAGACAAGCGCCATGCCGAGATACATCGGATTGCGGGTCCACCGATAAGGACCGGTCGATGCTATGAAGGTCGTTGGTCGCGACGGCGGAACGTGGGTGCCCAGGCGTCGGAAGAGCCCCACCGCCGCAAGCATCGTCGCCGCGCCGGCAGCGAACAGCAGCGCGCCCGTCGCGACCAGCCACCACCGGTCGATGCCGAAGGAGAGCGGGGCGACGAACCGCTCCGCCGCCAGCCCCAACAGCAGCGCTCCCAGATAGATGAAGGGCGGAGGGAAGCGCACCCCCGCGCTGTCTGGTTCGACGGCCATGTTCATCTCCTCTCTATGCGCTCAAGCCAGCATCGACTGCTGGGCGAAAATACCCGCCATCGCGCCCTGCGATGATGCCTGGGTGACCGAGGGCAACATGGGAGTGGTGAGATCGCCGGCGGCGTAGATACCGGGCGTGCTGGTTTGGCGACGCTCGTCGACCTTGAGCACGACGCCGGTGGGCGTATCCATCGTGGCAAGGCCCAGCGACTCATGCAGGTTCGCGGACGGCTTGTTGCGCGGATGAGCAAACAGGATATCGACCGCGACAGTGGAGCCGGTGTTGAGATTGACCGTGGCGATATGCCCCTGGTGATGGGCGATCTCGACGATCCGCCCTTCGACGACAGGTATGTTGCGGTGCGCCAGATCGGCCTGGATATCAGGCGCAATGTCGTGACCATCGGCAAAGACAGTCAACCTGTCGGTCCAATCGAGGAACAGCCTGACCTGGTTGTACGATTGCGGGCCGGACCAAACGAGGCCCCAATGCTGGCCGGCGGCTTCAAAGCCGTCGCAATAGGGGCAGGGAACGATGGACGTGCCCCAACTCTCGGCATAGCCTGGAACATCAGGCATCTGGTCGGTGACGCCATAGCTCAGGATCACGCGGCGGGCCCGTAGGCTTTCGTGATCGTCAGTGACAACGCAGAAATCGTCGATTACGCCAGAAATTTTCTCCGCTCGGGCAGTGACCAGCCTGACCGTTGGATAGCGCGCCAGCTGCTGCCTCGCCGCAGCCAGTATGTCCAGCGGCGGCGTGTGATCGTGACCGAGCAGACCATGCGAATGGCCGGCAAAGCGGTTACGCGGTCGGCTGGTATCGAGAACGATGACCTTGCGACGGGCACGGCCGAGCTGCAAAGCTGCGGCGAGACCTGCAAAACTTCCGCCGATGATGATGACGTCATTCATTGTGATGGGCTCCGCTGAAGGGCCGGTTGTAACCTAGCCGTTGGATTGCAATTTTAAGATACTGAATGGTATCGTAGACCTTAATTTAAGATACTGTAAAGTACCAATATTATGACTGAAACCATTCAGGGCCGGCGCGGCCGACCCACCAACGAGGCGCTTGCCCAAACGATACTCGACGCCGCGAGCGAGCTTTTTGTGGAATTGGGTTTTCAAGCGACGACGTTGGACAAGGTCGCCCAGCGGGCGAAGATATCCAAGCTCAGCATCTATAGGCGCTTCGAGAACAAGGAGGCGCTGTTCAGCGCAGCCATCGCGGCCGGCTGCCAGCAGTCGTTTGCGCCACAGGCCCTGCTTGAAGGTGCCGAAGGTTCGGTGGAAGACCAACTTATGGCAGTGGGAACATCTCTACTGCGCACGCTGTTGAGACCAGACGTCAGCAGTATCGAAGCCATGGTTATGGCCGATAAAACTAGCCAAAACGACTTGAGCAGGCGCCACTACGAAGCCGGCGCCGCCCACGTCATCGCCGACATCGAGGTCCTATTGCGCCAGCTTCACGCGAAGGCGCTCCTCAACGTACCTGATCCCCACCAAGCCGCCCGTTTGTTTGCCGCGTTATTCAAAGGGTCCGATCTACTGATGATCGCCCGCTTCGATTTGGCGAGAGCAGAGGGCGAAATTGAATCCTATTGCCGGTCGGCCGTCGCTATGTTCATCGCCGCGCACGGTCGCAGCGACACTGTGGGTGGATAGTATTTAATTGCTCTGGAGCAGCTTGGCCTAGCATTGGATTTGCGCTTCAGGGTTCGCAACGGGATCACAGGATGCGTCCGATAATTGGCGTAAGTACTCAGCATCGTAGCCTGAGTCTACCATAGATTCGTAGACTCCTTCAAGCTGCTGTCTCTGGCCAAGAGCGGCTGTTATTGGCCGAAGGCCTCCGTTAGTGAGCGGCAGCTATCGGCCAAAAGCGGTCGCTTGAGAGCGGCACCTTCCGGCCAATAGCAGCTATTCAATGACGTCTATCAAAATTAACCAATTAATGATTATGTTTCAATGCAGGTGCTGACATGAACCCGTTTCAGCCGAAGATGTATAGGCAGTCGTCAATGTGTTCCAATTCCTGTTGGGTGTATCGGGCGTTGCAATATTGCCGAATATCCTCCAGTACTCCCCTGATAGGAACTTGCTGCGATGGGTCTTCAATCAACTCAATTAAGAGCTGATAATCAGGGGCTACCCCTTTGAGGTACTTTACTACTAACTCTTTGACTGCTGTTCGAGCTTGCTGGTCGGTTAGCATTGTTTCTCTGGCAAAACAGCCGCCCCCTTTGTCGTAATCGGTAATAGTCGTCAGATGCGTTTCAGAGCCATCTCCGGTTTACATGGACGAATTACGATTACCTTTGTTTGCATTTTTCAAGCTCGCTTTGACTTTTCAATGTCGTATCTACGCCAAGCCGATACTTGCAATAATTAATGACCAAGCTTCGCTCTGCCTCGCTTAGCTCACTCAAATTTTTATCATCTGATTCGTACGCGAAAATATTTTCAAATTCTATCTGAAATGTGGGGCTCTTTTTAATAAAGAAAACTTTTTCCGGATAAGCGTCCTCCATCTTTTCGTAAAATCCTATATAAAGTATGGCGACAATCGTGGTTGATAATATGATTAGCAGCGATTTCATGATGAAGGCGGTCGCAAAAGTTTGGTTTTAATCCGAAGGTTTCTAACAAGCTCCATGCCAATATTACCAGGGCAAATTTTTCCTTCGCCGGCTTGCATGGGGAATTCACGGTGCCCACCTAACGTCGTCACCCTGAAAACGCTGGTCAGGGCCTGAATCAACGTCAGAAGGGTATCAATTTGCATGGCAGGAATTTTCTGGTCCATGTTGCCGTTGATGCTTTCGAGGGCTTGGCGAGCCAAAGCGACCATATCGCCACCCTCTTCGGCGGTTGTCAGGTTTTCTAGCAAAACGATACCAATCACACCTGTGTTGTAGTTATGTACGCTTGATCCCTTGAATCGTATGTCGCGTCCTTCAAAGACTTTACCCGTACAATCGATGCCATAGTGATAGCCGATATCATCAAACTTAGCCTGATGCTCATTCTGAATCGCCCGCATTTGTCCTGCACCAGCACCGCAGCTAACACTTCGTCCCGCGTGGTGAAGGGCGATCATCGAGTAGTCCCAATCATCCACCATTTCACCTTTTGCTTTGTGCGCTCCCCATGATGACCGCTCTACAAATTCGCACTTGTTTTTGCTGAGTAGTCTGATGATCGCTTCTCTAGTTGCAGCTCTATCGTTGACGGTGATAGTCGTGGGAGCAACTGGCACACCTGGTTTGACTTCAGTCGCTTTTGCTTCAGTAGTAAATTGTTCAGCCATTCTGAGTCAGTCCGTTAATTCGTTAAGCGTCCGAGCTGGAGAATTGAAATCAATGCTCATGGAAATATTGGCATCTTTGACCGGAGTTTTGATCTTCGCTATCCCTGCGCTGTCGGTAACACCTGTGATCTTTTGACCATTGACCGTGGCAGTGAAATTTCTTCCGACTAGAGGTTGACCAGTCTCGCTATCAACGATGCTGAAGGTATGCCCATAGGTTTTCTGCAGTAAAAGCGGGAGTGGAGGCGTGAATGGTGCAGGAGTATGGGAGTCGCCGATGATCACCGTACCCGAGCCACCAATAACTACGTCGCCGTGTGTGCCGACGGTTCCCACCAGAGCGGCATTCTTGCCATTGATGAACACCGTCGCAGACACTGCCGAGTCCAAAGCGCTGCCGCAGGTGCAAGTGTCGCCTTTCGTCGCAGCTGCGAGGCCGTCGAAAAACACATCGGGAGATCCGGACGCAATGGCTTTGGGCCCGTGCCCAGGCATAGGGCAACTGGTGGGATCAGTTATGCGCGCAGCTGGCTTTGCCATGTATGACTTCCTGTCTACGATTTTTCCAAGGGCGACTGTATCAGAGTTGCGTAGAACAGTGGCTCAAGGCATTGCTCTGGTTGGCATTTCGGCAACCGCTTTGAATCGCCTCTGGTTAGGCAGATGTCGATGAGCGTCAGCTTTCGGCCAAAAGCGGACGTTGCCAAGCGGCCTCTATCGTCCAAAAAACGCTCACTCAACTGGGCTTTTCGTGCCTCAGGCAAACTGTCTGGGCGAGTGCTTGATCGCGTTATTCCTCCCAAAATGACTGGTATGCGAGTGGGAGCCATTGCTCTCGACAGAAGGTACGATAAGTCTATAGACACTAGTGATATCAGAATGCTAGCTTCACGTTCCTAATATGGAGATGGGCCTGTGAGCATAAAAGTATGTTTTCCGCTGAATAATAACATCACCAGTGAGGATGTATTTCAAGAGTGCATTAATTGGATTCTGGATTCTCCGTTTACTGAGTTTGCGCAAGAAGAACTAACTCAGCTATCAAGTGGCGATGACTTCAATTACTCAAAAAATAACGAGCTTATCGAGTTCTCCCGTTCTGAGGCACCAGGTCTTTTCGTATCTTCATTACGCTATACAAAATCAACTGAAATCGCGCAGTGGATTACGGAAGTTTCATCTAGAATGGAACATGGAGAATATTGGATCAACGTTGTCGCCAGTATAGTTACAAACACCGCCTCAAAAGAACCACCCGAAATCAAAAAGCCGTTAATCATAATTCGGTTAATTAGCCGATTTGGCGGGGGTGATGACGGTGGCGTACCAATCAGTATAAACCCCATTCTTTTAGATGAAAGTAGAAACGGTAAAGAAATTGCGGCGGCGGTCATAAACTCTAACAACAGCTGCACTTTGCCTATTGTTTATGTGAGTTCGACCAACAACAACCGCCATACAATTATACCCGATAGACTTGCTAGGGCCTTAAGCGGAATGGCTCATGTGGTTATCGAGCCAAACAGAGCTTTTTCTCACAGCCTTAGAAAAGAAGTTTCCTCGCGCAATGTTTATGGTGGAGTCGTAGGCATCTACTGGCCCAAAGGAAGTGGCGTAACACTTTTTAGAAGAGATACAACTGAAATAAAGGCTTTTGAAAAAGATATCTTCAACACTATTTGCGATGCTTTATCAGTTCTGATCTCACCCAAAAAATGCAGTTGGGAAGAAGTTATACACGTCAAAAACAGAAACGCTATTGAACATTTAAAGCGGGAAGGTTCGAACGTAACTGAAGCTAAAGAAATCGTATTATTGTATGAAGCTGAGTTAGCAGAGAAGACCGACAACATTCAAACCCTCAATCGCGAAATCGATCGATTAAGTGCGTTGCTTAGGATTCGCGAAGCGAAGACCCCAGTCCAAGGGGGAATACTTATTAATACTGGGGACGAAGAAGACTATTTCAATGATGAAATACTCGCTTTAGCTCTGCACGCAATAAAAGATCACCTTAAAAAAAGCGTACATCCTAATTCAAGGCGCGAACATATTCTTACGGCTATTCTAAACAGCAACAGCACCGAAGATCTACACGAGCAGAAGACAAAGACGCTCAAGGAGGTGCTTCGTGACTATCGCGATATGAACAAGAGAGTAAAGGATACATTTGAAGACCTTGGTTTCTCTATCACCGCCGATGGAAAACACTGGAAAGTGACCTATCAAGATGATGAGCGCTATACTTACGTTCTTCCAAAAACGGCTAGCGATCATCGAGGTGGTTTAAACGCTGCCGCAGACATCGCGAATATTGTTTACTGATTTGGCGCAAGCCAAAAACAAACGCAGGTAGGGTAGATCGTTGGCAAGCGGGAAACTCTTAAACAAGAGTTACGCGGACGTCTGCTCACGGCCAAATCCAGCCATCCGTGCGCGCCTATAAAAGTCTGGAATTCACTTTTCCCTACAAATGGCCACTTGATTACGGCCACGGTCCTTCGCCAGATATAACCCCTTGTCAGCAAGCTCGATCAGCAGCTTGCTGCTTTCTAAATTTATGGGTGCAAAAGTAGCGAGTCCAATGCTCACCGTAACTACCGAATCAGTAGTTGGTGAACAATGCGGTATTTTCAGCAACTCCACATTTTCACGTAGTTTTTCCGCAATGACAACGGCCTCTGCTAAGGACGCCCCTGGCATGATTGCTGCGAATTCTTCTCCCCCGTATCGTGCTGGCAAATAACTCTCGTCGATTATTGTGTCCCGCACTGCGGCTGCAACACTTTTTAGTGCCTCGTCACCAGCCAAATGCCCAAAGCTATCGTTGAAGAGCTTGAAAAAGTCGACGTCAATCATCAATAAAGATATCTCTAGGTGTTCATTGCCAACGCGTCCCCACGCGGACTCTAAAAACTCGTCAAAATGCCTACGATTTGAGAGCCCAGTTAAACCATCAGATTTTAATAGCCTTTGCAACTTGTTATTCGCACGCTGCAAAAATAAGTTCGTATCTAATAGCTGTTGCTGACTAACTCTCAAGGCACGATATGCTCGATCTAGCTGTATCGTGGCATTAAACGATCGGGAGTGATGTCGAAGGCGAGCTGCAAGCTCTATGGGGTCAGGTAGTTTAACAATGTAATCGCTATAGCCTGCTTCAAAGGCGCGACTCTTTGTAGCTGGCTCTTCTTTGGTGGATAAGGCAATTATCGGTATATTTCTCGTATTTAGATTCTCTTTATAAGCTTTTATCAGCGAGAAACCGTCAATCCCTGGCATGACAAGATCTTGAAGAATCACTGTGGGTTTTATTTTTTCGGCTTCAATAACGGCCTGCATCGCATCAGCGCAGTAGTGAAACGCTATATCGCTTTTACCAGCTAAGTTACGGCGCACGGCCTCTCCAATCATTGGTTGATCATCAACTACCAAAACGATGACCGAGCCAAGGTCGCTATTTGATAACAGTTGAGCAGGTATTTCATCCATGTCGTGCCTCGCTAGATATTTCACAGCCTGCTTGAAAAAGGACGTACCTTTCGTTATGTATAGACTACAGTTTAGTAGGTTTCTACATCCGCTTATGGCCGGTTAGCGACGGTCAGGATTCAACCGTCGCTAGGCATGTTCAAACCTCAGTCTGTTCCGCCATCTCCAAGGCGTCATCGACTTCAATTCCCAGATATCGAACGGTGCTCTCCAGCTTCATATGGCCGAGCAGTAGTTGAACCGCTCGCAGATTCTTCGTTCTGCGATAGATCAGCGATGCCTTCGTACGCCTCATTGTGTGAGTGCCATACATGGCTGGGTCAAGGCCAACGGCCTTCACCCAGCCTTTGACAATACGCGCGTATTGACGTGTGGATAGATGGTCTGAGGTATGCAGTTGGCTCGGAAAAAGGCAGTCCTCGCTACGGAGTTGGGCCTTATGTATCCAGGCCGCGATAGCAAACCGTGTTTGTTCGGTGATCTCGAACTGCACTGGCCGCAGCGTCTTCTGCTGCATCACCATGGCTCGTGGTGATACGTGCTCACCATGGGCGACGTCGCGTACACGAAGCTTGATTAAGTCGCAGGCTCTAAGCTTGCTGTCGATGGCCAGATCGAAGAGCGCAAGATCACGGGTTCGTTCTGCAATTTGAAGCCTTACCCGGATCGCCCAGATATCTCTCAATCGGAGTGGGGCTTTCTGCCCGACCAATTTTCCTTTGTTCCAGGGCTGACGGCTGAAGGTGGCGATGATGCTCATGACAGGTCCTCCTCGTGTCGAAGGACAAGGATGGCTGACCAGAGGAACGGTCGCTAACCGCCCAGAAGCAATCGGTGGACAGAATAGTGGCAACTGGCTGCCATCCTGCTACCCTGAATCTTTACTGTAATTAAGCTTTGTGCCCATGTGGCACTTAAATTCGATAAATAGTCGAACGCGGACAATCTAAAAACGATATAAAACATTTATACAAAAAACATAGAAAAAGCAACTAGGTCTAGGAATATATAATGCCGCTAAATCATTCATCGCAGTATGCAGAGCTTACGAGCAAGCATTTCGAAGCTATTGGAAAACTAACAGTTGAGTGGTCAAATATTGAGTTTCTACTTGGTGTGCTATTGTCTCGCCTTTTGATAACGCCGGAGTTCTTGGCTCGCACTTACACGGATCAAATATCTGGAGCAAAGCGGCAAGAAGCAATAAATGAGGCCTGCAAGCTTCATAGCTACCGTTACAACTACCAGCTGATAAGCGAGGAACTAATCCAAAAGATTTTAGACGCAAATAATAAAATCACACCACTTAGGGCCGCCAGAAACAAATTCGCACATTTTTGCTGGTCGCGAAGTACTGATGAAGAAATCTTCGGCACAAATTTTTCTGGTGGTGTTCCTGAGGGGAATAAGTACAAAAAAAGCTTTGTTTCATTCACAGTGTCGGAGCTTGATGAGCTTCACAAAAAAGCATACGCAATTGTAGATTTGTTATCAGACATAACTCAGAAGCTTCCGGCGATGGAAGAGGAAGGCTTAAGTCGCAAGGTTAGATTCCCCGGAGAGTGATAGCCGTTGTAGGCATATTAAGTCATCACTGTCCCGAGCCGTTTCCGCATGAGCCGCAGGCTCGCGGAGATGAGAAATAATAATTTAGTCAAGGGAGTGAATTTGTATGATCAAAAGAATTGAAAAGATCACCATAACCAATGTTAAGGGGATCGAAAACTCTGTTTTTGATGTTCAGCTTATTCCAAACAAGCCAACACTCATTATCGCTCCCAACGGTTTCGGAAAAAGCTCCATTGCTGCCGCTTTTCGCTCCCTGCGTTTGAAAAAGATGGAGCTGGATAAGGACGAACGCCACAAGGGGGATGAAGACCTTCACCCATCTCTTAAAATCAGTTATACCATGCAGGATGGAAGCAAGACTGAAAAAGAAGCGAACCATACGAAAAATGAACTAGCAGCGATATTTGGCGTTCATGTGATCAATAGCCAGCTGGTTTCAAAAGCAAAAAAACTCAAGATTTCGGGCGTTAACATTGTAACTTCCTCAATCGAGGTTACTCCAGTCGTACTGATCAAAAATATTCCTCCAAAAGAAAAGTTTAGCTACAACTTCGCAGCAGCAAAAGCTGGCTTCGGAAAAAACGGGAAAGTGTTACCAAACATATCCACCCTTCTCGCAGACAACCGTTTGATGGCTAAAATTTGGAATCAGATCGAGTTTGCTAAACAGGAGCAGGTCGGTGTTAAGAAGGCGATAAAAGCTCTACAAGATGAGATCAACGCTAAAACTGGAAGCTCGGATAAAATTCTTGCCAGTATTGAAAATGAAACAATTCAAGCGGTGTCAGCCATTGACTTTGTTAGATGCACTTTGACAGCCTTCACGGAATCCGGATTAAACCACGCCTCGCAAATTGAGGCCATCCTCGCTGCATTACAGATTGGTGATATTCACGCCAGCGACAAGGTTGCCTTTAAAAAGGCAGGGGAACGAGCTAACTATGCGTTCGAAAAAGCGGCCTACGTTGAGGACTTCAGTGCGCTGAAAGGCACTTGGCGTAATATTCACCCAAAGGAAACAGCGGATGGACTTGTGATTGCCTTTCCGAAGGCAAATCAGATTTCCAATGGGGAACGAGATATTATTTGCTTTGTAGCACAGTTGAAAAAAGCCAAATTGCAGCTCAAGAAAAACAAGGCCATTATATTGGTCATTGATGAAATATTTGACTACCTAGATGATGCCAATCTGGTTGCCTGTCAGTATTATCTGACCCAAATTATTGCCGAATTGAAATCTGAAGGGCGCCAAATTTTTCCTTTGATCATGACTCATTTAAATCCTGGACTCTTCAGGAATTTTACTTTTAGTGATCAAAAAATTTGCTACCTAAACAAAAGTGCCATTGCGGACAAAACGGTAGAAAGCATAATTTCTAAACGAGATGACTCCACCATATCGGATGCGATTTCGAAATACTTTCTGCACTTCCATACTGACGATATTGACCTATGTAACGAGTTTCTGGCCCTTGGGCTCCCCGCTGGAGTGGCCAAGGCGTCTCAATTTTCAGTGCATTGTGCTAGTCATATTCAGAGGTATATTGAAGGTAAAAATTTTGACCCCCTTGCAGTTTGCAGTGGCGTGCGTCGTCAGGTAGAGCAATCGAGCTTCGATTTATTAGCGGAAGAGTCCCAAGAAGAGTTCTTATCCACAAACAAAACTGTCAACAAGTTACAATTCGCACAATCTGTGGGAGTCACTGTTCCTGAAGTCTACTTTTTGCTGGCGGTAATCTATAACGATGCGATGCATGTCAGGCCCAACCAAGATAATTTTTCCGGATTAGGAGCGAAACTGGCTAATTTAACTATCAAGCACATGATTTCCACATTGATTTAGCCGAGGTCTCATAAGCCAGTGGCATGCTTCGGCGAATCCGCTCTTGCCAGGCGGATAGGATGGCCCTGAGTGGCTGTCATCAGTCGCGTGCCGATGTCCGCTTTTGGCCGAAAGCTGCCGCTCACGAAATGCCGATTTTGGCCGGAAGGGGACATTCAGGAGTGCCAGACTCTGGTCGATGCAGGCCGTTCCTGGAGTGTTTTTTCCTGGATACACACGCCGCGACAACGTGAATTCTGTTCCGCAATTTTTTGAACAGCTACGAATTTATTGGCTCTCAAGGGTGCCAGAAACCTATTCCTGCGGAAAAATTAAATCCATAAGTAATTGATTTTATTATATAAAGATCCGGACTTAAAATCCCCCGCTCGTAAGGGCGTGCCGGTTCGATTCCGGCTTCGGGCACCATCTTAAATCAAGGGTTTGCGGGCGAAAGCTGAGACAAACCCTTGTTTGTTTCCGGATTGCCATTTTTAACTGGCTCCTCATCAATTCCTTGCGTTTCTGCGCGCAGAGACCGTTGGTCACTTCTCGATGCAACCAATCCTGCAAGCGTCTACGTTTGTGGCTTGGTCGAAGATATCAAAAGTCATTGAGTGAACATTTTAGCTTGACCCGGTGGCGTTGATATCAGAATGGATCTTGATCATGGCGCGGTGCATCGCCCAGGCGATGGGCATTCAGACGGCCTGTCTGTTACGCCAGACCCGCCATTTTTGACGTGTTAAGGAGAACACCGATGGCAATCAATCAAGTGCACGCAGCAACCGATAAAACCGCTCTCGTCGAAGCCGAGGTGTACCGTTGGTACAATCTCTTCTTTCCGTGGTCGCGCGGTATGTCTTCCCGGTCGGAGGGCGCCATCAAGCCTCTGTACGATGCGTTGGCGAATGACTTCCGTGTGGTACTCACCGATGGACAGATCATGAGCCGGGCGGACTATTGGGAGCGACTTTGGGGCTTGTATGGCAAGCGTGCTGGAAGCCCTGAATCACACATCACCAACCTCTCGATCACAGCGCTTCCCGGGGACTGTTTCCTGGCCGTCTTCGACCTTGTCAAAGACGGGATTACCAAGAAGAAAGTCGATTCGGCGCTTATGCGCGTCGACCAGGCCTCGCCATCCGGAATTTCATGGGTTTATGTCCATGAAAGCGAGCACAAGAGGAGTCTGGCGTAAGTCACTTGAGTTGCACTCTCGTGGCCAAGAAGCCTGGATGTTTTTAACGTTGACGAATAATCAGGCCCAGCCCCGCGCTGGGCTTTTTTGTATCTGCTGTTCGGCCAGAAAACAAAAAGCCCAGGCATGCCCGGGCTTGTCAGGGAAAAACACTCAGCGCGAATCAGCCTCTTTTGCAGCCTGGGCGTTTGATCGTTCCTTGCGCCTGCGCAGCCAACTGAAGAATGCATGTACCGGGTGTAAAAACGCAGCCAGTACGCACAGTAGCATGATGGTGAAAATGGCAATCAGCGGGAGGCTTTCGTGCGAGAACATGGTGGGGTACTCCTGTAGGCACTATGTTGGAACCTGCAGGCTAGACGCATTGAGCCATGCTTGCGATGAACGTATGTTCATCCTCGGGCGCTTGAACTGTGCTACGGAGGGCTCACCAAAATGATCAGTTCCAGAAGTGCGCGAGCGCAGGCCTTCAGTAAAAGCCAGCGCTGTGCGTGGAGTGATTACGCAGGTGTGTTATTAGCTGCGCTTGGGCAGCTTCCAGTTTGGGCGGATGAAATGGCAGGTGTAACCGTTCGGGATCCGCTCCAGGTAGTCCTGGTGCTCAGGTTCAGCTTCCCAGAAGGGGCCCGCCGGTGCGATTTCGGTGACAACGCGTCCCGGCCACAGCCCGGAAGCGTCAACATCCGCAGCAGTGTCTTCGGCGATGTCACGTTGTTGTTCATTGAGATAATAAATCGCCGAACGATAGCTGGGGCCAAGATCGTTGCCTTGACGGTTGGGCGTACTCGGATCGTGGATCTGGAAGAAGAACTCGAGGATCTGCCGGTAGCTGATCACCGCCGGGTCGAAAACGATCTCGATGGCTTCGGCGTGGTTGCCGTGGTTGCGGTAGGTGGCGTTCGGTACATCGCCGCCGCTGTAGCCGACTCGCGTCTGCAACACGCCGGGATAACGCCGCAGCAGGTCCTGCATGCCCCAGAAGCAGCCCCCGGCGAGAATCGCGGTTTCGGTTTGTCCGGTCATGATTTTTTGCCTCTCGGTGACTGTGGATACGGTTCTGGTTATGAGGGCGCGTTGGCTATTTGCAAGCTTGCCTCAGGGCTACGGGCTGCTCGAACCGGAGTTTTCAACAAAAAGCCCTGACGATAAGGCCAGGGCATTGATGGGTTCGAGCGGTGAATTCGGGACAATTCACGTCGAGTGATGGACTTTAAACACGACATCAATCGGTTATACGAACGCTTGCCCGAAAAAGCCCCTTGGCAGGCGCTGCGGCCCGGCCAGCGCGGTCAGGCGTTCGATCCACTCCGAACGCCAGTTCGACGCACCATGATCAGCTTTGGTGTGGCGCGCTGCGCGGCGTGCGGCATTGCGCTGGGTCTTGCGTGCTTCTTTGTAGGCGTCTGTGTTGCGGCAGCTGCGGCATTTGACGCGATTGAGTTCCAGGCTTGAGGCAAGGTTGTCGCCCTTGTGACCACAAGCCAGATGTCCGTCTGTTTTGAAATGGATAACCATGAACCGTCTCCTGGGTGACGTGTACAGGTTTTGACCGCCCACACCTCGGGGCGTTCGGTACATCGGCCAGACGGTACGCCGGTTAGCTGTCGTTTATCGCGGTGCAGTCATCTGAAACGCGGCAGTGGCCGCTCGACCGGTTGTAGCGAAGACAGGGTGCTGCGGATCAGCGGTGTGTCTTTTTCGATGTCGTTCAGTCGGTCGCGGATGCGCAGCGCAGTCGGATGGCCGCCTTGATGGTCGACCCAGTCGGCGATTTCCTTGCAGGCCGCGGCAAGTCGCGCCTGACGAGAGTCGAGCAAGGTGAGGAGGGTGGTGATGGACTCTTTTTCGGACATGGAACACCTCCGTTCAGACAAACCGTTGAGAGGCAGCAAAAAGCCCGCGGGCTGCGAGCTCTCTGCCGTTGGGGCGCTGGTCCGTCAGCTGCTTTGAGTATAGACCCCGCCTGTCAATTGCATCAGCCGGCCGATTGTCGCGCCGGCAGCGGCGAGCTGGCCGCATTGAGCCGTCGGCATTCGCGTCGGGCATCTTCCTCAAGATCGTAGCCGTCGCCGATGAAGCCGCCGGTGCGGGTGTCGTTGATCCGAAACCAACTGCTGGCCTCAGCGGGTTCATGCTTACTTTCCCCGGCGCGGCGGCCGTGAATGATGATCTTGTTGCAGCGCTTCACGACAAATATGTCTTCCATGGCGTCACCACAGCAAATGGGTGTCAGATCAACTATAGAAGCCTTGGCCAATCGTGCAAAAAATAGCCAGTCAGTTCGTCGGTTGCAGCCGCCACTCTGTGGCATGCCAATCTAGACGATGCGTCGGTTTCAACGCCTGTAGAAACTCAGTGTCGTGGGAAACCGCAACAATTGCGCCGGGAAACGTCTGCAATGCCTGCTCGAAAGCCTGAACCGATGCCAGATCCAGATGATTGCTCGGCTCATCGAGCAGCAACAATTGCGCAGGTGTCTTGCCCCACAAGGCCACCGCCAGCGCGGCTTTCAAACGTTCTCCACCGCTCAGTGAAGCGCTCGGTCGAGTGACCCGCTGCGCGTCCAGTTGCAGATGCGCCAGATGGCTGCGCAATTCGCTCTCACTCAACGGACTCTGCAGCGCGAGCAGTTGCTCGATGACGCTGAGACGGTCATCCAGCAGCTTCAGATGCTGGTCCAGATAAGCCGCAGGAACATGGGTGATGCATTCGCCGCTGGCGGGATGCGTTTGACCTGCGAGCACTCTGAGCAACGTCGATTTGCCGCAGCCATTCGGACCAATGACGGCGACGCGCACAGGACCGCTCAGCGTGAGATTGAACGGTTGCGCTGGCAGCCATGGCACGCACGCATCAATCAGCGTACAGACTCTGCGCGCAGCAGGCACTGCGCTGCGGGGCAGGTTCATCAGCACCGCATCATCCGCGAGCACTTTGGCATAGGCATCGCGCACCCGTGCATCAAGCTCCGATTTGCGCTGCTGATGACCATTACGCACCTGGCCCATGATCTGCCTCGCCGCACCTTTGAGGCCGGCGCGTTCGAAGCCCGAGACGTTGGCGGTTTTGGCATTGCGCAGTGAGCGGGCGGCATGCCGCTGGATGGTGTCGTGCTCGTTTTGCAAGCGCTGCTGCTCGCGCCGGCGCTCGGTTCGGCTTTGATCCAGCGTCGCTTGCGCCGCCGCCTGATGGATCTGTCGTTGCTGCTGGTAAGCGGAAAAATTGCCGCCGTACACCGTGACACCCAGCGGCGTCAGCTCGACGATACGCTGCATGCGCTCAAGCAATTGCCGGTCGTGACTGACGACGATCAATCCGCCGCGCCAGCGTTCCAGTTCGCTCATCAACCAGTCGCGGCCGGGGCCGTCGAGATGGTTGGTTGGTTCATCCAGCACCAACAGATGCGCCGGATTCAGAAGCGCCCCGATCAACACCAGCCGCGCTTGCTGGCCGCCGCTCAGCGGTTGGGTCAGATCGGTGGGAGCAATGTCCGGCAGACCGGCGTTATCCAGCGATTGGCGCAGACGTTCGGGCAGATCCCAGCGCTCGCCGAGGATGTCGAAATCTTCTGCTGCCGCCTCGCCAGACTGCAGCCGTTGCAATGCGCGAAGGGCGGCGGCGGTGCCGGTGGCGTCGGCCACGGTCTGCCGCGCATCGGCGGTGAATGTTTGCGCCACATAGGCCAATGGCACCGAGCAGGTGACGCTGCCGACAGTTGGTTGCAAGTGCCCGGCGATCAGCTTGGCCAGCACGCTTTTACCGACGCCGTTGCGCCCGACGATGGCGGTGTGGGTGTGATCGAATTGCAGATTCAGGTCGTTGAAAATCGTCTCGCCATTAGCGAACTGAAAACTGGTTTGATTCAGGGAGACGAGGGCAGGCGTACGCGAGACGTGAGTCATCGGCACCTCCGAAAAATGTCGTGAAGACTGACAGGCGCTATTCAGCGCTTATCGCGATTACATTTTCAGAAGGCTTGATTGTTCACTGTCTGCGGTCGTCCTGAAGGGGAAAGGTGGCTAGCCTAGATCACCCATCCGCCGCGATCAAGACGCGTCCATCATTTGCTCGAGAAACATCGCCAGCGCCACTTCCTCGGAGCGCAAGCCCTTGCGCACCCTCGGGCGTGGCAGTTCGGCCAGCGCACCGAGCAGGAAGCGCTCGACCACGGCTGGATGGATGTAGCACTTGCGGCACACCGCCGGGGTGTTGCCCAGCTGTTTGGACACGCTCTTGACCATCTCCACCACATGCCGTTTCGCCTCGGCTTCCGACTCCCATTGCAGTTCGCGTAATACCGCCAAAGCCAGTGCGCTGCCGGCCCAGGTGCGGTAATCCTTGGCAGTGAAGTCGGCGCCGGTGAGGGTTTGCAGGTAGCTGTTGACGTCATGGGAACTGACGGTGTGCCGCTCGCCGTTTTCGTCCAGATACTGGAACAAATTCTGTCCGGGGATTTCCAGGCAGCGCTTGATGATGCGCGCCAGGCGACGATCCTTGACGGTGATCTGGTGTTCGATGCCGCTTTTGCCGCGAAACTGGAACAGGATCGCGCTGCCGTTGACCTCGACATGTCGGCTGCGCAGGGTGGTCAGGCCATAGGAGCGGTTGTCCCGCGCGTATTGGGTATTGCCGACACGAATCAATGTGGCGTCGAGCAGCGTGATGACCGTGGCCATGACTTTGTCGCGGCTGAAGCCGGGTGCGTCCAGCAGGGTTTCAAGCTGTTTGCGCAACTTCGGCAATGCCATGCCGAACTCACGCAAGCGCGAGTACTTGTCGGCATCGCGCACCTCGCGCCAGCGCGGGTGATAGCGATACTGCTTGCGGCCCCGGGCATCGCGTCCGGTGGCCTGCAAATGGCCACGCGGATCGGCGCAGATCCAGACATCGGTGTAGGCCGGCGGCACTGCCAGCGAATTGATCCGTTTGATCTCATCAGGGTCGGTAATGCGCTGCCCGGCCGGATCGAAATAGGCGAACTTGCCACGCAGCTTTTTACGGGTGAGGCCGGGTTGGGTATCGTCGACGTAATGCAGGTCGGGCGGTAAGACGTCGGCTAGTGCGGTGTCGGGCATGGCGGTGTCCTTGGCGAATCGCTCTGTTACAGCGATTGACCGCGCGCCATGGCCGTCGTGCCAACCAATTCAGGCCAGCACGGCGACGGCCTTGATCTGCGCCCATAAATGCTGGCCCGGGTGGATGCCGAGCTGATCCCGGGAAAACCGCGTGATCCGCGCTAGCAACGGTGTGCCGCCGGCATCCAGACGAATCAGCACATGCGCGGCGTTGTCCGCCGCCAGCTCGCTGACCACGGTCACCGGCAAGCGATTGAGGATGCTGCTGGCCTCGCTGTTGTGCAGGGCCAGACTGATGTCGCGGGCGTGCACCTTGCAGCGCAGGGCCTGACCGACCGCCATCGGCGCGTGAGTCACCCGGATGTTCATGGCAGTCGCCGGCAATTGCAGACTCAGCAACTGGTACTCGGCATCGTAGGCGCTGACCTGGCCTTCGATGATTACACCAGCGTCATCGCCCAACGCCATTGGCAGGTCAAGGCGCGCGAGGGTTTCGCCAATCGGGCCGCTGGCCAGGGCCTTGCCGTCGCTGAGCAGCACCAGATGATCGGCCAGGCGGGCGACCTCATCCTGCGCATGGCTGACGTAGAGCACCGGGATGTCCAGCTCGTCGTGCAGACGTTGCAGGTATGGCAGGATTTCATTTTTACGCTGACTGTCGAGGGCGGCCAGCGGCTCATCCATCAGCAACAGTTTCGGGCTGGTCAGCAACGCGCGGGCGATGCCGACACGTTGGCGTTCGCCGCCGGACAGATGCTGCGGATGACGCTCCAGCAAATGACCGATGCCCAGTAGTTCGGTGGCTTGCGCCATGTCGACCCGGCGCTGGGCCTTGGCAATGCGTTTAAGGCCAAATTGCAGGTTGGCCAGCACTGACAGGTGCGGAAACAGACTGGCTTCCTGGAACACGTAACCGATTGCACGTTTGTGCGGCGGGACAAAAATCCGCCGTTCGCTGTCCTGCCAGACTTCGTCGTTGATCTGGATGAAACCCTGCTCGGCTCGCTCAAGCCCGGCGATACAGCGCAGGCAAGTGGTTTTGCCCGATCCGGAATGGCCATACAGCGCAGTCACGCCACGCCCCGGCAAGTGCAGATCGACATCCAGGTTGAAACCCGGATAAGTGATTTTCAGACGTGCATCAATCATCGATCAGCTCCAACCCGCGCGGGTCTTGCGGCTGGAGTAGAGCGCCAGCAACACCAGAAACGAAAACACCAGCATCGCCCCGGCCAGCCAATGGGCCTGGGCATATTCCATCGCCTCGACATGGTCGTAGATCTGCACCGAGACCACGCGGGTCTTGTCGGGAATGTTGCCGCCGATCATCAGCACCACGCCGAATTCACCAACGGTATGCGCGAAACCGAGGATCGCCGCCGTCACAAAACCGGGGCGGGCCAACGGCAGGATCACGCTGAAAAAAGTGTCCCAGGGATTGGCGCGCAGGGTCGCGGCCACTTCCAGTGGGCGGGTGCCGATGGCGGAGAACGCGTTCTGCAACGGTTGCACCACAAACGGCATGGAATAGATCACCGAACCCATCACCAGCCCGGTAAAACTGAAGGTCAGAGTGCCCAGACCCAGCCATTGCGTGAAGTGGCCGAGAAAGCCATTGGGCCCCATCGCCAGCAGCAGATAAAAGCCGATCACGGTCGGCGGCAGTACGAGGGGCAGGGCGACGATTGCGCCGATGGGGCCACGCAGCCAGGAACGGCTGCGCGACAACCACAGGGCAATCGGCGTGCCGACGACCAGCAGGATAGCGGTGGTCAGGGACGCCAGTTTCAGGGTCAGCCAGATCGCCGCGAAGTCGGCACTCGTCAGCGACATTTAGAGCTGGTAACCGTAGGACTTGATCACCGCAGCGGCTTTCGGACCCTTGAGGTATTCAACCAGCGCTTTGGCGGCGGCGCTGTCCTTGCCTTTGTTGAGAATCACCGCGTCCTGTTTGATCGGGTCGTGCATGCTCGCTGGAACGATCCACGCCGAACCGCTGGTGACCTTTCCGTCCTTGTAGATCTGCGACAGTGCGACAAAACCCAGTTCGGCGTTGCCGGTGGACACAAACTGGTAGGCCTGGGTGATGTTCTGGCCTTCGACGATCTTCGCCTTGGTCGCCTCAGTCAGATTGAGTTTTTCCAGCACTTGAGTAGCGGCCAGACCGTATGGCGCGGCTTTCGGATTGGCGATGGACAGGTGCTGGTATTCATTCTTCTTCAGGACTTCACCTTTGGCGTCGACATAACCATCTTTCGCCGACCACAGGGCCAGGGTGCCGATGGCGTAGGTGAAGCGCGAACCCTTGACGGTGTCGCCTTCTTTTTCCAGTTTTTCCGGCGTGGTGTCGTCCGCCGAGAGGAACACTTCGAACGGTGCGCCGTTTTTGATCTGGGTGTAGAACTGGCCGGTGGCACCGTAAGCGGCGACCAGTTTGTGCCCGGTGTCTTTTTCGAAATCGGCAGCAATCGCCTGGATCGGCGCGGTGAAGTTGGCGGCAACGGCCACCTGCACTTCATCAGCCTGAGCGGTACCGAAGGCGAATACCGAAAGCAGGGTGGCCAGGCAGGTTGGGGCAAAACGTGGGGCACGAATGGTCATGTAACAGCTCCGTTATGGGCGAGTGCAGAGGGCAGTTATTGTTGGAGGTGGACTGCACCGATGCGAAGGGTGGAACGCTATATAGCGAAATATATAGCGAAATGCCGCTAAACAGGAAGTGCTGGTGAACACAGGGTGAGGTGGTGCCATGTCTCACCCTGCGCCGGATCAGCGGCGGAGCAGTTTTCCCAGTGCGCCATCCGCCAGTTGCCGGGTCAGATCAGCGCTGTTCAGCTCTTCGCCCAATGGGAACGCCTGACCGGCCCAGAGGTTGCTGAACTGCGCTTCACTTTTGGCACGCAACGGTATCAGCGCCCCGCCGGCCAGCGGGAAGGCCGGAGCTTTCGGTGACATCGGGCCGATTTCGCGCATCACCCGATTGAGAATGCCGCGAGCCGGGCGGCCGGTGAACAGGTTGGTAATCGCAGTTTCACTTTCCTTGGCGCTGCGCAGCGCCTGGTGATGCGAGGCGCTGACTTTCGCTTCCGGGGTGAACAGATACGCGGTGCCGACCTGCACCGCTGACGCACCGAGTACCAATGCTGCGGCGACACCGCGTGCATCGGCAATGGCGCCGGCAGCGATCACCGGCACCTTGACCGCATCGACGATCTGCGGCACCAGCGCAAAGGTGCCGACCTGACTGCTCAAGTCATCGCTGAGAAACATCCCGCGATGCCCGCCAGCCTCGTAACCCATGGCGATGATCGCGTCGCAACCGTTTTGCTCAAGCCATATCGCTTCATCGACAGTGGTGGCGGACGAGAGGATTTTCGCGCCAGTGGCCTTGACCCGATCCAGCAGGGATTTTTCCGGCAGACCAAAGTGAAAGCTCACCACCTCAGGACGAAACTCTTCGAGCACGGCGCACGCTGCCGCATCGAATGGCGCGCGGTTGGAAACCGGTGTCGGTGCGTCGAAATCCACGCCCAATTCGCGGTAGTAAGGCTCCAGCAGGTTTTTCCAGTCTTGCGCGCGCTGTTCATCGGCGGCCGGTGGCTGGTGGCAGAAGAAATTGACGTTGAACGGTTTGCGGGTGTGCTCGCGAATGGTCTTCAGCTCTTCGCGCAACTGCTCGATGCTCAGCATTGCGGCAGGCATCGAACCCAAGCCGCCGGCGTTGCACACGGCGATCACCATTGCCGAAGTCGTGGCGCCGGCCATCGGGGCCTGAATGATCGGCAGCTCGATGCCGAGCAGGTCAAGAATGCGAGTGTCAGGCCATTGGCTCATGAAAGCGGTTCTCCGAACGATGAAACGGGGCAGGGACGGCAGAGCCGGTTTTTTAACAGCAAAACCGGACTCGGGGCCAGTCTGAATTTTCAATGCAGCCATCAGCGGCGATGAAAACCGCCGCCCCCGCCGCCCCCAAATGAGCGGTTCATGACTTGCGAGGAGTTGTGAAAGTTGTTGGTGCGCTGGTTGCCGAAGTTGCGCGCAGCAGACTCGCGATTGAGGTTCTGCAGTTGCACATTGTTGTTGACAGGCGCCGTGCGGGCCGGGCTGCCCTTGACCATCGATTGCCAGCCGTTGTCGGTTTTCTTGTAGACGTTGCCGTCGCGCCCGGCATAGACGTTGTCGCCAATCCGTGCGGCGCCGCCGTTGCGGCCTTTCACGCCGGCATACTGCGTGGTCTTGTCGGTGTTGGGGTTGTACACCGCGCCACGATTGGCGGTGACCTGGGTGCCGGTGCGAGCATTACCTGCGGTGACCCGGCCACCGGCGATGGCGCCACCATTCGGCCCGACCACTTCACCGCTGCGTCCAGCCGCGTAGTTGCCGGTGTAGGCGTTGTGCACCGCGCCGCGTTGGCCTGCTGCCGCAATGCCGGTGCGCGAGTTATAGGAGGAGCCAACCTGACCGGCCCAGCGATTGCCGGTCCAGGCGTTGTATCCGGCGCCATAGCGACTCACCGTCGCGCGATCCCCCCACTGACGATAAATGTTGCCGGTGGTGCCTGCCCAGCCACCGGGCCCCCAGGCCACAGCACCGCCACGATAGCCATAAGCGGCGCCGCCCCAGGCCAGTGGCGCGGGGTACAGGCGCGGGCCCCAGGCGTAACCCCAGCCATAATTGCCCCACCATGGATAAGCGCCCCAGCCCCAACCCATCGCCACGGTGTTGCCGCCCCAGCTCCAGCCGAAGCCGAAACCGAAGGTCCAGCCAGTCCACGGCGTATAGCGCATGGCGACGCCGAAACCGTAGGTCACCGGTGGCCCATACCAGACGCTGCCGACCCACGGCGTGTAAGGATAACCGGTGCCGTAGACCACCACGCCGGTGGCCGGATCCAGATTCGACCCTCGATAACCCGGGGTATAGCCGACCACCACGGTGTCGCCGCTGGACTCATAGACTTTGACGTAGGTGAGGTAATGCATCGGCGAACTCGGCGGGATCGAATAGATCACCGCCGGCACCGAACTGGCGACGCTCCATGGTCCGTTCACCGAGGTGGCGCTGAACCAGATACCGTTTTCCACCGCATACCAGTTGTCGTTGTCGACACGAATAATCGGCGTCGCGCTGTTGACCACGTACTGCAGGGATGTGCTGTTGATTGCCTTCAACTGCGGCTCGCCATCGAACTGCGGTGCGGTCATTTTCACTGCGCTTTTCTTGATCGACGAGGTTTGCGGGATGGTCGCCGCGATCGCGGCTTCCTTGGCCTGCGGCGTGCCGGCGACCGAGGCCTTGACGTTCTCTTTCGGGCTGTCGTCCGGGATGTTGGCGAAATCTGCCGGCAGTTTGTCCGCCGGGGTAAACGTCCATGGGCCGCGCATGTCGGCAGCGCGAAACCAGCGACCGGAAATCAGCACGTAACTGTTCTGGTCACCGATTTCCTTGAAGATGTGCCCGGTGGTGTTGCTCACGTAGAGCAGGCTGGTGCCCTGAATCGGTAGCCACTGCGGCGCGCCGTCGGTGACGATCAGCTCAGTGGGCGTGGTGGCGATGAAGATTTTCGGCTGCGGCGGTCTGGCCAGATTTGGCACCTTGTCTTTCGGATCACTCTGCCCGGTCAGCAGATCGACCTGACGGCTCTGGATCGCCGCCTGTTTGGCCTTCTCCAGATCGGCCGGTGGTGTGGTCAGACGGGTGTATTCGCCGCTGAGGCTGTCAGCGACCATCCAGCCATCGAACACGTGCAGGTAGTGCTTGCCCTCGGCGTCCTTGAGCAATAGCGGGCGGGTGTTGATCACCCGTTGCAGCGCGGTGCCATCGACCGCCCGGTACACGGCGTCGCCATCGATGTAGACGAGCAGCGCCGGGACGTCTGAACTGATGATCGTCGGCGGGGTGTTTTCCAGCGGCGCGCTGTCGGCTTTCTGCTCGGCCGACAGCACGCCGACGGCGGCTTCAAGTTGATCGAGGGAGATGGTTTTCTTGCGACTTTCGGCATCTTTCTGCAGCGCGCCGAGCCAGACGTCGGCCTGACTGGCGTCGGCAGGGAAGTCGGCCTTGATGATCTTGTACTGATCCAGTGCGACCCAGCGCGTGGCCTTGTCGACCAGCGTGTGCGCGCTGAACTGGACGATGCCGAAGGTGGGTTTGCCGTCGGCGCCGGTGGCTTCGACGGCAGCCCGGGCATTGAGGGTGTAGCCATCCCAGCTGTCGAGTTGCGGCTGGTACACGGTCAGTTTGGCCTTGTCGCTGGTGATCACTTGCGGCCACGTCGGCGCGCTCGGGGCAGCGTCGGCAGCAGCAGGTTTGCTGGCGGTAGCCGGGGCAGCCCAAGTGTTGCCAACCGTCAGCAGGCACAGCATCAGTATCGCAAGCAACGAGCGCGGGTAAGACATTGTCAGCTCCATCGACAGGGCCGCTTTCAGCAGGATGGCAGCGAAAGCACGGCCGTCGAAAAAGCATAGTCGCCCGCTCTGGAATTACTGGGCGGATTTGCGAATTGGCGCAAAGTCGGGTGGGGCAATGTGTTGCTTTGTGTTATTCCAGGGCACGAGTATTTGAATCCATTGATTGAGAGGCAGCCATGTTCAACGGCATTTTGATCGACAAAGACGACAGCGGATATCGCGCCAGCCTGCAGCAGATCAACGAAGCGCAGTTGCCTGAAGGCGACGTGACGGTGAAGGTCGCGTACAGCACGCTGAACTTCAAGGACGGTCTGGCGATTACTGGCAGCAGCCCTGTGGTGCGCAAGTTTCCGATGGTACCGGGGATCGACTTGGCGGGCACGGTCGAGGTCAGTTCGCATCCCGATTACCAGGTCGGTGATCAGGTGCTGCTCAACGGCTGGGGCGTGGGCGAAAGTCACTGGGGCGGATTGGCGCAGAAGGCGCGGCTCAATGGCGACTGGCTGATTCCGTTGCCCAAAGGCTTTACCGCCGCGCAAGCCATGGCCATTGGTACCGCCGGCTACACGGCGATGCTGTGCATTCTGGCGCTGGAGCGTAACGGCGTGTCCCCGGATCAGGGCGAAGTGCTGGTGACTGGCGCCAATGGCGGGGTGGGCAGTTTCGCCATCGCCTTGCTCAGCAAACTCGGTTATCGCGTGGTGGCGTCCACCGGCCGGGTGTCCGAGCATGAGTACCTGAAGCAACTGGGTGCCAGCGAGATCATCGATCGCGCAACTTTGTCTGAGCCGGGCAAGCCCTTGGCTAAGGAACGTTGGGCCGGGGTGATCGATTCGGTCGGCAGTCACACCCTGGCCAACGCTTGCGCCAGTACCCGCGCCGAGGGCACCGTCGCTGCCTGCGGTCTGGCTCAGGGCATGGATTTTCCGGCGTCGGTGGCGCCGTTCATTCTGCGCGGTGTGACCCTGGCCGGAATCAACAGCGTGACCCAGCCCAAGGCACGGCGGATCGAGGCCTGGGCGCGTCTGGCCAAGGATCTGGACTTCGCCCTGTTGCCAGTGATCAGTCACGAAATCGCCCTGAGCGAGGCCATCGATGCGGCACCTGAGCTGCTTGCCGGACAGCTTCGCGGCAGGGTTGTGGTCGACGTCAATCGCTGACAGAGTAGGCGTCATTGCGGCCCTGTGTGGCCGCACTTCTATACAGGGAGCCGCAATTTCGATGGATTTGAAACGACAGCAAATCGACGCCTTCACCGTTGCTGGCCTGCGGGTGCGCACCACCAACGCCGCAGAGCACCAACCCGAAACCGCGAAAATCGGCCCGATGTGGGGCCGGTTTTTCGGCGAGGAGTTGGCCGAATCCATTCCCGGCAAGTCAGCCCATTCGCCGATTTATGGCGTGTATTCGGCTTACGAGTCGGATGCTTCGGGTGCGTTTGACGTTACCGCTGGCGTTGCCGTGAATGCTTCAGTCAAAGACTTTGAGTCCGTGCGGATCGAAGCGGGCGAGTATCTGGTGTTCGAAGCGCAGGGGCCGTTGCCAGACGCGGTCATCTCGACCTGGGGAAAGATCTGGGACTTCTTTGCAGCCAATCCGCAGATTCAGCGCCGTTACGCTACCGACTTCGAGGCCTATACCGGCCCCGAGTCCGTGTCGGTCTACATCGGCGTGCGCTAAGACTGGGTTTCGCGTTCCAGCAACTGGCGCTTACGCTCTACGCCCCAGCGATACCCCGACAGATTGCCATCGCTGCGCACCACGCGATGGCAGGGGATTGCTACGGCCAGACGGTTGGCGCCGCAGGCTTGCGCCACGGCGCGCATGGAGGTCGGCGCGCCAATGCGCTGAGCGATTTCGGCGTAACTGGCGGTGCGACCCACTGGAATCTCCCGCAACGCCTGCCACACCCGCTCCTGGAACGCTGTGCCACGCACATCCAGTGGCAAGTCGAGGCCTAGCGCTGGCGCTTCGATGAAACCCACCACTTTGGCGATCAATTGCTCGAATCCGGCGTCGGCGCCAATCAGGTTTGCGTTGCGGAACTGATCCTGCAGATCGCACACCAGTTGATGCGGATCGTCGCCCAACAGAATCGCGCACACGCCGCGCTCACTCTGCGCCACCAGAATCGCCCCGAGCGAACATTGGCCAACGGCAAAATGAATGTCGTTGTTGCGACCGGCAGCGCGATAGTCACCGGGTTTCATGCCCAGTACCTTGTCGGCTGCCTCATAAAAGCGGCTGTTGGAATTGAATCCCGCGTCGTACAGCGCATCGGTCACCGTGCCGCCATCCGCGAGCCGTTCACGCACCCGGCGCGAACGATGCGCCGCCGCGTAACCCTTTGGTGTCAGGCCGGTTGCGGCCTTGAACACCCGATGAAAATGGAAAGGGCTGAGGCCGGCGGTTTCGGCGAGTTCATTGAGTGCGGGCACTGTTTCACTCGACTCGATCTGCCGACAGGCCATCGCCACGGTCGCGGCGTGCTGGCTGGCGACGTCAGTCTGATCTTTGCTTGTGCGTTTGCTTGGGCGGTAGCCCGCCGCTTCGGCAGCTTCGGCGCTGTCGAAAAATTCGACATTTTGCGGTTTGGGCAAACGTGAAAGGCTGCTGGGGCGGCAGTAGATGCCGGTGGTTTTCACCGCATAGACAAACTGCCCGTCGGCCCGCGGGTCCCGTGCAACGACGGCGGCCCAGCGTGGATCGGTTTCAACGTTGATGAGGGGCGAAAGCTTTTTCATGGCGAGTAGTCCGTTGACCTGTTTGATTCAGGTTAACCAGCGGCAATGTTGGTAACACTCCGGGCCTTGCGGTCAAACTTTTCAGTTCACCCGGCGACACGCAAGGTCAGGTTGATCCGGCGTTCGCCCAACTGCGGATGCCGCCCGGGTTTGATCGGCAGCACGCCGTGAAAGCGCAAGCGATCAACCCCGCCCCAGACCACCATATCGCCATGCAGCAGAGGAATGCGCTGGCTTTTGTCGCTACGGGCAAAACCACCGAACAGGAACATCGCCGGCAACCCCAATGACAGCGAAACGATCGGCGCCGCGTAGGCATTTTCGTCTTTGTCCTGATGCAAAGACATTTTCGCGCCGGGGACATATTGGTTGATCAGGCAGGAGTCTGGATGAAAGTCGGCAAATTCAGCGCGCTGTGCTGCTTTGCGCGCCAGTTCCGACAACACTTCTGGCATCGCCGGCCAGGGCTGGCCACTCAGCGGGTCGACGGTGCTGTAGCGATAACCGCTACGGTCGGTGATCCAGCCCAGGGTTCCGCAACTGCTGGTGCCCACCGACATGCTGAAACCGCCCGGGGTCATCATGTGGCGCAACGGTGCTACGGCGAGAATGGCTTCCAGCGCTGGCAATAGTTGATCGATCACCGGCAAAGCGAAGCCGCGCAACACCCACGATTGTTCGCCGATCTGCTCGGCGCGGGGTTGTTGCTCGGGTTCGTGGTCGGCGAACAGGTCGAAGGTGGTCGGGTGCATGGCGTTCATGATGCGTCGTGGAAGATGATGCCCAGAGTATGCCGATTTCCGCTGTGCAGGCGACTGACGCCGTGACGCATGGTCACTCGATAATCGCCGCGTGTGCCGCTGACCGGGCGCTGGTTGACCGCGAATATAACCGCGTCACCCTTGTGCAGATCCACGACGTGAGGGCGCGACTGCATGCGTGGACGCTGCTCGGTCAGAACGAACTCACCACCGGTAAAATCCTCTCCGGGCTGCGACAGAAGAATCGCCACTTGCAGTGGGAAAACCAGTTCTCCGTACAGATCCTGATGCAGGCAGTTGTAGTCCTGCGGGCCGTATTGCAACAGCAAGGGTGTCGGCCGCAGTTGGCCGGCAGCCTGACAGCGCTGCACAAACTCGGAATGGGTTGCGGGAAAGCGTACAGGCACATTCATGCGTTCGTACCAGCGGTTGGCCAGTGGCACCAGGCGCGGGTAAAACGCAGTGCGCAGACGTTCGATGGCTGTCGGCAGGGGATAGCTGAAGTACTTGTATTCCCCGCGACCGAAACCGTGGCGGGCCATGATGACCTGCGAACGAAACGGTTCGGTCTGCGAATACAGGGCGCTCAAGCGTTCACAGGTTTGCGCCGACAGCAACGAGCGGACGATGGCATAGCCATATTGATCCAGATGCTGTTCGAGGCTTGCCCAATCGAGCGCATCCAGCCGAGACGGGGACATTGACATGCTGACTCCTGAACCCTTTGGTCGAGGCTGTCAGTCTGGGCAAATCCCGGCGGCAGAACACTCCGCCGCTTGCGGTCGAATCCCGAGTGTTGCGTTACAGGGCTTTGCTCACGGCGATGTCGCTGATCACGTCTTCGGTGGTGCCATGGATGGCGTCCAGTGCGGCCTTGGCCTCTTCGACGGTGCCGTTTTCCAGTTGCGCGAACTCGAAACGGCGTTCACCGTTGAGCTTGTATTTGATGACGTATTTGGTCGTTTGGGCCACGGTCGTGCTTACCTTTGCGTTAGGGGCGACTCAGCTCAGTTTGGAGCTGGAGCGGCGGATGATCTTGATCGAGTGGGTCAGGGTCGGCTTGCGCGTGACGCTGATGGCGCGACGGTTGACGGTGTCGATGGTGATGTTCCAGAAACCGGTGCTCGGCGCGGTGATGCGTGCAGGAAACGTGTCGAAAGCGCCGCCGTGGTAGGTGTGGCGGCCGCCGTTCTTGAACGCGCGGAAGTTGGCGTCGTTCATCAAGCGGATGTTGCAGGTTTGCGAGCATTGGATGACGACGATGTCGTCTTCGTTGAGGTGCTCGCGCTGGTGAATGAATTTCATGGGCGCCTCCAGAAGGGCTTTTTCTACTAAATCAAAACGATAGCATGTGCGATTGGCGCAGTTTATCAGCCCGAACGGGTTATTATCCCGCCGTCGAGCGCTGCTTTGACAATTAAAAACAGTTATTCGCGATTCCATGCGGGTTTAATGGAGTAAGCCTCGGAGAAAAATGGCATTACTGCTGTCCGAGGGTCTTTATGGGAGGTATTTGTATGAAGTGGGGTGTGGTGTGTCTGCCGTTGATGTTGGTCGTGGGTGGTTGCGCGAGTGTTTCCGAAATCAACGAAACCTTGCCCACCATGAGCGTGATTTCCGGCAAGAAACCCCATGAGTATGCTCAGTGCCTGGCCGACAAGCTTGCCAACAGCCGCGGCGCGCTGCAGATGCAGCCGCACAAGGATGGCGTGCGAGTGATTGTTCCCGGGAAATTTTCCACCGGCGCGGCTGCGGTGTTTGATATCGAAGACCGTTCCGGCGGCAGCAGCATCAAGCTGCATGAGCGGATGTCCAATGTGCCGGTTCGTCCCCGTGACGTGCAAAACGCCGCCAATGCCTGTATTTCCGGCTGATAGAATAGCGTCCATCAGCACCGATGCCGTCACAGTCCTGCTGTGACGGCATTTTCATTTCTGGAGTCGCGCATGAAGCGAGAGCAAGTACGGGAACGGCATGCAGAGGGCCTTATCTCTGCCACGCATGTGATTCAGAACCCGGCGAACTCGGGCGAATGGATCGTGTTTTTCAAGAAGAGCGCCGGTCGCAGCTATTTTCTGGTGGACGATAACGACGAAGTCGAATCCTTTGCCCGGCTCGACGACCTGATCGAGATCGTGCGCGGGCTCGGGATCAAGTTCGCCGAGATCCACATGTAGGGTCTATTTGCAGACCACCACCACACTGCGGTTCTTGTAGTTGCCGACGTCGACCCCCAGGGTTTTGTCACTCTCCTTGGGCGCCGGCGTGCCGTCGGTACCGACGATGCGATAGCCGGTGCCCGCGCAGGAGGCGTCAGCCTTTTCGTAGCAGGTGGCCCAGGAGTTGGCTTCCCCGGAGCAGTCGATGCTCAAGCCCTGTTCGCCGTTGTTCAGGTAGGTGGTTTCCGAGGTGGCACAGCCACCGAGGGCCAATACCGCGATCAGCGGCAGCATTCTGTTCATGTTCATAAGTGTGTCGTCTTCAGCGAGGGAGGGGCTAAACGCTCTGACAGCGCCAGCATGAAAAGGTTATAGCGATTGGCCACTTGTTTTCATCATGCTGCGAGCGGCCACAAAAAAGCCCTGCACAAGGGCAGGGCTCGGCGCGTGTCGCAACAGATCAGTCCTGATCTTTGCCACGGCGTTTGGACGACGCAGGGGTGTCGGTGAATACCGACGCTACATCAGTCGCCAGTTGCTCGCTGTCGAAAGGACCGGCGATGTGTTCGCCATTGGTAGTGGTCAGGTTCCACTTGCCGTCTTTCTTGTCGATCACATACCCGTTGATGATTTTTACCGCGGCCATCTATCTGTCTCGTTCGCTGGTTCAAAGGCGCCATGATACCGACAAATCCTCACATTGGGGGATGATGAGCGTATGGTGATGCAGCGCATTTGCGTGTTTGAGCTACTCTGTTTTCGCGGGTCGAAGTCGCCAACGGAACTATCGGCGAGAATATTTCTCTATGTTGGCATCGGTTAGCCAGTGCGGGGCATTGTAAGGTGCACGCCGCCTGATTAGACTGCGCCGAAACTCGTACACACAGCCCTTTCAAGGACTTATATGATCAAGAAATGCTTGTTCCCAGCAGCCGGTTACGGTACTCGCTTCCTGCCAGCGACTAAAGCCATGCCCAAAGAAATGCTGCCGGTGGTAAACAAGCCACTGATCCAGTACGGCGTTGAAGAAGCTCTGGACGCTGGCCTGACTGAAATCTCGATCGTGACCGGTCGTGGCAAGCGCGCTCTGGAAGACCACTTCGACATCAGCTATGAGCTGGAAAACCAGATCAAGGGCACCGACAAGGAGAAATACCTGGTCGGCATCCGCAAGCTGCTGGACGAGTGCTCGTTCTCCTACACCCGTCAGACTGAAATGAAAGGTCTGGGCCACGCGATCCTCACCGGTCGTCCGCTGATCGGTGACGAGCCGTTCGCCGTGGTGCTGGCGGACGACTTGTGCGTCAACCTCGAAGGCGACGGCGTACTGACCCAGATGGTCAAGCTGTACAAGCAGTTCCGCTGCTCGATCATCGCCATTCAGGAAGTCGATCCGCAGGAAACCAGCAAGTATGGCGTGATCGCCGGCGAGATGATCCGCGACGACATCTACCGCGTACACAGCATGGTCGAGAAGCCAAAGCCGGAAGACGCGCCGTCGAACCTGGCGATCATCGGTCGTTACATCCTGACTCCGGACATCTTCGACTTGATCGAACAGACCGAGCCAGGCAAGGGCGGTGAAATCCAGATCACCGATGCCCTGATGAAGCAGGCCCAGAACGGCTGCGTCATGGCCTACAAGTTCAAGGGCAAGCGTTTTGACTGCGGTGGCGCTGAAGGCTACATCGAAGCGACCAACTTCTGCTTCGAGAACTTCTACAAGACCGGCAAGGCTTACTGATAGCGCCGGAACTGCATCGCGAAGGGTGTGAAAGCACCCAAGCGAATGTACCCACAAACGCCCCGACCTGTTCGGGGCGTTTGTTTTTGTGCTGGAAAAACCCTTGAGTCCGGCGGCGCGATTGACTGACGCCCTCTGAGCGCGCTGGCTGCTCTTTCAGGGAGGAGGGTACGTGCGAGCATGCTGGCTGCTCCGATTTCCCTCAGGCGGTACAGTAGAGCCCCATAAAGCGGGCTACCTGACCGCCCAAAACGAAAAAAGCTCCGTATCTTGCGATACGGAGCTTTTTCTTTATGCGTTACTCCGATTGCGATCTCTCGAAACCGGCGCCTTCCAGGCGGTTACTGCTGCACGACATTCGCTGCGGTGGGCTCGACCTTTTTCGGCTTCATCAGGCTGAAGTCGATCAGGGCGCGCTGCTCGCGTTCGTACGGGTTGCCGATCATCAGCGGACGCGGTTTGAAGCTGTCGCTGACCAGACTCTTGCTGCGGTCCAGTTCATCGAAACTCAAACCGGCCATGTCCGCCCAGGTGTGGATCAGGTGCGAGCTGCTGTACGGCCGGCCCAGGTCGGCGGCGAAGTTCCAGTCGTGGTTCTCGCGCCATTTCGGCGACGCCCAGGCCATGAACGGAATGGTGTACATCGGCGCGGTCGGTTTGTTCTCGTTACGGCCGAGGGTGTTGTGGCCGGCGGAGTCGAACACGTCTTCACCGTGGTCGGAGAGGTACAGCAGGAAGCCGTTCGGATCTGACTTGGCGTAGTCCTTGATCAGGCTCGACACCACGAAATCGTTGTACAGCACGGCGTTGTCGTAGCTGTTGTAGGTCGGCACCTGATCGTCACGCACACCGGCCGGCACGCCGGTACGGTCCTGGAACTTGTCGAAGGTCGGCGGATAACGGTACTGGTAGCTCATGTGAGTGCCGAGCAAGTGCACGACGATCAGCTTACGCTGCGCCGGGTCGGTCAGCGCTTTGTTGAACGGCTCGATCACGTCACCGTCGTACTGCGCGGCGTTCTGGTTGCGGTTGTTATTCAGGTACACCTGCTCGTCGGCCTGCTCGGAGAAGGTCGTGAGCATGGTGTTGCGTTTGGTCATGGTCTGCTGGTTGGTGATCCAGAAGGTCTTGTAACCGGCCTGTTTCATCATGCTGACCAGCGACGGCGTGGACAGGTACAGATCAGGGTTCTCTTCGTCGGCGAAGGTCAGGACCTGCTGCAGCGCTTCAATGGTGTAAGGGCGCGGGGTGATGACGTTGTCGAACACCGCGAGCTGATCCTTGAGCTTGTCCAGTTCCGGGGTGGTGTTGCGTCCATAGCCGTACAGGCTCATGCGCTGACGGTTGGTCGACTCGCCGATCACCAGCACCAGGGTCGACGGTTTATCTGCATCGGCCACCTTGAGGTTATGCAGCGGCGGCACCTTGCTCGCGCTGTGCAGCATGTCTTGCATGCCGGCCAGGGTGTCGAGGTAACGGTGGTAAGCCACCGCCATCTGCCAAGGCACGGCTGGCTCGATACGGTCTTCGAACTTCTCGAAACCGCCGGCGAAACTGCCGGTACGTTGGGTCTGTTTGATCAGCGGGTAGCCGACTACGGCGAAAACGATCGCGATCGCGGCCACGAACGCGCGGCCGCGGGGCATGTACACCGGGCGCAGGCGGGTCCACAGGAAGTAGGCGAAAGCGGTATGGGCGAGGAATGCCGGGATCATCCACCAGGCGAAGTACTGGGTCATATATTCGCCGGCTTCAGAGATGTTCGACTCGAACATGATGAAGATGACGCTTTGCGAGAATTCCTGCTGATAGATGAAGAAATAACCCAGGCTGGCCATCGAGCAGGCCCACAGGACTACGCCGATCAGCGCGGCCAGCAGTTTGGTGCGTTTGGGAAACGCCAGCATCGGGGCGAGCCACAGCGCGCTCATCACGAAGGCCTGACGGAAACCGCTGAAACCGGAGGTACCGGTCAGCTGAATCAACAGTTGGGTGATGCCCGAGAAATACCAGAAGAAAGCGAACAGCCAGAGAACCCCGGCCCAGTCGAAACCTGTCGCAGTCGTTTTGCTGCGTTTGAACAATGCCATTCAGCACTCCAGCTCATCGTCACTAACCACCGTCGGACCGCTACATCAAACCGACGAACGGAGGCCGCGCGCAAACGCACGGCCAGAATGGGCCGGAGTATCACCAAGGCAGTGTGAAAACTTCGTTAGTTGCTGATCAGGGGCAGGGGAGCATCATGTCGGGAACGACAGGCGCCGTTCCCGAAGCTGGCGGGGCAGGTCAGGCGTGCGGATGGCGCTGGACCACCGGCAGAGGTTTGGGCTGAGCGCCCTGGGTCAGCGAGCGCAGCTGCGCCAGCTCCTGCTTCAACTGGTCGCGCTCGTCTTTCAACTGGCGCAATTCATCGCGACGGATCGTGACGTACAGGGTTTGTGGCGGCATTGCTGTGTGTACTGTGCCCATTGCTCACCTCGCAAATGGCGTGTCTCAACTGCAAATCGTCCCCGCGTCGGGGCTACTGACTTGCTATCGGCGCCAATTTTGATTTCTTTTGCCCGTGAATGGAACTTTTTTATTTTTCATGGTCGGTGTGTCTTCGGCAGGATTCGGGGCGTTATCAGTCTGGATCGGGCACAATGCCCGGAAACTTCATCGCAACGCTCTGGACTAACCTCCATCAGTCGCGTTGGGCTATAACCAATGACACACATTTATTTGTAGTAAGGAGCATCAGCACATGCAACTCGGGATTATTGGACTGGGCCGCATGGGCGGCAATATTGCGCGACGTCTGATGCTCAACGGTCACACCACCGTTGTTTACGACCGCAATACCGCTTTCATCGATAACCTGGTCGCCGAGGGCTCCACCGGCGTTGCCGACCTGCCCGCTCTGGTGGCAGGCCTGGCCAAGCCACGTGCCGTATGGGTCATGTTGCCGGCCGGCGCGCCGACTGAAGACACCATCAACACTCTGAGCGACTTGCTGGAAGCCGGTGACACCATCATCGACGGCGGCAACACCAACTATAAGGATGACATTCGCCGGGCGAAAACCCTGGCCGAGAAGGGCCTGCACTACATCGACGTCGGTACCTCCGGCGGCGTCTGGGGCCTGGAGCGCGGCTACTGCATGATGATCGGCGGCGACGCCGAGACCGTGAACCGTCTGGACCCACTGTTCGCAGCGCTGGCGCCGGGCATGGGCAACATACCGCGCACCAAGGATCGCAAATCCGAGGATCACCGCGCCGAGCACGGATACATTCACGCCGGTCCTGCCGGTGCCGGGCACTTCGTGAAGATGATTCACAACGGCATCGAGTACGGCATGATGGCCGCCTTCGCAGAAGGCTTCGACATCCTCAAGACCAAGTCCAGCGAGCGTCTGCCGGAAGATCAGCGTTTCGACCTGAACGTGGCCGACATCGCCGAAGTCTGGCGCCGTGGCAGCGTGGTCTCGTCCTGGCTGCTCGACCTGACCGCCGACGCACTGGCCAGCGATCCGAAACTCGACGGCTTCTCCGGTTCGGTGGCTGACAGCGGCGAAGGTCAATGGACCATCGAAGCGGCCATGGAGCAGGCGGTGCCGGTTCCGGTGCTGTCCAACTCGCTGTTCTCGCGCTACCGCTCGCGCGGTCAGGGCACTTTTGGCGACAAGATTCTTTCGGCCCAGCGCTTCGGCTTCGGCGGCCACGTGGAGACACCGAAGAAATGACCCATACGATCCGCAGGAAATCCAAGGCAGAACCCGCACCACCGACCACGCTGTTTTTGTTCGGTGCCCACGGCGACCTGGTCAAGCGCTTGCTGATGCCGGCGCTGTACAACCTCAGTCGCGACGGCTTGCTTGACGAGAATCTGCGGATCGTCGGCGTTGACCACAACGCCATTACCGATGAGGCCTTCGCGCAAAAACTCGAAGACTTCATCCGTACCGAAGTGGCGGCGAAAGTCGGCAAGGGCGATCAGATGCTTGATCCGGCCTTGTGGGCCAAGCTCGCCAAAGGTATCAGCTACGTCCAGGGCGACTTCCTGGACGACAGCACCTATTCCGCGCTGGCGGCAAAAATTGCCGACAGCGGCACTGGCAATGCGGTGTTCTACCTGGCCACCGCGCCACGTTTCTTCAGTGAAGTGGTACGCCGTCTCGGCGCCGCCAAACTGCTGGAAGAAACCCCCGAAGCGTTCAGAAGGGTGGTGATCGAGAAACCGTTCGGTTCCGACCTGCACACTGCCGAAGCCTTGAACGCCTGCCTGCTCAAGGTCATGTCCGAGAAACAGATCTATCGGATCGACCATTATCTGGGCAAGGAAACCGTGCAGAACATTCTGGTCAGCCGGTTCTCCAACAGCTTGTTTGAAGCGTTCTGGAACAACCATTACATCGACCACGTGCAAATCACTGCGGCAGAAACCGTCGGCGTCGAAACCCGTGGCAGTTTTTACGAGCACACCGGTGCGCTGCGTGACATGGTGCCCAATCACCTGTTCCAGTTGCTGGCGATGGTCGCCATGGAACCGCCGGCCGCGTTCGGCGCTGACGCCGTGCGCGGCGAGAAGGCCAAAGTGGTCGGCGCGATCCGCCCGTGGAGCGTTGAAGAAGCGCGAGCCAATTCGGTACGCGGTCAGTACCGCGCCGGTGAAGTCGATGGCAAAGCGTTGAATGGCTATCGCCAGGAAGCCAACGTGGCGCCTGACAGCAACACCGAAACCTACGTCGCGCTGAAAGTCATGATCGACAACTGGCGCTGGGTCGGCGTGCCGTTCTACCTGCGTACCGGCAAGCGCATGAGCGTGCGCGACACCGAGATCGTCATCTGCTTCAAACCAGCGCCGTACGCACAGTTCCGTGACACCGAGGTCGACGAGTTGCAGCCGACCTATCTGCGCATCCAGATCCAGCCCAATGAAGGCATGTGGTTCGACCTGCTGGCCAAACGGCCAGGGCCGGCGTTGAACATGGCCAACATCGAGCTGGGTTTTGCCTACAAGGATTTCTTCGAGATGCAGCCGTCCACCGGCTACGAAACGCTGATCTACGACTGCCTGACCGGCGACCAGACGCTGTTCCAGCGCGCCGACAACATCGAGAACGGCTGGCGCGCGGTGCAGCCCTTCCTCGATGCCTGGCAACAGGATGCGAGTGTGCAGACTTACGCTGCCGGGGAAGACGGCCCGCAAGCCGCCAATGATCTGCTGACTCGCGATGGTCGCGTCTGGCATGGTCTGGGATGAGTGAGTCGATCCGTTTTTTACTGAGTGACATGGACGGCACGCTGTTGCTGCCCGATCACAGCCTGAGCCAGCGCACCATTGATGCCGTTCGTTCGCTGCGCGAGGCCGGCGTGTTGTTCAGCCTGGCCACCGGGCGCCCACCCAAAGCCATGCTGCAGCAGATCGAAGCCTTGGGTGTCGATCTGCCGACCGCCGCCTTCAATGGCGGCACCATCGTCAATCCGGATGGCAGTCTGTTGGTGGCGCATTACCTGCCGGTGCCGACCGCGCTGATTGCTCTGGCGTTGTTCGCTGACCAGCCGGATGTGGAGATCTGGGTGTTCAGCGGTGGCGACTGGTTGCTCAAGGATCCGCACGGGCCGATGGTGCCGCGCGAACAGCACGGCCTCGGTTATCCGCCGGTGGTGGTCGAGAGTTTCGAGCCGTACCTGGAGCGCATCGACAAGATCGTTGCCACCAGTAACAACACCGATCTGCTGATCGAGCTTGAGGCGCGCCTGTTAGCCAAAGTCAGCGGCATGGCTCAGGTTTCGCGTTCGCAACCGGTGTACCTGGACGTGACAGCGCTGGAGGCCAACAAGGGTACGGCACTGGCGACGATTGCCGCCCATCTGGGCATACCGCTGGAACAGACGGCAGCGATTGGCGACGGCGGCAACGACCCGGCGATGTTCCATTGCGCGGGATTGTCGATTGCCATGGGGCAGGCGGAAGAGGCGGTGAAGCGCCAGGCTGATGTCGTTACAGCCCCCAACACCGAAGACGGCGTGGCGCAGGCGATCGAGAAGTACATCCTCGGTCGCTGAACTCACCCCAAAAACAAATGTAGGAGTGAGCCTGCTCGCGATTGCAATGTATCAGTCACCATTTCTTGGGCTGACACACCGCTATCGCGAGCAGGCTCACTCCTACAGTTTATTCGGCGTAATTACAGCCAGTAGCTGACGGCGTACCAGCCCAGCAGGCCCATCACTACGGTGTACGGCAGCGCCATCCACACCATCCGCCCGTACGACAGGCGCACCAGCGGCGCAATCGCCGAAGTCAGCAGGAACAGGAACGCCGCCTGACCATTGGGCGTCGCCACGCTTGGCAGATTGGTACCGGTGTTGATCGCGATCGCCAGGGTCTCGAAATGCTCGCGGCTCATGTGCCCGGACAGGAAGGCCTGTTTCACTTCGGTGATGTAGATCGTGGCGACGAACACGTTATCGCTGATCGCCGAGAGCAGGCCGTTGGCGATGAACAGCATGCCCGGCTGTTGTTCCGCCGGCAGCGCCAGCACCCACTGGATCAACGGGGCGAACAGTTGCTGATCGTGAATCACCGCGACCACGGCAAAGAACACCACCAGCAATGCGGTGAACGGCATGGCGTCCTTGAACGCGCTGCCCAGACGATGCTCGTCGGTGATGCCGGTGAACGCGGTGATCAGCACGATCACCATCAGGCCGATCAGCCCGACCTCCGCGACGTGAAACGCCAGGCAGCCAATCAGGATCAATGCGGCAGCGCCTTGCACCAGCAGGGCGGCACGCTGACGCGGGGTGCGTTCGGCGTTGTCTTCGGCGGCGTAATTGGCCAGCACGGCGCGGACGTTGTCCGGCAGCAGGGTGCCGTAGCCAAACCAGCGCAGTTTTTCCAGCAGCACGCAGGTCACCAGACCCGCCGCCAGCACCGGCAACGAAACCGGCGCGACTTTCTGGAAAAACTCTGCGAAGTGCCAGCCCATTTCATGACCGATCAGCAGATTCTGCGGCTCACCCACCAGGGTGCAGACCCCGCCGAGTGCGGTGCCGACCGCGCCGTGCATCAGCAGGCTGCGCAGGAATGCGCGGAATTGCTCCAGGTCTTCATGGTGCAGGGCCGGCAGATGGCGGTCGTCGCTGAATTCGCTGTCCTGACGCGGATCATTGCCCGAGGCCACGCGGTGGTAGACCGAATAGAAGCCGACCGCCGCGCTGATGATCACCGCGGTTACGGTCAAGGCATCGAGAAACGCCGACAAAAAAGCTGAGAGAAAGCAGAACATCAGCGCCAGCAGCGCCTTGGAGCGCACGCCCAGCAGCAACCGTGAGAACAGAAACAGCAGCAGATCCTTCATGAAGTAGATGCCCGCGACCATGAACATCAGCAGCAGGATCACCGGGAAGTTGTGCACCAGTTCATCGTACAGGGCCTGTGGTGAGGTCATCTTCAGCAGCAGGGCTTCGATCAGCAACAAGCCACCGGGCATCAGCGGATAGCACTTGAGAGCCATGGCCAAAGTGAAAATGAACTCGATCACCAGCAGCCAGCCGGCGGCGACCGGGCCGACAGTGAACAGCACCACGGCGTTGAGGATCAGGAACCCGACGATGCACGCCTTGTACCAGCGGGGCGAATGCCCGAGGAAGTTATGCGCGAACGCCTGGGCCAGTGAACCGGACATCGGTTGCTCCTTGTATTAAGAAGCGCGCAAGTTGCCGCAAGTGCCTGGCAAGTTCAAGTCTGGAGAGTTATTGATTCAGATAGCGCGCGACCATGGCGCGGTAGTTGCCGTCGAGCGAGTAGCCGCCGACAAGAATTTTCCGGTCTGGCTGGATCGCGAGAGAGTTGGCGGTGTCCAGGCTGCGGCCCAGGCGCGTGCGTAACCAGCCGTGGCCGTTGCCGAAGCTTCGGTCGAGATGGCCGTCAGCTTTATAGCGAGCAACGATGAAGTCGGCCTCGACGCCGCCGATCGTTGCACCCACCGCCATGATCCGACCATCCGCCATGCGTTGCGCGGCGCTCCACTGGCAACCACTGGGGCCGATTTCCAGCAGATGCGGGTGGCCAGTGTCGTTGCGCCAGTCCGGGCGGCCGTTAGGGTGCAGGCTCAGCGCCAGGCAGCGGATCGGATCGCGACTGCTGCCAAAGCAGTGTAGATGTTCCTTCGACTCGATGACCTGGCTGACCATCGCGCTTTTGCCGTTGGCTTTGAAAGCCAGGAAGCCATCCACCGCGAAGCGTTCATCAAGACGCCCGTCAGGCAGATAGCGCGCCACCAGACCCTCTTGGGGAAAATCAATCGAGCCGGCGACGAGGATCCGCCCGTCCTCTTGCAATACGAGGCTGCTGAGCCACGTGTTGAGCAGCAAATGTCGAATCATCACGAAACCGCGCCCATTGAAGCTTTCATCGAGCGTCCCGTCTGGTGTCAGGCGGATCAGCATTCCGGCATGGTCGGCGAGTTCGAAGTGGTGATTGGCGATCAGCAGAATATGCCCGTCATCCTGCACGGCGATGTCACAGGCTTCAGCCCCCGGTACGCCGGGTGGCAGCCAGCAATCGCGGGAGCCGACGGACAGGTCGCCGGGCAGGCGCACCACTTTGCAGCCATTTTTACCAAAGTCCGGGTCGGGGGTTCCGTCAGCGCTGAACAGGGCCAGCGCAGGCAGGGTGCGATGGGTGTTTTGATAATGCAGCCCGGCCAGCAGGATTCGTCCGTCGGGCAACACCTGAACCTTGCCACCGGTGGCCTCAAAACCGCATTCGAACTCGCCAATCACGCTGCCTTGCTGGCCGAAAGCGAGGTCGGCCGAACCGTCTGCGAAGAGGCGTGCCAGACCAAACCGACTGCCTTGCGCAGTGCCGACTTTGGCGGCGACCAGCACGCGCCCCTGTCGATCCAGCGCAATACCCTGGGTCATGCTGGAAACACTGCCGGCGAAATACACCTGGGCAACGCCAGTGCTGGCAAATTGTTTGTCGAGTTGCCCGGAACTGTTGAGTAGTGCCGGGCGCGCAAAGGCGTTCTCGGGTGACATGCATGCCTCTCCTTGCAAGTTGACCAAGCCCGAATGGGCGGTAACTGCATGAGCGGAACATTCAATCCCTGAATACACGCAAGTTCAACTGACAGAACTAACAGGTGGAGGGTCGCACTGTGCCATAACAGTGTCTTTTTGAACCAAACGAAAGCCTGCCAAGCAGTGGCGCCTGGCAGCTTGAAGAAAGTTGTACAGAAGCATTGAAGATAAACAGCAGCGGATAACTAACAAAGAACAGAGCGGATGACGTGAAAGTCATCCGCATTAGCCTCTGATCAATGTGGCATCGACCACGATTGCAGCAGGTAACCTTCTTTGCTCAATTCGGCGCGGGCCTGTTGCAACAGCAGTTCCAGTTGCGCCGGATCGGAGTAGGCGCTGCTTGGAATCTGCTGGCGACCGATGTGCGAGTTGGTACGGTCGATGACGGTCAGGTTCAGTTCGCCATTGCCGTCTTGTGGGGCCCAGGCCACGCACTGAAAGGGTTTGAACGCGTGGTTGGCAATCAAAAGAGCTTCGTTGATACGGAGCGGGGCGGTCATTGGGGTCTTCTCTCTGTCGTGCCCAATCAAGTGATGTGCCGTCGGTTGGGCTTACCGTTCGGCTGGTTACTTGTACTGATGCACGCAACCCCGTGGCAGGTCACACACGAAACAGAGAAATTTCAACTTAATTGCTCAGGCTCAACATTCCGAACGTTTTTGAAAGCCTGGTGAAAGATAGCAACTCGATAGCTGACTAATAAACTTGCTTCTTATAACTCGTTAGCTTGTACACCTATAAGCAATCGATACAAGGCCCTGTCAATTTCTTGCTAATGTTACAGTCGGGTCTGCCAAATGACTGTTTTTACAATAATTTCCTTAAATTTGGCGCCAAGGAACAGTCATGATCGAAGCGCCTGCGTTACGACGTTTATTGGTGGTCGACCCGTGCGACGACTGTCACCGGTTATTACCTGGTTTGCGCTCGGTGGGATGGGATGTCGACAGTTGTAGCCTGGAAAATGCCGCCGATCGGACATGCGATGTCGGGCTGCTGCGACTGCAACCTTTTCACCTTGAACGTCCCGAAGCGGTCAAGGAACTGATCAGCCGTAGCGGCACCGAGTGGATCGCGGTGTTGAACCAGGAAGTCCTGCGGTTGCAGAACGTCGGTGACTTCGTCTGCGAATGGTTTTTCGATTTCCACACCTTGCCGTTCGATGTCTCACGGGTTCAGGTGACCCTGGGCCGCGCGTTCGGCATGGCGCGTTTGCGCGGGCAAGGCACGATTCACGTCGACCAGCCTGAACACGAGTTACTCGGCGACAGCAAGCCGATCCGCGAACTGCGCAAGTTATTGAGCAAACTGGCGCCGACCGAATCCCCGGTACTGATCCGGGGCGAAAGCGGCACCGGTAAAGAACTGGTGGCACGCACGCTGCACCGCCAGTCCCAACGCCACAGCAAGCCATTCGTGGCGATCAATTGCGGGGCGATTCCCGAACATTTGATTCAGTCCGAACTGTTTGGCCACGAGAAAGGTGCGTTCACCGGTGCGCATCAGCGCAAGGTCGGGCGCATCGAGGCCGCGAATGGTGGCACGCTTTTTCTCGATGAAATCGGGGATCTGCCGCTGGAATTGCAGGCCAATCTGCTGCGTTTTCTGCAGGAGAAACACATCGAGCGCGTGGGTGGCAGCCAGCCGATCCCGGTGGATGTTCGCGTGCTGGCGGCCACCCACGTCGACCTCGAAGCGGCGATCGAGAAAAAGCGTTTTCGCGAAGACCTGTATTACCGCCTCAATGTGCTGCAAGTGGTGACCGCGCCATTGCGCGAGCGCCACGGTGATCTGTCGATGCTGGCCAACCATTTCTCGCACTTCTACAGCCACGAAACCGGGCGCCGCCCGCGCAGCTTCAGTGAGGATGCGTTGATTGCCATGGGCAAGCACGACTGGCCGGGCAATGTGCGGGAACTGGCCAACCGCGTGCGACGGGGCCTGGTGTTGGCAGAAGGCCGACAGATCGAAGCCCGGGATCTGGGATTACTCAGCCAGCACACGATTTCGACGCCGATGGGTACGCTGGAAGACTACAAGACCCGCGCCGAACGCCAGGCGCTGTGCGATGTATTGAACCGCCACAGCGACAACCTGAGTGTCGCGGCAAAAGTGCTGGGAGTGTCGCGGCCGACGTTTTATCGCCTGCTGCATAAGCATCAGATTCGCTAGAGAACAAAGCTCAAAAGATCGCAGCCTGCGGCAGCTCCTACAGGGATTACCTCTGTAGGAGTTGCCGCAGGCTGCGATCTTTTGCTTTAGAAGTAGTACGGGAATTTCAGGCTGAAGGAGAAGTCCGGGGCATCGTCGGTCATGCCGATCGACAGGTTGGGCACGATGGTCAGGTTATCCGTGGCGGCAATGGTCATGCCGACGTTGAAGTAACCGGCGTTGGCGTCACTGGACACCACCGATTGCCAATCACCGCCATCCTGTTTCAGCTTGCTCTTGCGCTGCACCAGGTCAGACACCGAGAACGACATACTCATCTTTTCGTTCAGAGCGAACGCAATACCGGCGCCGATCTGGAAGCTGTCGCCAATCTTTACCTTGCCCGGGTTTTTCTGGTTGACGGTCGAACTGATGTCGTCGAACGACTCCTCCAGGTTGTGGGTGTAGGACAGGCTGCCGAACAGCACCGCCGGGTCGAACGTCTTGACCAGCGAAACCCCGGGTGTGATCGACCAGACACCGTTACCGGTTGGCAGCGTGTCAGGCACGAACAGGTTGGAGTTGGCGTCGGTCTGGCGCAGTTTGATGCCGAACGGATCCTTGCCGGTTGGCGCCTTGACCCGCAGGGTGACCACGGCGTCCGGCGTGTTGACCGACTCGTCGAGGAACTTGTACGCGATGCCGAAGTTGACGTCGCCGAGGGTTGGATCACGCGAAACATCCTGTTCCGTCGTGACGTTGGATGCACCACCGTTGCCGCCGCCGGACTGGTAGGTCGATTCGCGGTAAACCACCGGCACGTTCACGTCGAACTGCCAACGGTTGTCGAAGTTGTAGCGCCCGGTCAGGTCCAGCGTCCAGGTGTCGGCCTTGATCCGGTCGAGGTTGATGTTGCCCAGAAAGATCGAGTCCAGCGCGAGGAAGCCGTTGAGGATCAGTTGCCGGGTGTCGTAACGCGAGTAGGTCACACCGGTTTCAAAGCTGAATTTGCCGCCGCCGAAGAAGCCGCTGGCCTCGTCGTAGAGGTTGGACACACTCTGGGCCGGTTGCGAGTCGTCGGCCAGCGACTGGCCGTAAGAAGCGCCACTACCCCCGGCCGCGCCCCCCGACGCTGCTGCGGCACCGGTACCAGGCGCTCCGGTACTGGTAGCGACTTTTGGATTGCCTTTCATGTCAGACGGCGACTTGGCCAGGCGTTTGGGTTGCGGGGCTGCCGGTTGGTCCTCGACCTGACGGACCCGTTGTTCGAGCACCGCCAGGGCCTTTTGTTGTACTTCGTATCGTTGCTTCAGCTCCAGAAGTTCCTGTTTCAGGGTCTCCACATCTGCGTCGGGTGCTGCTTGCAGCATCGCCGCAGGTAGAAGAGTACTCAGACATACAGCGGCACGCAGTGATACTGATCGATACATGAATAAGCCGTCCCTTTAAGCCCAATGATCGAGACTCAGCGTAGTTCAATATCCGATATTGCGTAGTGCCCTGAGTTGAGTCAGGTTGCAGTCCAGTGCGCCGGGGCTGATGCCGTTATTGTTAAGCACAACATTGAGTTGGGTCATGTTGTTGACCACGTTGGCGCTGCCCAGCAGGCGAGTGTTCTGCAGCAGGCCACCCTGAGCGACCTGTTGCAGGGCGGTGCCCTGATTTCCCGAAGCCTGAATCGCCATTTGCACACCACCGCTGCTGGCCGAAACGGCGACACTGCCGGCGGCATTGCTGGCCCCGATGGTCTGCCCGGCCATCAGCGCCTGGCCTTGTGCGGGTGCCAGCGGAGGAGGGGTGTTGGCTTCTTTTACATTGATGGCCACATTGTTGCTGGCGGTGTTGCCGTCGCCGGCGGCGCGTACGCTTTGGGTCACGCCCTGGCTGCTGTTGAGTGCCGCGCCACCAATGACATTGCCAGTGCCCGGAGTCGGGGTGCTGCCGTTGCCCTGTTCCTTGATGGTCGAGACATAGAATTCCGGTTTGATCGTGGCGGCCTGGATTTGCATCGACGTCGCAGCGCCGATCAGATCACCGCTGGCGTTGCGCCAGGTACTGCTCATGACAATGCCGAAGCTGATGATCCGCCCCGGCATGACGTAACGACCACGAAGCTGGGACAGCTCCTGATCCTGAACTTCGATGGGTTTGAATCCTGCATTGGCATAGCCTGACGCGCTCGCTGCCAGGCAGGCGGCGGCCAGCCAGTATGAGGTTTTCATCTGCTGCTCCCGGGACATCCAGCCCCATTCTTTATAATCGGCGATTAAAAGAAGTCGCTCTGTATGAACCCGAAGTCCATCAATTCGGCATCTCTGACAGGGTTGAAGTTATCCAGCTTGTTCTTCGCGGTCAGCGGGGTCGGCGGCATGCGCAATGCATTGGTTTTGTCATAACCGGGGCCGACGATGGCGAAGACGATGCCGTTCCAACCTTTGACAAAGTCATCATGGGCGTAGCGTTTATGGCCTAAGACGGGATCTCCGATATAAACCCAATCCTTGTCCGAACGCTGCAGCACCACGAAATGCTTGTAGCCGCGAATTTCCATCAGTACCACCACCGGGATGGTTACGTCGTCGAGTTTATCCGGTGGAATCTTGTAGCCCCTGGCGCGCATGCCGATGCTTTCTATGTAGCGTTTCATGTCCAGCATGGAAAAACCTTGAGTACGCACAAGGTCCTGGTCAGCGTTGACCAGCATGCCTTTGATGATGTGCTCTTCATCGACGTCGAGCCAATAAGCCTGGCGCAGTACCGTGGCCAGCGCGGCGGCGCCGCAGCTGAAATCGGTTTTTTGTTCGACGATGTCGGCAAACTTGCGTTCACGAATGCTTTGCACGTTCTTGTAGACGAGTACGCCGCCGGGCAGGGCAGCGACGGGCATCTGGGCAGCCTGGGTCAGGCCGGACAGGCAAAGCAGGGCGATAAAGGCAGTCTTACGCATGATCGATACGCCTTTGCGGACTGAGGAAAAGCCCCGTTTCCGGGGCTTTCGTTTCGATCGCGATTACATGCAGGCTTTGCAACCTGCAGCGATGGACAGCGAGTTGCTTTGTTGGTTGCCAACACCGGCGGCGTTGTTGTAACCAGCGTTACCGGAGAAGTTGTTACCAACGTTCGAGATGTTCGCGTTGTTGGTCACAGGGTTTTTCCAGCCATCAGGGGTCAGCACTTGTTGAGTGGTGACGCCAGCCAGGCCGAAGACACCGACAGCTTCGAAGGTGGCTTTCTGATCTTTGCTGCCGCCGTTACCGCCATGGCCGCGATCGTTGTCGCCATAGCCGCCACCGCCGTGGCCTTTATCACCTTCGATGGTAGCCTTGCCAACGGCAGCGAACGCGCCGACGGCGGCCACGGTGCCGGTGAGGGTATCTTTTTTGTAGGTTTGAGTGCCGTTATTGGACACAGTCAGGCCAGTGGAGCTTTGGTTCGCAGCAGCAGCAGCGTTAGCTACACGACCACCCGATACAGCAATAGCCAGGTTGTTTTTCTGTTGGTTGAAGTTGCCGGCACTGTTGTTCACGCCAATGTTGCCGGAACCGCCGTTACCCACGTTGTTGAGGTTGGCGTTGTTGGTTGTCGAGTAGTTGGCAACCGCGTTGTTGTTGTTGACCTGAGTGGCGCTGGAGACCGATACCGCGCTGCCGAAGATAAAGCTTTCGTCGGCAGTCGCCAGTGCAGCAGCGTTGTCTTGCTGGTTGCCATCGCCGGCGGTGTTGTTCATGCCGACGTTGCCGTTGGTGCCATTAGCCGAGTTATTGACGTTGGCATCGTTTTTGGTGCCTTGGTTGCCCACCAGGTTGCCATCGCTGTTCTGCGTGTCGAGTACGGCAGCCCCGGCGCCGGCTCCGATTTGCAGAAGTTGTTCCAGGGTAGGGCCTTTGGGTTCATGGTTGCCATGGCCATTGCCGTGCCCGTTACCATGATCATTGCCGCCTGCCTGAGCCGCCATTGCCATTACTGCTGCAAGTGCGAAAACCAGTGGTTTGAGAGCCATTGTAGGTTTCATGGTGTTTCTCCATCGTGCTTATTAGTTGGTTAAGTGTTGGTACTTTCTAATTGCACTGCTTTTGTTGTTTGGGTCAGTCAGCGACCCGGATGCTCAGGGTGTTAGCCATACGGTTCCCCACCCCGGCACTCTGGTTCACCTGAATCACCCCTCGGCTGCCGGTGAAGGCCTGATCACTTGTCGTGACCTGGCGACTGCCGGGTGAGGTGCCAGTTGCTCCTGAGCTCGGTAAAAGCGCCACGTTCTGTTGCGACAGGGCGCTGTCGTCAACGCTTTGCGGGGCAGCACTGATGCTGACGCGCGTCACGTTGGCCATCTGGTTGTTGGCCCCGGCGCCCTGGTTCACGCCCAGGATTCCGTTGCCATTACTGAAAGAGTTGCCGCCAATGGTGGCGCTGGCGTTCGTTGAAGGGTTGGCCGGTGTATCGATGTGCTGCCGGACGTTGGTGGTAGCACTGGCCGAAGTACCAATGGCGATGGCTTTGGTATTGGTTTGTTGCATCTGGTCGCCAGCAGCCTGGTTGACGTTGTAGTTGCCGCGGTACTGGACGCCGGTGTCCTGAATGTTCGCGTTATTGACCGAGTCGGGGGCGGCCAGCGCCTGGACGCAGCCGAAAAGGGCAAGTAAAAGAAGAGAACGATTCATCTCATTGACCTCCGGCCATGCGGGTCAGCGGAGCAAGACCGGAACTCATCGCACGGTTGACGGTGTTGGAAATCGAGCCGCCCGCGCCACCGCCGTGACCGCCGCCCATGCCGGGCAGGCCGTTGGGATTGGTCAGGGTGTTCATGCCAGGCATGTTGGCGGTGGGCGTGGTGATATTGCCGCGAATCGAAGCGCCACTGGCTACACTGGCAAATTCACCGTCATTGAGCTCGGTGCTGGTCATCGCCTGATTGATGCGAGCCGAAGGGTTGGCATTGACCGTGGTTGGGTAGGGGTCTTTGCCACCGCTGCGCCCGATAGGAATGGGCTGAACGTCGCGGTTGAGAACGATCACGCCATTGCCTTCGGCCTGAACGTTGAAACTGATGAAAGTGCTGGCGGCTGATCCAATCAGCAGAAGGCAGGTCAGGCCTTTATTGATATTCCCCACGGCGGCAATTCCTTCTTCAGTGGGCTGGCTCTTGTCAGCGTTGGGAAGGAGAGAGCGAAAGCTGTGCCGCTTTTGAGTTGTCTATTGTTTTCAACGGGTTGGCGCTGCGGCACGCAATCTTGATACATAACCTGTTTCAGCGCTGAAACAGTCACGCCGACAGCGGCGGGGGCAGGGGCGGTGCAAAGCTCTGGAACAAGGGTTTGCCGGGGACTGTTTCACCCGCGTAACAGATACCCTGACAGAATGATGAAGGCCATTTAAACGGCTGCTTTGCGCGGGGGTGGGTGTTTCAAGAATGGACACTTGGGCTCCGAAAGGAGCTGTTTGCCAGGTCAATCAGCCATTAAACGCGCCACGGCTTCGAAAGCCTGAGACCGCCGCTCATCCCAATCGCCCTGAATGATCTGCAGCGGTTGCCGTTGTTGTTCCAGCCAGTCGCGGGTGGCCTGAAAGAACGCCATGCGTTCACTGAGCTGCGGCTGGCAGCGTTGGCCGTCGTCGGTCCAGTCGATCTGCTCCGGCGACAACAGCAGATGCAGGTCGTAATGCCGGGCCAGCAGCTCGGGTTCCAGCCACGCCGGGCAGTCGCCAAACAGGGTCTGGCTCCAGAGGATGTTGCTCAGCAAATGGGTATCGAGAATCAGCAATTGCGGTTGCTGCGCCCGTGCCTGATCCTCCCATTGCAACTGCCCACGGGCAATAGCGGGGATGTCGTTGAGGCAGGTATCGCGTGGATTCTGCTCGATGAACCAGCGCACGTATTCGTCCACCCGCAGGCCGCCGAAGCGCGCCTGAAGGCCAGCGGCCAGCCAGCTCTTGCCGGTGGATTCCGGGCCGGTGAGGACAACTACCTTCATCGCTGCAACGCCGGATCGGCGCGCCATTCGCGCCAGCCTTGCACAGCAATCAGGGTGAACAGGGCATACAGCGCGGCGGTGAGGTACAGACCCTTGTACAGGAACAGGCCGACGAAAATCACATCCAGCACGAACCACAGCGCCCAGCATTGCAGACGTTTCTGCGCCATCCACAATTGCGCAACCAGGCTGAACGCCGTCAGCGCGGCATCGAGCCACGGCTGCGCCGCGTCGGTCCAGTGCGCCATGGCCGCACCCAGCAGCAGACTGCCGAGGGCGCCTACGCTCAGACCGAGCAGGATCGAGCGCCGATCCAGACGCGTGACTTCACGGCCGTCTTGCATCGTCCCGGCGCGGGTCCATTGCCACCAGCCGTAGACTTGCAGCGCGGCGTAAATCACTTGCAGCAACATGTCCGAGTACAGCTTCACGTCATAGAAAATCCAGCTGTACAGCAACACCATGACCAGGCCGATCGGCCAGCACCACGGATTCTGTTTGACCGTCAGCCAGACGGCGATCACACCGAGGGCGGCGGCAAACAGTTCAAGCCCGGACATGGGGGTTCCTTGGGGGAGTGCAAGAAGGGGCGCAATTGTACCCAAAAACCTTGAATGACGAATAACCCTGTGGGAGCGAGCCTGCTCGCGAAAGCGGCATGTCAGCAACGCAGATGTTGACTTACATTAAGCCTTCGCGAGCAGGCTCGCTCCCACAAGGGTGAGGGGTCAGACGCGGAACTGGCGCAGCAACTGGTTCAGCTGTTCACTCAACTGCCCAAGCTTGACGCTCGCCACACTCGACTGCTCCGCCGCCAGCGCCGTGCTGTGAGACAGGCCGGCCGCCTGCGTGACGTTCTGGTTGATGTCCTCGACCACATGCGCCTGTTGCAGTGTGGCGCTGGCAATCGAGGCGTTCAGGCCATTGAGATTGCGCAGGGCCTGGCCGATGGCATTCAGGCTCGCGCCGGCCAATCCCGCCTGTTCGATGGTCAGTTGCGAGGCCTTGCTGCTGTCGCCGATGACCTTCACCGCGGCTTCGGAATGATTTTGCAGGCGTTCGATCATGCTCTGGATTTCCGCTGTCGACTTTTGCGTGCGCTGCGCCAGCAACCGCACTTCATCGGCCACCACCGCAAAGCCCCGGCCCTGTTCCCCGGCGCGGGCCGCTTCGATGGCCGCGTTGAGTGCCAGCAGATTGGTTTGCTCGGCAATCGAGCGGATCACCTCAAGCACACTGCCGATCTGCGTGCTTTCGGCCGCCAGGGTGCGAATCACTTCGACCGCTTGGTCAATGGTTCCGGACAACTTGTCGATCTGTTGCAGACTGCCGTCGATGTTGATCTGGCCCTGCTGTGCCTGAGCTTCGGCATCGCGCATTTCAGCGGCAGCATGTTCGGCGTTCTTCGCCACATCCTGCACGCCGTAGGTCACTTCGTTGATTGCGGTTGCGACCAGTTCCATCTGCTGCGATTGCTGTTGGCTGCGCTGCTGGGCCTGAGTCGCATCGTTGCCCAGTTCACTGGACGACTGACCCAGCGCACTGGCCGAAACCTGCAGGTCACCGATGACTCGGCGCAACTTGGCGGTGAAGGCGTTGAAGTGATGCGCCAGTTGCGTGACTTCGTCCTGACCGTGGGTGTCGAGGCTACGGGTCAGGTCGCTCTCGCCGCTGGCGATGTTGGCCATGGCGTTCACGGTTTCCTGTAACGGACGGACGATGCTGCGGGCAATCAAAATCACCAGCAGGGCCATGATCACGGCGATCACCAAACCAATCACCGAAGCCTTGATTAACTGCCCCCGGAACTCGCTCTGCACATCATCGACGTAAACGCCCGAACCGAGCACCCAGCCCCACGGCTCGAACAATTTTACATAGGAGGTTTTCGCCACCGGTTCGCTGGCACCGGGCTTGGGCCAGCGGTAATCGACCATGCCCGCGCCTTTGCTTTTGGCGATCGCGACCATCTCGTTGAACACCGCGAAACCGTCCGGGTCACGGATCGCCGAGAGGTTCTGGCCTTCGAGTTTGGGGTTGGTCGGGTGCATGACCATCACGGGGGTGAGGTCGTTGATCCAAAAGTAATCGCTCTGGTCGTAGCGCAGGCCACGAATCGCGGTCAACGCCTGTTTCTGCGCGGCGTCGCGGGTCAGGGTGCCGGCGGTTTCCAGGTCGTGGTAATAGGTCAGCAGGCCGCTGGCGGTCTGCACCACATGCTGGGTTTTCTGCGCCTTGGCGTGGTACAGGTCATCGTGGATCTGCTTGAGCATCAACACGCCCAAGGTCAACAACATGACTACCGCCACAATCAAAATGAGCCACAAGCGTCGGCTGATCGACACACTGCGCAAGCTGTTCATAACGCTGTCACTCCGATTTCTTTTTCTTGTAATAAATCAACGCCAGCATCCAACCACGTTTGGGTGGTCAGGCATACGCGACCCAAGTCGAATAACGCCGCAGCACTATTAAGGCTTGTCTGTTAGGATTTCGGCCCCGCGCGTGAAAACCTGAATCCAAATTGATATTTCACGGAATTTTGACCGTTTCGTGTGGATGCTGTGTGCGCGGAATCGGTACAGCTACAAACAGCTACGCTGATCGCAGTGAACGTAAAAAAATACTATCGGGGCATGCCTTTGTGCATCGCTCTTTGGGGGACTGATGGATCTTTGGACCGCCTTGCAGGCACTGATTCTTGGAGTTGTAGAGGGGCTGACGGAGTTTTTGCCCATTTCCAGTACCGGACACCAGATCATTGTTGCCGACTTGCTCGACTTCGGCGGCGAACGGGCCATGGCGTTCAACATCATTATTCAGCTCGGCGCGATCCTCGCGGTGGTCTGGGAGTTTCGTCGCAAGATTCTCGACGTGGTGATCGGCTTGCCGACCCAGCCGAGTGCGCGGCGTTTTACCGCCAACCTGTTGATCGCGTTTCTGCCGGCGGTGGTGCTGGGGGTGATTTTTGCCGACCTGATTCACCAATACCTGTTCAATCCGATCACTGTCGCGACCGCGCTGGTGGTGGGCGGTGTGATCATGCTGTGGGCCGAGCGTCGCCAGCATGAGGTGCACGCCGAAACCGTGGACGAGATCACCTGGAGGGACGCGCTGAAAGTCGGTTTCGCGCAGTGTCTGGCGATGATTCCCGGCACTTCGCGTTCCGGCTCGACGATCATCGGCGGCCTGCTGTTCGGCCTGTCGCGCAAGACCGCGACCGAGTTCTCGTTCTTCCTGGCCATGCCGACCATGGTCGGTGCGGCGGTGTACTCCGGTTACAAGTATCGCCATCTGTTTGTGCCGGCGGACTTCCCGGTGTTTGCCATCGGCTTCATCACCGCGTTCATCTTCGCCATGATTGCCGTGCGCGGTCTGCTCAAGTTCATCGCCAGCCACAGTTACGCGGCATTCGCCTGGTACCGGATTGTTTTCGGTCTGGTGATTCTGGCGACCTGGCAGTTCGGCTGGGTCGACTGGTCGGCGGCGAAACCATGAGTGATTCCCGCGCGCGCCGCCCGGATGGACGACCGTCCGGTGGCGGCATTCAGCATCTGAAACTGAAACTGGCGGTGCTGCTGATCGTGTGCGCGCTGCCGCTGTTCGGCTCGCTGTCGATGTGGCTGCGCGGCATCTCGCTGGTGCCGTTGACCGCTTATGGCGTGGTCAGCGTGCTGGCGTTTTTCATGTACTGGGCAGACAAGCGCAAGGCCCGCGCCGATGCGTGGCGCACACCGGAGAACATCCTGCACGCGCTGGAACTGGCTGGCGGCTGGCCCGGCGCGCTGATCGCCCAACAGGTATTCCGGCACAAGACGCGCAAGGTGTCGTTTCAGATTCTGTTCTGGGTGATTGTGGCGCTGCATCAGGTGTTCTGGATCGATCAGTTGTTTCTCGGTTCGAACCTGCTTTCACATATTTAAGCTTCACACATGACCCATGTGGGAGCGGGCTTGCTCGCGAAAGCGGTGTGCCAATGGACGAATATGTTGTCTGACACACCGCTTTCGCGAGCAAGCCCGCTCCCACCAAAATCAAAATCAAAAAGCTAGAGCAGTAATCCGATTTGGGTTTTCTTCGGCAACTTGCTCACCACCAACTGATGCGACCGTGTCAGCAACCCGCGTAATTCCTCCGCACCCAGCGGGTAGGGCGGGTGCATGATGATCCACTGCGCCCGCGCCAGATAAGGCGCAGGGTGAATACCCGGGCGGTCGCAATGGCCGAGAAACAGGTCCTTGTCGACCTTGAACGCCAATGAATCCCCGCGCAGCCCTTGCAGGGCAAACATCTTGTTGCCGGCAATCGAGAACACCCGCACGCCGCCCCATTTGTAATCCTCCCGCGCACCCGGCAAGGCCAGGCAGAAGGCGGCGACATCCGCTTCGTTCATCTTTCCCTGTTTCATAACAACCGCTCCCCACACGCATTGAACGATTCGACCAGATGATCGATCCATGCCCGCACCGCCGGCATCACCCCGCGTCGATGCGGATACACCGCCTGCAACCAGCCGCCGGGCAACGACCACTCGGGCAGCAATTGCACCAGCGCGCCGCTCTCAAGGTCGGCTTCGCAATACATCATCGGCAGCAGGGTAAAACCCTGGCCGGCGAGCACACAGGCCTTGCGCACGATGAAGTCATCGATGCCCAACCGCGCCTCCATGTTCAGTTCGACGCTGTTGCCTTGCTCATCCAGCAAGCGCACATGCACCATGCGATCGGCCTCCAGCGCGCCGAGCACCGGCAGGTTCTTCAAGTCCTGCGGATGAGTGATGGTTTTGCCCTCGACAAAGGCCGGGCTGGCCACCACGACCATTTGCGCCTGGCGCAGACGCCGGGTGACCAGCAACGGATCTTCATCGCCCAACTCGCGCACACGCAACGCAACGTCGAAACCTTCGGCCACCAGATCCACCCGGCGATTGAGCAACACCACCTCCAGTTGCACCTGAGGGAATTTGCCGAGGAATTCGCTGATCACCCACGGCAACATTTCCCGCGCCAGACCGGTAGGACAGGATACTCGCAGGCGGCCACGTGGCTCGCTGGACATGCTGGCGACCGCTTCGTCGGCCATCTCCGCTTCCAGCAACATCGCCTGACAGTGACGCAAGTAGCGCTCGCCAACCGCGGTCAGGTTCAACTGGCGCGTGGTGCGTTGCAGCAGACGGGCGCCGAGGCGCTCTTCGAGTTCGGCGATGCGTCGTGACAGGCGGGACTTGGGAATGCCCAGCAAACGCCCGGCTGCGGCGAAGCCACCGGCCTCGACCACCTTGGCGAAATAGTAGAGATCATTGAGATCCTGCATGAAAAGTCCACCGTTCTATCAGTGGGACGAACTATCGCATTGTCGGCGGCTAATCAGCTATTGGTTTCTTCCGTAGGATTGTCTCCATTCCGTCGCCGCCGGCGATTCTTTACAGGAGATTCCACATGAAACTGCTGCACATCGATTCGAGCATTCTGGGCGACAACTCCGCTTCCCGTCAGTTGAGCAGCCAAGTCGTCAAAGCCTGGCAAGCCGCCGAGCCAACCGCCGTGGTCACCTACCGTGACCTGGCCGCCGACGCCATCAGTCACTTCTCGTCGACCACCCTGGTGGCTGCCGGTACTACTGCTGAGCTGCGCGACGCCGCACAACAGCACGAAGCCGAACTGAGCGCCTCGACCCTGGCTGAATTCATCGCTGCCGACGCCATCGTCATTGCCGCGCCGATGTACAACTTCACCGTGCCGACCCAGCTCAAGGCCTGGATCGACCGCGTCGCCGTTGCCGGCCAGACTTTCCGTTACACCGAAGCCGGCCCTGAAGGCCTGTGCGGTGGCAAGAAAGTGGTGATCGTCTCTACCTCCGGCGGCATCCATGCCGGTCAGGCGAGCGGCATCGCTCACGAGGAATATCTGAAGCTGGTACTGGGCTTCCTCGGCATCACCGACATCGAAATCGTCCGTGCCGAAGGTCTGGCCTACGGTGAAGAAGTGCGCAACAACGCGATGAGCGCTGCTCAGGCGAAGATCAGCGAGCAACTGTTCGCCGCCGCGTAAGCATTGCGTAAAGACCAGCTGCCGTTCAGGTAGCCCCTCAAAAAACTCTGTATTCTGGTTCTGCAAGGGCCAGATGCGGAGTTTTTTGTTTCTGACTGTTGCATAATCTGGCCCGGGTTATGCAGTCAAACGATCAACGTCTGAGTGCACCGCTGCGCCGGATCTCCGAACCTCAGGGTTTGGGGCGTGTCGGAACACAAAGGATCTTTCGATTGAGTAACACAGGGTGGGCCATCCCATGATGCGTCTTTGTGCAACGTTACTGATTTGCCTGCTCGGCAGCCTCGGTTCAGTGCATGCCGCGCCCGGGCGACACCCTGTCTGGAGTGTCGGTTACCACGAAATGACATTCCTCGATCCGCTGGATCTGCAACCGATGCGCGCCATCGCCTTCTATCCTTCCAGCGACCGCGAACATAGCAGCCTGCTTGAGGGTTACACCGTCGAGGCAGGCGCCGACACCAAGGTCGCGATCGGCCGCTTCCCGATGCTGATGCTGTCTCACGGCAACACCGGCACGCCGCTGGCACTGCATGACCTCGCCACCTCGCTGGCACGCAAGGGCTTTGTAGTGGTCGCGGTGATTCATCCCGGCGACAACTCCAAAGACCACAGCCGCCTCGGCACCCTGAGCAATCTGTATGGGCGGCCGATCCAGATTTCCGAAGCGATCACCGCAACACTCGGCGACCCGATGCTCTCGCCGTTCGTCAACGCTGATCAGGTCGGGGTCATTGGTTATTCGGCCGGTGGCGAAACCGCGTTGATTCTCTCCGGCGCGCAGCCGGATCTGGATCGTCTGCGCCGCTACTGCCAGGAACGCCCTGACGACCATGATGCCTGCAACACCCAGGGTGAACTGATCGTCGACCGCGACGATTTGCAGCCAGTGGCCGATTCGCGCGTGCATGCCTTGCTGCTGATGGCGCCGCTGAGCCTGAAATTCGGCCGTAGCACCCTGGCGGATGTGCATGTGCCGGTGCTGCTGTACAGCGGCGATGGCGACAAACTGGTGGCCTTCGACAAAAACGCCGCGGCTCTGGCGCGCAAACTGCCGACCGCGCCGGACTTCAAGTTATTGGCCGGGGCAGGGCACTTCGTATTCATGGCGCCGTGCAACGAAGAGCAGATCCGCGCCATGCCGGCGTTGTGCACCGACGCTGATGGCGTGGATCGCGAAGACATTCACCGCAACCTGATTTCCGAGGCCGGGCAGTTCTTCTCGCGCACGCTGGGCAAGCCGAGCCGGGCGGGGATGCAGACCGCGGATCAATAAACGACTCAATCCCCCTGTGGGAGCGGGCTTGCTCGCGAATGCGATAGATCAGTCACTCTATATTTTGACTGACCCACCGCCTTCGCGAGCAAGCCCGCTCCCACAGTGATTTGTACGAAATTTCAGGATGTCGAGTGGCGCTTGAGTACCAAGGTCAACCCCAGCCCGATCACTGACAACAGCGCCGCACTGAAGAAAATCCACGCATACCCCAGGTTCAACGCCACTGCGCCCATCAACGGCCCGGCAATCGCCAGCGCCAGATCAAAGAACACCGCATAAGCCCCCAACCCCGAGCCACGGCTGGAACTGGGCACCTGCTTGATCGCCTCGACCCCCAGCGCCGGATACACCAGCGACAAGCCAAACCCGGCCAGTCCCGCGCCAATCAGGGCGAATGCGGTAGAGGGCGCCAGCCACAGCAACACCAGTCCGATGGTTTCGATGCTCATGCAGGCGATCGCCGAATTGAAACCGCCAAAGCGGCTGATCGCCGAAATGAACAGCAGCCGCGACAGGATGAAACATACACCGAACACCGTCAGGCAATACGCCGCGCCGCTCCAGCCACGGTTGAGGTAATAAAGGGTGATGAAGGTGGTCAGCGTGCCGTAACCGATCGACGCCAGAGTCAAACTGGCCCCATACGGTGCAATCCGCCCGAACACCGCCCAAAAAGGCAGCCGTTCGCCGCGTACCACCGGCACCGAAGGTTTATTGCGGATCAACACCAGGGCGCCCGCGGCCAATATCGACAAGGCGATACCCAGGCTGGCAAAGCCGTAGTCGGCGACCATCACCACGCCCAGTGGCGCGCCAATGGCAATCGCGCCGTAAGAGGCGATGCCGTTCCAACCGATTGATCTTGCCGTGTGTTCGACACCGACCTGGCCCATGCACCAACTGATGGTACCGACCCCGATCAAGCCCTGTGCCACGCCGAGCAGCAGGCGCCCGACGATCAGAATGATCAGGCTCGGCATCGGGAAGTCCTGCAACAGCGTTGAGATCAGCGTCAGCAGCCCGCTGAGCACAATCCCCGACAAGCCAAAAACAATCGCCCGTTTGGTGCCCAGCGTATCCGACATGCGGCCCGCCATCGGCCGACTGAGCAGGGTGGCCAGATACTGCGAGCCAATGACCAGCCCCGCAATAATGGCGCTGAAACCCAGCTGCTCATGCACATAACCGGGCAGCACCGCGATCGGCAGGCCGATGCACAGGAAGGCGACAAAGGTGTAGAACACGATGGAGACGATCTGCAGGGTGATCGCCAGGGAGCTTTGCGGAGGCTGTTGCTGCGCAGACATGTGGACTCGTTCGCGGGCGGCGGTGGGAGAGTGGGCATCATGGCTGGGTGCTGGAATAAAAGGAAGCAGGCTAACTATTTTTCCTGGCTATTCCGATTACTGCTGATGGCCTCATCGCGAGCAGGCTCACTCCCACAGGGGACTGCATTCCAAAATGTGGGAGCGGGCTTGCTCGCGAAGGCAGTCGCACCAACATAGTTTCCCCCCCTGAAATGCAAAAAGCCCTGTCACAAGGACAGGGCTATTCTTCAAACCTGCAGCGATTTAGAACACCACACCCTGACTACGCAGGTAGTCATCGTAAGTGCCGCTGAAGTCAGTCACGCCGTTGGCGCTCAGCTCGATGATGCGCGTCGCCAGGGACGATACGAACTCACGGTCGTGGCTGACGAAGATCAGCGTGCCCGGGTAGTTTTCCAGCGCCAGGTTCAGCGCCTCGATCGATTCCATGTCCAAGTGGTTGGTCGGTTCGTCCATGATCAGCACGTTCGGCTTTTGCAGGATCAGCTTGCCGAACAGCATGCGACCTTGCTCACCACCGGAAATCACTTTGACCGACTTGAGGATCTCGTCGTTGGAGAACAGCATGCGGCCCAGAGTGCCGCGAATCATCTGCTCGCCCTGAGTCCACTGACCCATCCAGTCGAACAGCGTCACGTCGTCTTCGAAGTCGTGCGCATGGTCCTGAGCGTAGTAGCCCAGTTCCGCGGCGTCGGTCCACTTGACGCTACCGGCATCCGGGGTCAGTTCGTTGACCAGGGTACGCAGCAGGGTGGTTTTGCCGATACCGTTCGGGCCGATGATCGCTACGCGCTCGCCCGCTTCAACCTGGAAGCTGAAGTCTTTGAACAGTGGCTTGCCGTCGAAGCCTTTGGCCATTTTTTCGACCATGACCGCCTGACGGTGCAGCTTTTTGTTCTGCTCGAAGCGGATGAACGGGCTGACGCGGCTGGACGGCTTGACCTCGGCCAGCTGGATCTTGTCGATTGCCTTGGCGCGGGAAGTCGCCTGTTTGGCTTTCGAGGCGTTGGCCGAGAAGCGGCTGACGAACGATTGCAGCTCGGAAATCTGCGCTTTCTTCTTGGCGTTGTCCGACAGCAGTTGCTCGCGGGACTGGGTCGCCACGGTCATGTACTCGTCGTAGTTGCCCGGGAACAGGCGCAGCTCGCCGTAATCCAGGTCAGCCATGTGCGTGCACACGCTGTTCAGGAAGTGACGGTCGTGAGAGATGATGATCATCAGGCTGTTACGCTGGGTCAGAACGTTTTCCAGCCAGCGAATGGTGTTGATGTCCAGGTGGTTGGTCGGTTCGTCGAGCAACAGCACTTCCGGATCGGAGAACAGCGCCTGCGCCAGCAATACGCGCAGTTTCCAGCCTGGCGAGACTTCGCTCATCGGGCCGAAATGCTGTTCCAGCGGAATACCCAGACCCAGCAGCAGTTCACCGGCGCGGGATTCGGCGGTGTAGCCGTCCATCTCGGCGAACTCGGTTTCCAGCTCGGCCACGGCCATGCCGTCTTCTTCGCTCATCTCCGCCAGCGAGTAGATGCGATCGCGCTCGGCCTTGACCTTCCACAGCTCTTCGTGACCCATGATCACAGTATCGATCACGGTGAATTCTTCGTAGGCGAACTGGTCCTGGCGCAATTTACCCAGACGAACGTTCGGCTCGAGCATGACCTGACCGCCGGACGGATCGAGGTCGCCGCCGAGGATTTTCATGAAGGTCGACTTGCCGCAACCGTTGGCGCCGATCAGGCCGTAGCGGTTGCCCGCGCCGAATTTGACCGAAACGTTTTCGAAGAGCGGCTTGGCGCCGAACTGCATCGTGATGTTAGCTGTGGAGATCAATTGCTTTACCTATCAATGGGTTGCGAGCCGCACATTTGGCGCTTGGGCCATTTCTGGGGCATTTTGGAGCTTTTTCTTCCCGACCCGATCAGTGCTGGCGGTAAGCCGGCAGGCGTGGGGCGAGAGCAGCATCTGGACGCGGTGTCCAAGCTGTTGGGCAATAAAGGCGGGATTCATGCCAGACATTGCGCGCATTGTCGCATAAGTCATGCGGCAGTTGTATGGCGGACGCTGACGAACCGGCAGGCTGCCTGCATCGGGGAACGCAAAATGCGCGTTCACGCAGCGGTTTATCGAATTCATGAGTGTCGATGCGGACTTCCAACAATCATGGGAGGGACTAAAACTCCCGATATCGTCTACATTTCATCAAGGAATTCCGATGAGAGGACGGTCATGTTTAAAAAACGCTTACTTGTTGCGTCTGTTGCTTGTCTGGCCTTGGCGGTGAGTTCTGTAACGGCACTGGCCGATCCGGGAAATGGCAATGGCAATGGCAACGGCAACGGCAAAGGGAATGGCAAGGGCGGCCCGCAGAACAGTCAGGGACATGGCAATCAAGGGGGCAAAAACAAAGGATCCAGTTCGGGCAACTGGGATCATGCACCTGTGGTTGATCGAAGCGGTGTGCTGACAGTGCTCAACGGCTACAGAGACTACTGGAGTCCCGGGCCGGCGCTGCCTCCCGGTATTCAGAAGAATCTGGCGCGCGGCAAGCCGTTGCCGCCGGGTATCGCCAAAAAACTGGATGGGAGACTGGCGGGGCGCCTGCCTCATTACGATGGCTACGAATGGCGGCAGGCGGGCACGGACTTGATTCTGGTAGCCATTGCGAGCGGGCTTATTTACGAAGTGCTGAATGGCGCTTTCGATTAATCGGTTGCCGGTTCTAAGGCAGCATCTCCAGCAGAGGCCGCGCCGAAGGTCAGGTAACGGATCATGACGGCGGGGCCCTTAGGCAGCATGGCGTCCATGGTCAACCTATCGGACTCGACCACAATATCGTCCGTGGGCACGGCATAGCGACCTCGGTCGAAGCGTATTCCAACCTTTGGTTTTGTTCTGCGTCAGCACTCCTGCACCTGCACGAGCGTATTGTCGCGCCTGCCGTTTGGCAGATTCTGCGGACAGTTTTTAACAGATCAGGTTCACCATTGGTTACAAAGTATGGCTAAAATGCCATCCGATTACCCAATAGCCGCTAACGGCATGGGCTCAAGGAAGTGCCACCGGGATAGTATCTGTATTCATGCCACTGCATAGACCCTGGGCCTCCGGCCGGCAGGCGCGCAGTTTGTTCACTTTTGACGTGTGACGATTTCCGTGAAACTCATCATTGCCGCTATTTATGTCATTTCGATTGCATACGTTCACCTTCGTGGCCGTGTGCGTCACAAACTGGGCCGTCAACTGAGCGATCACTCGACGTTTCTGGCCCCGATCAACTGCTTCCTTTACCTGTTTTCGAAGAAGCCGAACAAACCGTATCTCGATCCGTCCGAGTTTCCGGACCTGAGCCCGTTGCAGGCGCATTGGGAAGAAATTCGCCAGGAAGGGCAGGATCTGCTGCGTGCCGGTGAGATCAAGCGCTCGAATCAGTACGATGACGTCGGTTTCAATTCGTTCTTCAAAAGTGGATGGAAGCGTTTCTACTTGAAATGGTACGGCGAGAGCCATCCGTCGGCGATGAAGCTGTGCCCACGCACCACTGAGCTGGTGCAGAGCATCGGCTCGATCAAGGCGGCGATGTTCGCCGAGCTGCCACCGGGTTCGAAACTGGTTCGCCACCGTGACCCGTATGCCGGTTCGTACCGCTACCACCTGGGTCTCGACACGCCGAACGACGCCGGTTGCTACATCAATGTCGACGGCGAGAGCTACCACTGGCGCGACGGCGAGGCGGTAATGTTCGATGAGACATACATCCACTACGCCGAAAACACCACCGACAAAAACCGCATCATCCTGTTCTGCGACATTGAGCGCCCGATGAAATATCGCTGGGCGGCGGCGTTCAACAGTTGGTTCAGCCGTACCGTGATGTCGGCGGCCGGTGCGCCGAATGACGCTGGTGACCGCACTGGCGGGATCAACCGCCTGTTTACCAAAATCTACAAGGTTCGCCTGCGCGGTAAAGAGCTGAAGAAGCGTAATCGTGCGCGTTACTACATGGAAAAATGGGCGATCTTCGGCGGTTTGCTGGCGATCTTCATTTTGATCTGACCGGTGTATCGCGCCTGGTTATGCCATCGCCAGCAGGCTGGCTCCTACAGTGGAATGTGAGTTCAGGAAAGAACGCATTTCAACTGTGGGAGCGATGAGTCTCTCAAAGCCAACCTGTCAGCTTCCTGACAGGAACCGCATCTGATTACTCCCCCGAGGCCTTTTTGGTCTTTCTCGCCGGGGCTGCCTTGCTGGCAGGCTTGTCTTTTGCCTTCGCTTTGGCCGGCGCTTTACCGCCCAGGCTGCGCTTAAGCAACTCGGTCAAGTCGATAACATCCGCAGACTTGCGCTCTTCCTCGCCACCCACGGTCTCGACATCTTCGATCTTGCCTTCATGGGCCTTTTTCTCGACCAGGGCCATGATCTTGTCCTCAAACTCGTCCTTGTAATCCTCCGGGCTCCAGTCGCCGCTCATGTCCTGCACCAGACGTTTAGCCATGTCCAACTCGCCCTTGGCCAGTTGTGGCTTGGTCACTTCGCTGCCCAGTTCCAGTTCGTCTAGGCCGCGCACCTCTTGCGGCCAGCGCAGTTTGACCAGCACCAGCGCCGACTCCAGCGGCATCAGTGCCGCCAGATATTGCCGAGTGTGCAGGACGACACGGGCGAGGGCGACCTTGTTGGTTTTGCTCAATGTTTCACGCAGCAAGGCGTAGACCTTGCCGCCACGTTTGTCCGGGGCCAGGTAATAAGGCGTGTCGATGTTCTGCAGCGGGATCTGCTCGGCATCGACGAAGGAAAAAATGTCGATGGTCTGCGTCGACACCGGGTGCGCCGAGCGGATCTCTTCCTCGCTGAGCACCACGTAGCGACCTTTTTCATAGGCCACACCTTTGACGATGTGCTCCTTGGTGACTTCCTTGCCGGTGACCTTGTTCACCCGTTTGTAGCCCACCGGATCCATGCTGCGGCTATCGAGCCAGTCAAAGTCCACGCCGTGCGAAGAGGTTGCCGACACCAGCGCGACAGGGATGTGTACCAGTCCGAAACTGATCGCGCCTTTCCAGATTGCCCGAGCCATGGTGAGTTCTCCAAGTGATGATCAGGTGACCTGTGGCGCAGTGCGAAAGTTTCCGGCATTTGCGTGGCGCGCGGCGTTGCCGGTCAAGCCGTGTTACATCTTGTTTAAGGGCTACGGGTTAACAAATCCGAACCCGGGGCGTAGCGTGGACTCGAAGGCTCTATCACCTGTGCATCGAGAGGCCACCCCATGAACCGAATACTGCCAGGCATTATCGTTCTGCTCCTTGGGGCCGGTCTGGCGCATGCCGACGTCGCGGCACCGTCCGCGCCGCTATTGCTGGCGCAAAGTCCCACCGGCACCAACAACAATCCCTACAACAGCCCGATCCGCCGGGCCAATCCCAACAGCATGCAGGGCACGCAGCCCAGCGCGCCGGCGATTCGCGGGCCGAATACCGTGCCGGCGCCCAGTACGCCCACCGTTGGTAACGGCGGGATTGGCAATGGTCAGCAGCAACGCTCGGTGCCGAGTACGCCTCCCAAATTCATCCCCAACCCACCGCCACGCGATGGAGACAGCAACCGTTGAACGGCGGGACTGCGTTCCTGTCAGCCTTTGAAATGAACAAAAGGAATCGTGCATGTTGCGTAAAACCCTTCTAGCCACGCTGTGCGCCGGCGCGCTGATCAGCGCTCCAGCTTTCGCCGCTGCTCCACAAGAGTTGCAAAGCGAGCAGGGCACCCTTGAAGTCACCACGATTACTCAAGGCCTTCAGCACCCTTGGGCGCTGGCGTTTCTGCCGGATCGTCAGGGGATGCTGGTGACCGAGCGCCCGGGAGCCCTGCGGCTGATTACAGCCGACGGCAAGCGTTCCGAGCCCATCAGTGGCGTGCCGAAGGTCTGGGCCAAGGGCCAGGGCGGTTTGCTCGACGTGGTGCTGTCGCCGGACTTCAAACAGGATCGTCTGGTCTATCTGTCCTACGCCGAGGGCGGTGGTGCCGGGGACAAGGCCGGTACGGCGGTGGGGCGTGGGCGGCTGTCGGATGACCTGAAGACGATCAGCGATTTCAAGGTGATCTTCCGTCAGGAGCCGAAACTCTCGACCGGCAACCACTTCGGCTCACGACTGGTGTTCGACCGCGACGGTTATCTGTTCATCACCCTGGGCGAAAACAACGACCGACCGACCGCGCAGGATCTCGACAAGCTGCAGGGCAAGGTCGTGCGGATCTTCCCCGACGGCAAGGTGCCGGATGACAACCCGTTCGTGGGCCAGTCCGGCGTGCGTCCGGAAATCTGGTCGTACGGCCAGCGCAATCCGCAGGGCGCGGCGCTCAATCCGTGGAATGGAACTATCTGGGAAAACGAACACGGCCCCCGTGGCGGCGATGAGGTGAACATCATTGAGCGCGGCAAGAACTACGGTTGGCCGCTGGCGACCCACGGCATCAACTACTCGCTGCAACCGATCCCGGAAGCCAAGGGCAAGAGCGTCGAGGGCGCGGTTGACCCACACCATGTCTGGGAAAAATCACCCGGTGTCAGCGGAATGGCGTTCTATGACGCTGACCGCTTCAAGCCTTGGCAGCAGAACCTGTTTATCGGCGCGCTGGTTAGTCAGGAGCTCATTCGTTTGCAGTTTGACGGGGACAAGGTGGTGCACGAGGAACGGCTGCTGGGTGAGCTGAAACAGCGGATTCGCGATGTGCGGCAGGGGCCGGATGGCTATCTGTACGTGCTGACGGATGAACAGGATGGTTCGTTGTACAAAATCGGTCTGAAATAACTTCACTTCAGACACTCAGTCTCAACTGTAGTGAGGGGATTTATCCCCGATGGCCTGTGCAGCAGGCCCTTAAAAATTCAGGAGGGCCCGCTTCGCGCCATCGGGGCGGTGCGACGTTTCGCTAAATCCCCTCACTACAACGGGTCAGCCAGAGATTTCATTCCGGGCATACAAAACCACCGCCGCGCGCAATTTCCCCCGACCAAACCGGCTCATTTTCTCAAACTCGCCATGGCTGACCGGCACATGCTGGCAGTCCATCGGCTGACGATGCTGGCTGTGATCGACATCTGGATCGTGCAGATACACAAAGTCTTCATCGCAATCGGTGACCACCACCCAGTGCGGTGACTTGGAACGGGTCAGGCGATAGCTGCTGATCAGCACCAGAGGCAGTCCGCCAGCCTGTAACAACTTCGGCAAATCCAGGTGGGTGCCAATCTGCCGATCGATGTCGGTTTCGTGCATTTGCGCAGTGAACTCCTCGTGCACCAGGCGCATGACGTCTTTTTTATGCTCATCGCGCACGCCATCGAGGAACAATGGCCCGGCCATACTCAGCTGCAAACGCACCTTAAAACCCCGTCGCCAGGCCGCCAGTGCCAAGCCCTGGGGGCTGCAGCCACCATGGCCGGAGGTCATGAACACCGTGGTCGCTTCACGCCAGATCTGCAATTCCTCACGCCGCTCCAGCAAGCGCTCAGGTTGCAGCGCGCCCATGGCCATCAGCAGGCAAGCCGGGCCACAGGTAAATTCAGTGGTTTGCGGGTAATAGGGCACCTTGATGTTGCGCGAGTCACGGTGCTGAACAATGCGCTTTTCCAGACGCAACGCATCGGCGTGGTCTTCGTAGTAATCGTGAATCAACGCAAAGCGTCGGTAGCCGTTGCGCTCGTAAAGCGCGATGGCGGTGGGGTTGTCGATACGCACTTCAAGGCGCAGGTATGCGCAGTCATGCTCGACGGCGCAGGCCTCGATACGTTGTAGCAACTGTTTGCCCAAACCGCTGCCGCGAGCCTCGCCAGCAATGGCGATCGAGTACAGGCGCGCCAGCGAGGTGCCGCGATGAAACTGCACCAGTGCGTAGCCGAGCAATCGACCGTCGATCTCGGCGACCATTAGCTGCGCGTGGGCGCGAGTGATCATCCATTGAAAGCTGCGGCTGGTGAGCCGGTCGGTGGTGAAACATTGCATTTCCAGGGCCAGCAGCGCTGGCAGATCTTCAACTACCGCCAAACGAAAAACAGCATTCATATGACCACCGTAAAAGTTGCGTAACGAAACGGGACTTTCGAAAAACTTCGTGCTTAATAGAAATGGTCTTGTTCTCCAACGGATCAATCTCTATGTCAGCGGTACAGGGTCATTGGCGCGAAGTATCCGAGCAAAGTTTGCCGGCGGCAACTTTTTTAAATCCAGCCATCAGAACTTCCAGTCAAGTGTTGATTATCGTCGAACGCAAGGAAGACTGGGCCTCGTACTTTCCCAGTGAGGACATCGTCACGGCTCAGGAATACCTCGAGCAAACCCGTGACAGCGAGCCGGGCAAGCGGGTGCAGGTGATCAATCTGTGCCGCAGCTACAAGTACCTGGGCCACGGTTACTACTGCTCGCTGCTGGCTGAAGCCCGCGGCCACAAAGTGATTCCCTCGGTGCGCACCATCAGCGAGCTGACAAAAAAATCGCTTTACGGTCTGGCACTGGACGATCTCGATAAAACCCTGGAAAAGGCCCTCAGTCATCATCTCTACAGCGATACCGAAGGTTTTACTCTGACACTTTACTTCGGCAAGACGCATATCGAGCCGCTGCAGGATCTGGCTCGACAGTTATTCGAAGTGTTTCCTTGTCCGATCCTGTTAGTTGAGTTTCGTCGAACTAACGGTTGGCACATCGAAGGCATAAAGTCCGGCGCTCTGCACAAGTTGCGTGATGACCAGGAAGATCAGTTCGCCAATGCGCTGGACGGCTTCAGCCGCAAAGTCTGGCGGGCGCCACGCTCGCCACAAGTGGCGCGTTACGACCTGGCGATCCTGCACGATCCGCAGGAAGCCTTGCCGCCATCCAACGCCAAGGCGCTGGAAAACTTCGTGCGGGTCGGCAAACGCATGGGCATCGACGTCGAACTGATCGAGCGCAGGGATTATGCGCGGATCGCCGAGTACGACGGCTTGCTGATCCGCGAGACCACCAGCGTCGACAACCACACCTATCGCTTTGCAAAAAAAGCCGAAAGCGAAGGGCTGGTGGTCATGGATGATCCGACGTCGATCCTGCGCTGCACCAACAAGGTGTATCTGACCGACCTGCTCAACAGCCACCAACTGGGCATGCCCGCCACCGAAATTCTCTACAAGGAACGACCGGAAGACTTCGAGCGGGTCGGCGAACGCCTCGGTTTTCCGCTGGTGCTGAAGATCCCCGATGGCTGTTTTTCTCGCGGAGTGATCAAGGTCGAAAGCCAGCAGGCATTGCTCGAAGCCACCGCCGAACTGTTCGAGCACTCGGTGTTGCTGCTGGCTCAGGAGTTTTTCTACACCGAGTACGACTGGCGCATCGGCGTGCTCAACCGCAAACCGATCTTCGCCTGCCAATACTTCATGTCCAAGGGACACTGGCAAATCTACAACCACAAAGCCAAGGGCCAGGACATCAACGGCGAGTGTCGCACCCTGGCCGTGCACGAGGCGCCGCGAGCGGTGGTGGAACTGGCGGTCAAGACCGCCAACCTGATCGGCGATGGCCTCTACGGCGTGGACCTGAAACAGGCCGGCGACAAAGTGGTAGTAATCGAGGTCAACGACAACCCCAACCTCGATGCCGGTATCGAAGACGCCTACTTGCAGGACGATCTGTATTCACTGGTGCTGGAGGAGTTCGTGCGACGGCTGGAGCTCAAGCGTCGCGGCCAGGCCTGGTGACGCGCCGATGATCAGCAGTTTCGCATTGAGTCATGGCGCGTTGCAGCGGGTCGAGCGGCTGGATGCCGAGGTGATGCTGTTCAGCAATCCCGATGCGGCCGAACGCGATTTGCTGCACAGCCACTACAAGGTCGACGAACACGCGTTGGCCTCGGCGCTGGACCCGGACGAGGTCTCGCGAATCGAGTTTCACCCTGATCATTTATTCCTGATCTGGAAACGTCCGGAAAACTATTCCGGCGGTGGCAGCCTGGCGTTTGAGGTGTCGTCCTGCGGCCTGCTGTTCGCTCCCGGGCAACTGCTGGTGATCGCCACCGACGACACGCCGTTGCACGGCATCGGCACGCGCCAGCCGCTCAACGCGCCGCTGGATGTGTTGCTCGATTTGCTGTTCAACAACATCCATCACTACCTCGGCCATCTGAAGGTGATCAAACTGGTTGCCCGCGAGCTGCAACAGAAATTCAACGCCTCGATGCAGAACCAGCATCTAGTGCAGATGTTTAATCTCAGCGAAAGCCTGATCTATTACATCAATGCCCTGCACAGCAACGGCGCGGTGCTGACGCGGCTGCGCAATCATGCGGAAAAACAGCATTTCGGCAGTGAAGCGATCGGGCTGATCGACGACCTGATCATCGAAAACAACCAGTGCTACAAGCAGGCGGAGATCTACTCCACGGTGTTCTCGGGGCTGATCGATGCGCGCGGCAATCTGATGAACAACAGCATGAACAACCTGCTGCGCAAACTGACGTTGATCAACGTGGTGTTTCTGCCGTTGAACCTGATTGCTAGCATTGGCGGGATGTCGGAATTCAGCATGATGACGGCAGGCACGCCGTGGTGGATTTCTTACCCGTTGTTTCTGCTGGTGATGTTGTTGGGGGCGGGGGGGATGTTGTTTGGGTTGCGGCGGTTGGCCAAGTGATCTGTTGTGACTTGGCCGACGCCTTCGCGAGCAAGCTCGCTCCCACAGTGGATTGCGGGTTGGCACGGGATCTGTGCCTGATACAAATCCCTTGTGGGAGCGGGCTTGCTCGCGAAAGCTATTTCAGCAGCACCGGAGGCTCAGGATCAGCCCGCTGGATCTGGCACAATCACTTTCCGGCGCTCCCGAACCCCACGCACCACCAGATACAACAACGGCCCAATCGACACAAACACCGCCGTCAGCAGCAGATACGGCACCACCGACCAGATCGACATTCCTCGCGCTCGCGCGTCCTTGACCATCCATACCCCGGCCAGCGTCGCCATCAGATACAGATCAATCACCACCTGCGCCGTGTCCGGACGCGACATCAGGCTGAGGCCGAAGTCGATCAACGACTGTTCGGCCTGGAGCATCACCGATACGGTGTAGCCAGTAAACGCAATCAACGCAGTGAGGGCCAGGGCGACAGACATCATGCATTCCTTCCTTGGGGGTGATGAGCAGAATCGCCAGCCTACCTTGGCGTCCGCAAATAAGCCATTGACTCGCCGGCCGCCGCCGGGCTAATTTCAGGCCCATGACCTCCACCGTATTGCGCTGCCAGCCAAGCATTATTACCGCCATTCCTCATTTGGCGGGCTAGCTCACGACTGCAGCACCCAACCCGCCCTAGAGGCGGGTTTTTATTTTCTGTCTCCGGGGTTCTGATCAAAACGTCAGGAGACGACCATGCCGCACAGCCCCGACCAACAAACCCTGCTTGAGCAGTACGTGAAAAGGATCCTCGCCGCGCCGGTCTACGACATTGCTGTGCGCACGCCGTTGCAAGCTGCGCCGGCGCTGTCCGAGGCGCTGGGCAACCGGGTCCTGCTCAAGCGCGAAGACCTGCAACCGACGTTCTCCTTCAAGATCCGTGGCGCCTACAACAAGCTGGTGCAATTGAGCGATGCGCAGAAAGCACGCGGGGTGATCACCGCTTCGGCGGGCAATCATGCCCAAGGCGTGGCGCTGGCAGCGCGGGAGCTGGGGATCGCGGCGACCATCGTCATGCCCTCAACCACGCCCGAACTCAAGGTGTTTGGGGTCCGAAGTCGGGGCGCCGAGGCGCTGCTGCACGGCGAGAGTTTTCCGTTTGCCCTGGCCCATGCGCTGCAACTGGCCGAGCAGACCGGGCGCACTTTTGTCTCTCCATTCGACGACCCGGACGTGATCGCCGGCCAAGGCACGGTGGCCATGGAAATCCTCCGTCAGCATCAGGGGCCGCTGGATGCGATCTTCGTTCCGGTGGGCGGGGGCGGGCTGATCGCCGGCATCGCGGCGTACGTCAAATACCTGCGACCGGAGGTACGGATCATCGGTGTCGAATCGGAGCATTCGGCCTGCCTGAAGGCGGCGCTGCAAGCGGATGCGCGCGTTGTGTTGCCCAGTGTCGGAACGTTCGCCGATGGCGTGGCGGTGGCGCAGATCGGCGCTTATGGTTTTGAGGTGTGCCGGTTCTGCGTGGACGAGGTGGTCACCGTCAGCAATGACGAGCTGTGCGCGGCGATCAAGAATATCTACGACGATACCCGCTCGATCACCGAGCCTTCCGGGGCATTGGCGGTGGCCGGCATCAAGCAATACGTGGCGCGCAGCGGTGTTCGCGAGCAGACCTTCGTCGCGATCGACTCCGGCGCCAACATCAACTTCGACAGCCTGCGCCACGTCGCCGAGCGCGCCGCGGTGTGCGGCGTGCCGGCGTGATAACACTCAGGGCAGCAGTGGGCGCAGGAAACTGCGCTCGTAGCTGACGATGAATTTCTTCTGCACCAGTGATTCCACCAGCGCCGTGCTTTCCGGGTCGGTCAGCGCGATGTGCCGGTAGCTTTCGTAATCGGCCAGCGAAGGAAAGCTGAACAGGCAATAAGCGATGTTGCTCGCGCCCTCGGAGGGCAGGAAATAGCCGTGATGCGTGCCGCCCAAACGCTCGACGATGCCCAGCCAAGCCTTGGCGTAGGCCTCGAATTCGGTCAGTTGGTACGGATCGATGACGTATCGCACATGGCAGGTAATCACGTTTGGCGCTCCCTGTTCAGGTCATTCCGCAATGGCAGTGCCGACCTTGTCCGAAGCCGACCAGATGCGATAGCGCACCTCGACATCTTTCGGGGCGTAGATCACCAGTGGCAGCTTGCTGTTGTAGCGCAGCATGAAGCCGTCACCAACAACCGGGACAAAGGCGCGTTTCTTCGCGGTGCCGGGTGGGCAGGCCATCAGCGTGCTCATCGGGCCGATGACTTTTTCCAGGCGGTAGAACGGATAGCCCCAGCCTTCGAGGTTTTTCTCGTCCAGAGCGCCGCCCAGGCGCTGGCGATTGCAGTCGACTTCCAGGGTTTTGCCGGCGAGCACTTCAACCTGAAAGTTCTCTTCCTGATCCTGTTTGGGCAGATAGATGACTTGGCGGGTGAAGCCGTTTTCCGCCTTGGGATACGGCGCAACGTCTTCGAGTTTGGCCGCGTGGGCGAGGGTGGACAGGCCGGCAACGAGCAGACCGATTGTCGCGCGAGCGCGTAAAGAACCCATGAAAGCCTCCTGGCGGGTGTAGGGTGGATGTCGGGCATTCTCACTGTCATCAGCGATGAATGCAAACCGGTGTCGACTTGCAAATTGCAGTGCTCAGGAGGGTCGATCTTGCATTTTGCAACTGGCCAACTGCTGGCCACCGCGCCAAGTGCTTGATTTCATGAGGGTCGAAATGACCCGATGAAAGGCACGTTTTATGCGTCGCTTAGGTGCAGCGCACCGGCTTCGGGCGCCTACACTCCAATGGGCATTTCGCAGTACAACCGTTTGCCGCACCAGGGAATCAGCGGGGACACACCCGTGCAGGGGCAGCAAAAGCGGTCAACGTGAAGAGTTGATTGGCAGTTTCATCAATAAGGAGAGGTTCACCATGTTTCTGTCTGCCTTGGAACTACGCAATATCATTGAAAGCAGTTTTTTGCCTAAACGCTGCCAGTGCACGCTGTCGCCTGACTTGTCGATGACCGTCAAGGTCTTCGGTGACCACCAGACTGACCAGGTTGATCTGCACGTCAGCGGTATCGACGCCAGCCATCTCAATGGCTGTCGCGAGATCAACGAACTGATTGCCGGCCTGCGTTCGGATCTGGCGCAACAAACCACGCCACAGCATTACAGTCCTCGCTCCAGAGCGCTTTAACTCACCGTTTCACCCAGTTCGACCGTCACGCGCCGGGCCTGCACAAAGCCAAGGCCCAGCGCGAACTCGACCAGCACTGCGAGCAGAATCCCGGGGCCGGTGTGGCCGTTCAGCCATTCGCCAAAACCCAGTACCGCCAGACCAAAACAACCGACGATAAACCCGTTGCTCAGGGCATTGCGACCCAGCGACGGCGGCGCGCTGCGCACCAGATAAAACATCACCCCCAACGCCGCAAACAGCACCGCACTGCGCCGTGCAACAAAACCGGCAGCGCTCGAATACTCAATGCTCCAGATCGCCAGCAACAGCTGCGGGAAAAAGCCCCAGACCAGCGCCAGTACAAAACACAACGAAGCAGTGATGATCGACAACGTGCGAAACGACAACTGCATGGCGAGTCCCTGCGGCAGTGAGAAGTGACCCCGAGCATAACCCGCGAAGCCTTCACCGCCTACCGCAAAGCCGCAAATCAGAGCCTTCTGTCAGTTCTGGAAGTTGCAGGCGTCAGACATTTTCCGATAGGTGATTTCCGCTGGCTTGCCCGCATTGTCGATGTACTTCATGTCAGCGGTGATGACCTTGCACTGCTGAGTTTGTGGCTCGGTCAGCGAGATCACTTTGTTCACATGCAACCGCATGCCGTACTGGTAAGGAACGGGCTGGGTAGCAGCGTTGGTGTCATTGGCCTGAGCCAGCCCGGCGAATGCGCTGCAGGCGAGGGCGGAGGTGAGCAATAGCGTGCGAATGTTCATGAATCGGACTCCCGTGCGACGGAATAAGCATTCGGCGCCTTACGGCCGAACCTGCCGCACTCGGCGCCAGCCAGGGGCTGAGGTGTGCGGTTCAGTACAGTCTTGGACTGCGGCGTTAAGCGATGGTTAACCTGGCTGAACGCCGGCTGTCTGGCAGAGGGAGGATTTCTCGGGGATACGGGGCCGATTCCTACAAGGGGTGATGCCTTGTCTGCTTTCGGCGGTGGGAGCAGGGCGGGTATGGTTTGGCGTCGCTGCAAAATCAGCGGCTCGGGTTTGGTCACCTGAGCACGACACCATTGCAGATGTGCCATCATTTGCGCTGCGGACTTCTATGTCTTTGCAGTGCGCTGTTATGGCGGCTGTGTGCAGGGCGCCTTCGGGCGAGCTGAGTTTTGGCGTTGTCTCAGTTGACCAATCCTGCATGCGGCCGCCTCCCACTGTTTGGTCACGGTACTGGCGGTTACTTTCTAAAATATCGAGTAATCAAAATGCCAACACTAAATCCGCTCCCAAACCGCTATCACCCGCTCAACAGCGGCGTCACCGACAGCGCGCCAATGGTCATCGACACCCAAGCTAACCCCCAAGACATACTCGAGTCCGCCGTCCAGCGCATCCGGGCCTGCAGCGACCTGCTCGAAACCCTGCATTGCATGTGCTTCCGCCATGGTGATGTTCAGGACATTCCACACATTACCCATGCGCTGTACTTGCTGGCGCAGGACGGCAATGATTTGCTGCAGGTGGCACAGCAGCAGATGCTGGATTGGAAGGCGCCGGTTTGATGCCTTGAATGAGAACGGGAGTAGGAATGCGAGTGGGCGGCCCCCACGCCATCTACTCCTCCCGTTTGAACGTTAAGCTAGGTTTTCAACGACTTAGTTTGTCCGGGTAGAACGAAAGTGGTGCGTGAGTCGCCTTCCATTCTTTTGCAAATTTTTTACCTTCTGCAATTTGCTCAGCTGTCATCTTTGCTTCAATTTTCGGTAGCTTACTCTCTACTCTTTCTTGTAAGCCGCCACCGCCGTCTAGCTCCTTCAATGTGTAAACGAGGGCATAACCTTTAACGACATCGAATGGGAATCCATACGTGTCTGGCTCATGAGCAAGGTCAGAACCGTAACCATAAACTGTTGTGGCGTAGCTCGCTAAAGCTGCTTGCTCATTCCAATGACGGAAGCCTTCAATGTCACCTTTTTCATAAAGAAGGGCTCCGTATTCCATCATGGAGGGCGGGTACCCACTCTCAGCTGAAGCTTTGAATAATTTTTCAACCGCTTCCGAGCGTTTCCATGGAAGGAAAAAGCTGTCTCCCTGATTGTAGCTTTTAGCTAATAAATACTGTGAGATTTGATGATTTTTTGCGGCTGCCTTTTCTAGCCAAGTTGTATCGAGCGTTAATTCATACATTATGTACATGGCTTCAGTATTTCCATCTTCAGCCTTAGGCTGAGCGATGCTAGATGCTTGATTCAACCAGTCCGATGGTATTTTGTCTGTGGCAGGGCAGTCTTCTGATAATTTACATAGATCATTTTTTACTCGCCCAAGCTGGATCATTGCATAAAGATCCCCTTGGGTAGCTGCCATTTCATACCACTTTTTCGCTTCAGGATTCATGTAGCTATTTTTTGCCGTAATGACTCAGCAAGATAATATTGTGCCTCATGGTCTCCAGCCTCTGCTGCTATTCTCAGTAGAGGAGTTGCAGAGATAGTTTTAAACTGATTGTAAAGAGTTATGCCGCGAGACTTCATTGCAAGTTCGTAGTCACTTAGTGCCAGTGCGGTGGGGGCGAAGGTGACCAGCAAAAAGCCTGCGATAGTAATTTTCATGGGAGTTAACGGCTTAGCTTTTCAGGAAAGAATGACAGCGGAGGGTGAGAAAGCGCCCACTTTTTAGAGAGCTCATTTGCTTCTGAGATTTGTGAGCTTGTCAGTTTTGCAGCAATAATTGGGAGTTTGTATTCAACGTTAACTTTCATTCCTCCACCACCATCCAAGATGCGGAGGGAGGATACGAGCGAGTATGCTTTCACAGGATCGTAGGGGAAGCCGAAAGTATCAGGCTCGTGAGCAAGATACGACCCGAAGTTGTAAACCGATTCAGCATTACCTACTAGGGCAGCTTGCTCATTCCAATAACGAAAGCCGTCAACGTCGCCCTTTTCATAAAGCAGAGCTGCGTATTCCATCATCGACTTAGGGTTTCCATTTTCGGAAGATAGCTTGAACCACTTTTCTATTTCTTCAGAACGCTTCCATGGCAAGAAAAAACCTTCACCCTGTTTGTAACCAATTGCGATCCAATATTGTGCTTGCGCATCACCTGCGAGTGCGGCTTTTTTCAGCCATGACTCATCAAGAGTGATCTCATACATTAGGTACATTGCTTCTGCATTGCCGAGTTCAGATTTTTCCTGCGCTATTTTTTTTGCTTGATTCAACCATTCAATAGGTTTTTTTTGAGGTGTCGAGCAGTCTTGAGTGATATCGCACATATCATTTTCAGTACGGCCCAATTGTATCATCGCATATAGATCACCCTGTTGTGCTGACGCCTCATACCACTTTCTTGCCTCAGGATTCATGTAGTGGTTTTTTTTTCTCAATGCTTCTGCTAGGAAATATTGCGCTTCATGATCTCCAGCATCGGAAGCTTTCTGCAAAAAAGGAGTCGCAGATTCGAATTTAAGTTGGTTGTAAAGAATAATACCTTGGCTTTTTGATTGTGCGTCTTCTGTATTTAGTTCTGCTTGTGCTGCGTAGATGTTTGAAAGGGAAAGCATAATAAATAAAAGCAGTCGTACATGCATTTTTTTGTGCTCGTGATAATTTTTAAAGGGTGGGGGCTATGTACTTTACTACTCCCGAAGGGATATATGTTCTTCCTGAGTATTGGGTGCGCTGACAATATGAGTCACGTTTGGCGCCTAGAAGTTTAACGTGGTTCTTATAGCGCGTACGCATCTCTTCTCCGGATACTGATTTAAGACGAAGCACTGGCTCGTTCATAAAGTTGTCAAGAGCTAAACGGCTTTCGCAGTATTTTTGATCTGCATTTGCCGGCTTTAAACCAAATTTATTCATGCACATACAAATTTCTTCAAATTGACTCTGTGCTTTTTCTATAGAACCTTGTTTTTCCGCATTGTTAACAATCCAGCCTAATATGCATTCGACTGCGCGCTGCTGTAGAAGGTAGGCTTCGTCTTCAGTGTATTTGCGTTCTTTTTTATCCGAACTTCCTGAGGAGTCTGAAACCTTAACATTGAACTCGCTTGGCGGACTAATAAGCGTCATCAATAGCGGTCCAAGCGCACCAGGTATCGCATTTACACACCATTCTTCTAATTCGGCTTGTCTGTCATAAGACATAATGGTGTCAGCTATCGCGCCGCCTTTGCCCGTTGCAGTCAAGCTTTCATAAAGCGTCATCACGGCATCAGCACCCATGAGATAAATCATGCGGATATCAAAGCCACCAATGGCCAGAGTATTTAATTTCGAAAGGTACGCGTAGGTTTTATCTTCAATAACAAAGTACGGATTCTGTTTGTTTTTATAAAGTTCTCTACGGAACATGTTAAGCAGTTCAGTGACGGCGTCGTAGCCTACCTCGAATTTGAAGGAGCCTCCAACGCCCGGGCCGGCTATCAATGCGGCCTTGAGCACCAGAATCAGACGGCCCTCGTGCAGGGAAATACTCGCTTCAGCCCTCGCACCGAGACCGGCTGCGGCATTGAGTTCCACGGTCAAGCGCGCAAGGCTAAACCATTCGCTGGCTTTCATTCCTGCGGCTTTACCAGCAACGGGGGCTTTGGTTAGCAAGGCTACTTCGGAAGGTGGAGCCCAGTTCAGCGCTCCGGTGACCATGATCCCGGTTTGCAGACCAGCGAACAGATTGAATGCGGCTTTTGCGCCATCCTGTATCTGTAGATTTTCTGGAGCTTTTTTAATTTGGCCACTTTTCTCAGTTCTTGCGTAGCTGCGCTTATCGGGGTTGCGCACAACCGGTTCGGGAGGCGCTAAATGGAAGCCAGCGTTGCTGACATCCAGTGCAATTTCCGAAGAAAGCAGCAACGATGCTCCGGCGTAGCCCCAAGCCTTCGCGCCTAGATAGAGCGAGAACCGTCCGAGGTTCATCTTCTGCTGTATGTCTTCGGCGTTTCGGTAGGTGATGACGATATCTTTAGCGTTGGCACGGTCTGGCAAGTCGACTTTAAAGAGTTCGACTTCACCCCTTGCAAGGTCAACGGCAAAGGTCGCCTTGGCCGAGGCCTGGAACCCTTCGGCCAGTGTCCAATCTGGCCCCTCTACTTTTGTCGACGAGTGGATGATCTTCGTGGTGGAAGGCATCAGGCAACGAACCAGCTGTGCCTGCGGAGTGATATCGAAAATGCGGAAGGTCTTGCGTACGTTGTCCTTGAACAACACTTGCTGCAATCGATCCCCCCATTCTTTACGCGTACCAGCATTCTCCAGCGCCGTGACCTTGTACTTCTTGCTTTCAAGGTAGGCGTTGAATTTTTCGATCTCGAACCAGCCTTCTGAGGAGAACCAGTCGCTTTCCTGATCCTTGATCCTCAATGCACCTTCGTCTTTCAGCCACTGTCCGAACAAGCTCAGCTCAGTGTCGGTCGCTGCTTTTCCATCGCTATTGCCCGGACGCTTCGCCAGATCTTTGACCTTGGCGCCTACTTTCTTCCAGTCATCCTTTACGGTCTGTTTGAGTCGTGGCAGTGAATACATGCTGAGATAGGTGAGCGGCTTGTTGAGGCTGTCCGCCATGCTCATCTCGGCCAGCGGGAAGCCATTCTTGATCAAACGCTCTTCAGGTCTCGCCTGAAATTGTTCTGGCTCCCACAACAGATGACGGCGAACAGTCGCAGTTTCCACGTTGTTCTCAGCCTGGAGCCGTAGCTTTTCTTTTGACGCCTGCAGCCGGTCCCAGGCGGCACGTTCATTGGTCACAAGGTTGGTGGGCGCCTTGGCTTGTCGACCACTTGCTTCAATCCAGCCTTTGTACTTGGCACTGAGGCGTTCATTGACCTCTTTTTGCTCTTTCTCTAGCGCCAGATACTGCTTGAACAAGTCGACGCCACCCTCGACTGCTCCGCCCTCGGGGATCAATGCAAACTCGGGCAATGCGATTCCGTATTGGGCAACATCGGTGATGGCGTCCAGATAAGCGCTATAGGTCGCTTTCCTTTCCTTGCGTTTGATTTCCTGGTCCCGCACATATGTACACAGCATCAATTGATTATTGGTGCCGCACATCGCGATCTCATCTATTCGCTTTTTGTCCTGAGCGAGCATCGGGGCGAGTTCTGCCGACGTTAACGTGGTGAGATCCTTGTCTTCTAACAACGCCTCTCGTGCTTTCAGATATTTTTGAACGGCTTCACGTGCGGCGATGGCTTTCGGCGCATAAAGGCTGCCGCTTTCGTACGCGTAGCCTTTTTCTTTGGCTGCGGCAATGGCGGTGCGCTTGAGCTTTTGCCATTCACTGTACATGCCGTGCACGCGAGTAGCATCGTCACGGGCGGTCATCATTTCGGTTCTTTTAATCTGATCCTGTTCGAGGCGCGTGAGGGGCGTCGCAGGTGGTGCTGCTTCTGGTGCTGCGGCTTTCCTGCTCTGTTGAGCTTCAAGCAGCGCCGCGTCCAAATTGCTTATGTTGGGATGTTGAGCTTCGATCTCCAACATCCGGGACTTCTCTTCGCCCTCAAGAAAGTTTGCCAGCTTGGGCTCAAGGAAGTACTCCAGGAGACCCGATTCGTAGAGCCCTTTTTTGCGCTCTTCGGGTGATTTGGTGGAGCTGACTTTTTGTTCCAGATCGCTGGAAGCTTCTTTTAGTGCCGAGTTGGTCCGCTCCGGCAGCAGCCAGAATGATTCATTCTCAGTGTCGTAAATTGCGCTGCCATAAACTGTGGAGCAGGGCGTTTTCACTTTGTCGTGATCGCCTGGTGTATCTTCCGGCGCTTCGGGCTGTTCACCGATATCCCGAGGCGGTTTTGCACAAGCTTCATCAGCGACTACTGCTGTTGTGGGTGCTGACTCGGTGTTAGTTGCTGCGCTGATGTTCTGTTCCATTTCGCTTCCATTCATTCTTTACGGACGGGGTCATCAAGCTGCGCTGTTATCGAGTTTCTGCAACTGCTGCACTTTGATGAACGACTCTTCCCTGGATTGCAGGATGGCCATTGCCTGTGGCTGCGTTTCGAGCAGCGGGCCGTTGGTGATTTGGCCCAGTTTCAGTAAATGACGACCTTCGTAAATGTTGTGGGCAACCAGCACATTGAGGTTTTCCACGAGGTTGGGCAGTTGTTCGTCGGTAGGTTCACCGTAGGCAGAGTATTGCTCGTCTGCCCAGTAAACCCATCCAAGATGCTCCTGAACCTTTGGCGCTGCTGGTGGCAGGTTGAACGCTGAGACGTCGCCCAGCCATTCAAGTTCCGAAAGGGCTCGCCAACTGAGCCAGCGACCGCGATTGCGCCCGAAGTGAACCGGTGCCGGGCTGTATACGTGTTGCCAAGGGCCGTAGAGCTGATGCGAACTTTCACCGGCGGTGTAGGCCAGCGCGGCCCACAGACTTGGCTTGTGATAACTCAACAGACTTTGACCGCCGGAGCCATCGTTGGCACGCAGGAGCCAGCGGGCGTGTGCAAGTGCTTTGACTGGATCTGCTGTGGTGAGTGCGATGCCGGCAAAGTTCTCTTCGCAGAGACCTGCCGCTTCTGCAGCGAGGCGACTGCCCCACGGTGCGACCAGCCAGAGAGGACCGTCAGCGGCGATTTCGGCGAAGTCGGTGTTGAGGAACAGGCCTTGAGTGTCGACGGGTTCGCCGACACGGTAGAGGCGGCTCATGGCTTCTGGCTGACGGACGCGATCAATGATGAAACATAGGCTCAGGTCGGAGCTTTCTTTCGGCAAATCCTCGAAGGCGTAGCGTGGTGCTTCGAGGAGGGCGCTGAGCGTTTTTACATGCATGTGCAATCCTTACGGCTGCAAGCGCCGTTGCTTTGTTTGCCGCACAACGGCGTGATACCGGACTCGTTGAGGCGTTTGGGCAGCGGGATGAGCACTTTGCCCGCCTTATCCGCATCCGCCACCTTCATCGGCCCTGGCAGCAACGGCGCGGCCGGCGTACCTACACCCGGTGCACCGCCGGTATTGACCTTCACCTCGGCACCGCTGATGGTCACGCCACCGGCGTCGACCTTGACGAAGCTGCCGCCGGCTTTGGCGGTCAGTTCCATTGCGCCTTCGACGACGACTTTCTGGCCGGCGTAGTAATGGATTTCGCTGCCGGCTTCGACGAATTGCGCTGTGCCTACTTTGAGGTGCTGGGTGACTGCGACGGTCAGGTGATCATCTGCGCGCATTTCACTGACACGATTCAAATGGGTGATGCGGTGCTCTTCGACTTTGAATTCGCTGTAGGTGTTGGCCTCAACCGTGTCATGCCGCTCATTGCCCACGCGGATCTTCTGGTCGTGCTCGATGTTCTCGTCCCAATCCCGCTGCGCATGGATGTAGATCTGCTCCACACCCTTTTTGTCTTCAATCCGAAACTCGTTGTAGCCCTTGCCGCCCGGGGAGCTGAGGGTTTTGAAGGTGCTGCGGGTCTTGTTTGCCGGCAGGTCGTAGGGGACGACGTTTTCCTTGTGGTACAGGCAGCCGGTGACGAGTGGCTGGTCGGGGTCGCCTTCGAGGAAGGTGACGAGGACTTCCATGCCGATGCGCGGGATGGCGATGCCGCCGTAGGCGGCGCCGGCCCAGCCGCTGGCGACGCGCAGCCAGCAGGTGGTTTTGTCGTCGGACTGGCCGTCGCGGTCCCAGTGGAACTGGACTTTGATGCGGCCGTACTGGTCGCAGTGGATTTCTTCGCCGGCCGGGCCGGTGACGACCGCGGTCTGGCTGCCGAGGACTTTGGGTTTCGGGTGTTCGAGGGCAGGGCGGTAGTGCGCGTCCCACGGGGTGGCGAGAAAGCTGTTGCGGTAGCCCTGGTGGAAATCGCTTTTGTTGTCGGTGACGTCGCTGGTGACGTTTTCACCGAGCACTTGCGGTTGTTTGCCTTCGTGGAAGACTTCCAGCAGCAGCCACAGGTCGTTCCATTCAGCGCGCGGGTGTTCGGCCAAGGTCAGGAAGTGGCCGCTGGTCAGGGTCGGTTCGTCACCTTTGCCTTCGGCGAGTTTGTAGTCGCTGCGATGGCGTTCGAGGGCGCGGGTCGAGAGGAATTTGCCGCGCTCGCGGGTGGTGAAACGACCGGGGTAATCGTAGTCCTCAAGATCCGGGGCGAACTCGGATTTTACCGCGCCTTCGGGCAGGATCTTCGGTTTTTCGAAGTCGTAATCGCGGCGGCTGACGCGCGTGGTGCGGGTTTCCAGGCGCAGGTTGAAGCGCTTGATCACCGGTTTATCGGCGCTCATGCCGGAGTCTTGCTGGTAGCTCACGGCCTTGAGTTTGCGGAACACCGTCTGATCGTCGCCGAACACCAGTTTGTGCCCGCTGCTGCTGTGCTGGAAGTGGAAGTGAATGCCTTCCTCTTCGCACAGGCGCTGGATGAAATGCAGGTCGGACTCGTCGTACTGCACGCAGTAATCGCGCTGCGGATACTCGGCGTTGAGCTGGAAGCTGTAGGCGTCGGCCAGAATGCCGCGATCTTCCAGCACCTGGGCGATGATCTTAGGCACCGTGAGGTTCTGGAAAATCTGCTGGTCATGGTTGTGCCGCAGATAGGCCAGCTGCGGCACCAGGCTGATGCTGTAACGGGTCAGGGTCTTGCCGGAATCGCCTTGTTCGATGCGATACACCAGGCCATGAATCTTGCCTTCGCCGGTGGCGCCGAAGGTCAGGACGCCGGGCTTGTGCAGCAGCTCTTCGAGTTTGAGGTCGGGGCGGGCGCTGACCAGTTCGAGGTCGAAACGGAAAGGCTCGTTGAGGGCTTCGCGACCGGTGAAGCTGAGCACTTGCAGGTCGGCGGAGGCGCCTTCGAGGGTAAGGGTAATGTGGGTAGCGTTGGCGTCCAGCATGCCTTGAATTCCGTCCATTGAATAAGCAGGTGACGGATGATGGAGGATTAGACCGCCTCGTTCAAGGCGCAAATGCCGTAGGGACGGGGCCCGTGGGGTATAGGGAAAACCCCTATGGCAGCGTTTAAGCCCAATGAAATCGGGGGCTTCGCAGTCGTGAGCCATTGGTCAGCGCATGATTTGGGCCCATCGCAGGCCGAAGAATCGCCAGTCAGTTTCAGACTAAAGTCGCCTTCAGCCCGTCAAAGCCATCTGCCATCATTGCAACTCACCCCTGCGTGTCCACTTCTTCCCGGCTGTTTTTGACCCGGGACGGGAGCTATTTTTCTGGCTGACTGCGCCCCGGCGCAAACGCTGTACTGTTGGAGTTTTTCATGCGTCCCCCATTCCCTCTCATCACCCCGCGCCAGTCGTTTGGCTTCGGAGCCGTTGTGCTGTGCGCCGGTTTTGCCGCGCAGGTTCAGGCCAGCGGTTTTCTCGAAGACACCACGGCGAAAATCGAATCGCGCACGGTGTACTTCAACCGCGATTTCCGTGATGGGCATACCTCCAGTGACCAGGGCGCTTCCAAGCGTGAAGAGTCGGCGCAAGGCTTTATTCTGAATCTGCAATCGGGTTACACCGAGGGCACGGTCGGCTTCGGTATCGATGCGCTGGGCATGCTCGGCTTTCAGCTCGACTCCAGCCCTGATCGCAGCAACAGCGGCTTGCTGCCGTCCAGCGGCGACAACCCGCGCGGCTCGAAGGGCCAGTACGCGAAAATGGGCCTGACCGCCAAGGTCAAGGTCTCGGACACGGTGTTGAAGTACGGCGCGCTGCTGCCGGATCTGCCGTTGCTCAAGTACAACGACGGCCGCTTGCTGCCGACCATGTTCAACGGCGCCATGCTGACCTCCAGGGAAGTGAAGGATCTGACCTTCATGGCCGCGCGTCTGGACAAGTACACCGCGCGCGATTCCACCGATTCGCAAGACATCCGCGTGCACTGCAAGAACAAGCGCTACGCCTGTAACACCACCGCCGATCATTTCGACATGTACGGCATCGACTACAAGATCAACGATCGCCTGACCGCGCAGTATCACTACGCCGAGCTGGAAGACATCTACCGCCAGCACTTCATTGGCTTGCTGGGCAACCAACCGCTGGGTGACGGTGTGCTGAAGGCCGATCTGCGTTTGCTGAAAAGCGCCGACAGCGGTGATGCCAAAGCCGGCTCCATCGACAACCGCGCCTTGAGCGGCATGCTCTCGTACGGCATCAGCGGCCACACCTTCAGCGCCGGCTGGCAGCGCATGAACGGCGACAATTCGATGCCGTACCTCGATGGCAGCAATCCGTATCTGGTCAACTACGTGCAGGTCAACGACTTCGCCGCAGCGCAGGAACGTTCCTGGCAGCTGCGTTATGACTATGACTTCAAGGCCATCGGCATCAACGGCCTGAGCTTCCTGACCCGCTATGTCAACGGTGATCACATCAAAGTCCCGGGCAGCGATCAGGAAGGCAAAGAGTGGGAACGCGACAGCGAGCTGAAGTACGTGATCCAGACGGGCACGTTCAAGGATGTCAGCCTGCGCCTGCGCAATGCGACTTACCGCACCAACTATGAAAAGTTTGCCCGGGATGTGGATGAGACCCGGTTGATTGTGAGTTACAACTTTTCGGTGTTGTAACCCTGAGAACTATGGCGCCTGGATGACCGCTATCGCGAGCAGGCTCACTCCTACAAAGGGATGTTGGTAGACGGCGATAGCGTGTTCGCCATCGATCCCCTGTAGGAGTGAGCCTGCTCACGATTGGGCCCGAAAGTCATCCCTACAACCAATGCCAGAACCGGCTCCAGAAGCCGCGATTCAGATCTTCCTTGCACCCGGCATACTGCCGCGCATACACATCGGAACGCGTCTGCACCTTGCGCGCAGTCGGCATCAGCCAAGCTTTGCTGGCGTAGGTCTTGTTGCGGAAACCGCCCCAGCCTTCGTGGTAGTTCAGGTACTGGTTATAGGCGTCGTATTTGTACACGCCGTTGATCGAAGTGGTCTTGTCCATGTACCAGCCGACGAAGTCGATGGCGTCGTCGAAGTCTTCGCGGTCGGCCCAGTTGCGCCCGGTACTCTTCTGATAATCGGCCCAGACTTCATCCTTGGCCTGGGCATAGCCGGCGGCTGTCGACACCCGGCCCCACGGGATTACCCACAACAGGTATTTGCGCGGCGTCTTGGCGTCGTAGCGGTAGCCGGACTCCTGATACATGATCGCGAAGGGCACCTGGATCGGCACGCCCCAGCGTTTCTGCGTGACTTGCGCCGCATCGTACCAGTCGCTTTTCTCGCGGAAGATCGCGCAGATGTCTTCCGGCGAACGCGGCGGCGAGGTGCCGCAGCCGCTGAGTAATCCCGCCAGTATCAAAAGTCCAGCCGTCCGCCCCGACATCAAACCGTCATCCCCATGCGCGCAAAAAGGCCGACAGTCTACGCGCTCAGCTCAACTGGTGACGATAGGGCAAATCCGGACCGGTCTCGCTGCACGTAAGGGCGGCCGCCTGTACGGCAAACCTGAGCATCGCGTCGATCTGCTCGCGGCTGAGTTGTTGAACCCCTTCGACCGAATCCAGTGCTTGCTCGGTCAGCCAGGTGATCAGCGCCGCTTGGAAGGTATCGCCGGCGCCGACGGTATCGGCGATCTTCACTGAACATGCCGATACTGACCACGAACCATGAGCACGGCTGAACACTGTCGCACCTTCGCCGCCACGGGTCAGGAACACCAACTGGCAGCGATGCTGCAGCCAGTCTTCGATCACGCGCTGTGGATCCTGTTCGGGATACAGCAGGCTCAGGTCTTCGTCGCTGACCTTGATCATGTCGGCCAGTTGCACCAGGGTCGCCACGCGCTCGCGCCACAGGTCAATGTTTGGCTCCGGGTTCAGGCGTACGTTGGGGTCGAGGGTGATCAGGCGCTTGCCGCTTTCGCGCTGCACCAGAGTCAGCAGGGTGTCGGCGATCGGTTGCACCACCAGCGAGAACGAGCCGATGTGCAGACCACGCACTTCAGGGCCGAGCTGCGGCAGATGGGCGAGGCTTAATTGGCGATCAGCGCAGCCCTCGCCGCGAAAGCTGTAATGCGGCGAACCGTTGGCACCGACCGCGACCATCGCCAGCGTGGTTGGCGCGGCGAAATCGATCAGGTAGTCCGCACGCACGCCTTCATCCTGCAGCACCTGCTGCAAACGCCGGCCGAGATAGTCGGTGGACAGCCCGGCAAACAGCGCCGAATCCACGCCCAGACGGCGTAAGCCGACCGCGACGTTGAACGGCGAGCCGCCGGCAATCGCCTTGAAATTGACCTTCGAGGCCAGACCGCTGGCATCGTCTTCGCTGAAGAAATCGAACAGGGCTTCGCCACACACCAAATACATAATTGTTTGCTCTTTATAGGGTTGCGACATGCTGTTGATAGCGTTCATAGGCCTGCTGGAACGCCGCGACATGGGCGGCGACCGGCAGGGTTTCACTGTGCAGATCGAGCTTCACGCAGCGCTGGCACAGGTCGGCCAAAGTGTCCTCGTGGCCGTTCGACCATGACTTGCACCACGCCGCCTGAATCGCCGCGCCGAGGGCCGCGGCTTCGCTGTGTTCGGTGCAGATCACCGGGGTGTTCATGATGTCGGCGACGATCTGCCGCCACACCGCGCTTTTCGAACCGCCGCCGATCAGGCAAATGCTGCGGCTTTGTAAACCATTGTGGCGCAACAGATCCAGTCCATAACGCAAACCGAAGGTGGTGCCTTCAACTACCGCGCGACACAGGTTGGCCTGGGTCAGGTTGCTCAGGGTCAGGCCGTGCAGGCTGCCGGTGGCATGGGGCAGGGCGGGGACGCGTTCACCGTTGAGGAATGGCAGCATGCTCACGCCTTCGGCGCCGATCGGCGCCTGGGCCACGAGGTCGTTGAATTGTTCGAGATCAAGGTCGAACAGTTCGCGGATCGCGCCGGTGGCGTTGGTCAGGTTCATGGTGCAGATCAGCGGCAGCCAGCCGCCACTGGACGAGCAGAACGTCGCGACCGAAGCGTCCGCGCTGACTTTCGGCGCTTCGGCATAGGCGTACACCGTGCCGGAGGAACCGAGGCTCATGGTGATCGCTCCCGGCTGAATGTTGCCGGTGCCGATGGCGCCCATCATGTTGTCGCCACCGCCGCTGGCGACCAGCGCATTCGGGCTGAGGCCGAGCTGTTCGGCAATCGCCGGCAGCAGGGTGCCGACCGCTTGATGCGCGTCGATCAACTCCGGTAACGCGGCTTGCAGGCGACCCGTGGCGTCGATATCGCGCAGCAGTTGCAAGTCCCACTGACGGCTGCGGACGTTGAAATAACCGGTGCCGGAAGCGTCGCCATACTCGCTGCAGGCGCGGCCGGTGAGCCAGAAGTTCAGGTAGTCGTGGGGCAGCAGGACGCGCGCAATACGCGAGAACACTTCCGGGTGTTGCTCTTTGGTCCACAGCAGTTTGGACACGGTGTAGCCCGGCGCGATGACCACCCCGAGGCGCTCCAGCGAGCCTTTTTCGCCGCCGAGGTGTTTGAGCAGACGGTCGTTTTCGTCAGTGGTTTCGGTGTCGCACCACAGCTTGGCCGGGCGCAGCACCTGGCCCTGATCGTCGAGCAGCACCAGACCGTGTTGCTGGCCGGAAACGCCGATGCCGAGGATCGCCTGACCGTCGACATTGGCTGCGAGCAAGGCGCGGCGGGTGGCGAGGGCGAAGGCGTCGAGCCACTGTTGGGTGTCCTGCTCGCGCCGGCCATTGGCGCCGCTGATCATCGTGTGCATGGCGGCGCCTTCGCCGAGCACCTGACCGCTGGCGGCGTCGAGGATGATCGCCTTGGTGCCTTGGGTGCCGCAGTCGATGCCGAGGAAGAGTTGTCGGGTGGTCACAGTGAGGTCCTCAGGGTGTCAGGTGAGTCAAGGTGAAGCCAATCGCTGGCAAGCCAGCTCCCACAGGTTCTCGGTTGTATGCAAAATCCATGAACGATTGAAAACCCTGTGGGAGCTGGCTTGCCAGCGATGGCATCGGTGGTTTCACCGCATCACTCAGCCAGCACCCGCTCCAACGTGCGCGTCACACCCACCTCACGCAAGCTGTTGCAGCACCACTCGAACGCCGCCACAAACGCCGCCGAACGCGGTATCGCCGTGCCGAAGATCTCCTCAACCGCCAACAACCGCTGAGTGATCAACGCATCGTCCGCTACCAGTCCCTGACAAAACTCTGCCCGTGGATCGGGAATCGTATAAGTGTCGCCATTCTCATCCACGCCCTTCAAATACAACGCCCAGGCCGCCACCACCAACGCGGCACGCTTGGTTTCCTTACCATCGGCAATCAAGCGATTGATCGTCGGAATGGTGAACTTGGGAAACTTCGACGAGCCATCCGAGCACACCCGTTCCAGCTGATCGGCAATCGCCTGATTGGAGAACCGCGCCACCAGCGTGTTTTTGTAATCGGTCAGGTCGATGCCTGGCACCGGCGCCAGTTGCGGGGTGACGTCGAGGTCCATGTAGGCGCGCATGTAGCGCACGAACAGCGGGTCGTTCATGGTCTCGTGGACGAAGCGATAGCCCTTCAAAAAGCCCAGATACGTCAGCGCCAGGTGACTGCCGTTGAGCAGTTTGATCTTCATTTCTTCGTAGGGCGAAACGTCATCGGTGAACTGCACGCCAACCTGTTCCCAGGCCGGGCGCCCATTGACGAATTTGTCTTCCAGCACCCATTGCACGAACGGCTCACAGACCACCGGCCAGGCATCGTCGACCGCGTGTTTGTCGGCCAGTTGCAGACGATGCGCGGCGCTGGTCATCGGTGTGATGCGGTCGACCATGGCATTTGGGAAACTGACGTTCTGTTCGATCCAGTCGCGCAGTCCCGGGTCGCGCAGGGTGGCGAAGGCCAGCAGCGCCTTGCGGGTCACCGCGCCGTTATGCGGCAGGTTATCGCAGGACATGATCGTGAACGCCGGTATGCCCGCGCCACGGCGTTTTTCCAGCGCCGCGCAGAGGAAACCGAACACGGTTTTCGGCGTTTGCGGCTGTGCCAGATCGTGTTGAATCTGCGGCAGGTGCGCCATGAATTCGCCGTTGCTGTCGTCGATGCAGTAGCCGCCTTCGGTGATGGTCAGCGAGACAATGCGGATCTGCGGATCGGCAAGTTTGTCGATCAGCGCCTGCGCGCCATCCTCGGCCAGGAGCATGTCGCTGATCGCACCGATCACCCGCACTTCGGTGTCGTCGTTATCGCCGAGTTCGAACAGGGTAAACAGGTAATCCTGCTCCTTGAGGTCGTCACGGGCGCGGCGGTCTTCCGCGCGCAGGCCGACGCCGCAAATCGCCCAGTCGAGGGCTTCGCCGGTGTTCATCAGCGCATCGGTGTAATACGCCTGATGGGCGCGGTGGAAGCCGCCGACGCCAATGTGCGCGATGCCCTGACGGGTGTCGCTGAGGTTGTAGGCCGGCAGTTGCACCTCGGGGGCGAGGCGATGCAGGTTTTGTGCATTCAGTTTCATCGTGCAGGTCTCGAAATTCAGGCCGCGGCGCGAAGCGGGCGGGTCAGCGCCACGCCATCGGCGTCGAACAGGTGGCAATGGCTGGCGTCCAGGTGCAGGTTCAGTTGCTCGCCGTAGCGGCTCGCCAGGTCACCGCGCACGCGCATGGTCAGGGCTTCGCCGGCGTTGGTGGTGACGTGGCAGAAGGTGTCGCTGCCCAGGCGTTCGCTGACGTCGGCGGTGACTTGCAGGGTGCAGTCGCCCGGTTGTGCCAGCTCCAGATGTTCCGGGCGAATGCCCAGGGTCACGGTGCTGCCGACGCTCAGGTTGGCGGCATTGAACGGCAGGGTGATGCGCGTGCCGGCGTCCAGCGAGACTTCGCAGCTCTGGCCGTCGATGCGGGCGATCTTGCCTTTGAGGAAACCCATTTTCGGCGTGCCGAGAAAACCGGCGACGAACAGGTTGGCCGGGTTGTGATAGAGGTCCAGCGGCGAGCCGACCTGCTCGATTTTGCCGCCGTTGAGCACCACCACTTTGTCGGCCATGGTCATGGCTTCGACCTGATCGTGGGTCACGTAGATCATCGTGGCTTGCAGGTCCTTGTGCAGACGCAGCAGCTCCAGACGCATCTGCACGCGCAGCGCGGCGTCGAGGTTGGACAGCGGTTCGTCGAACAGGAAAATTTTCGGATTGCGCACGATGGCGCGGCCGATGGCGACCCGTTGCCGTTGGCCGCCGGACAGCTGTTTCGGCTTGCGCTCGAGCATCGGCCCGAGTTCGAGAATGCGCGCCGCTTCGCCGACCTTTTTCTCGACTTCGGCTTTCGGTACACCGGCCAGGTCGAGGGCGAACGACATGTTTTTCTTCACGGTCATGTGCGGGTACAGCGCGTAGGTCTGGAACACCATCGCCAGATCGCGCTTGGCCGGGCTGACTTCGGTGATGTCGCGGCCATCGAGTTCGATGGTGCCGCCGCTGACCTCTTCCAGCCCGGCGATCAGTCGGAGCAGGGTGGATTTGCCGCAACCGGACGGGCCGACGAAGACCACGAATTCCTTGTCATTCACCTCAAGGTCGATGCCCTTGATGATGGAGAAACCTTCGAAGCCTTTTTGCAGATTCTTGATTTTCAGGTTGGCCATTTTGATGGGCCTCCACTTAAGTTAATTCAATGGCGCCGGGCATGCTTTTATGTGGGAGCGAGCCTGCTCGCGAAAGCGGTGTGTCATTCAGCATTAATGCCGACTGACACGGCCCCTTCGCGAGCAGGCTCGCTCCCACAGGGGATTGGGTACGGTTGGAGCACTTCATTTCACGGCACCGAACGACAAGCCGCGCACCAGTTGTTTCTGGCTGATCCAGCCGAAGATCAGGATCGGCGCACAGGCCAGGGTCGAGACTGCCGACAACTTGGCCCAGAACAAGCCTTCAGGACTTGAGTACGAGGCGATCAACGCGGTCAGTGGCGCGGCTTTCGACGAGGTCAGGTTCAGCGACCAGAACGCTTCGTTCCAGCACAGAATCAGCGACAGCAACACGGTCGAGGCGAGACCGCCCTTGGCGACCGGCAGCAGCACGCGGACCATTTCCTGCCACAGGGTGGCGCCGTCGAGGCGGGCGGCTTCGAGGATGTCTTTGGGGATGTCCTTGAAGTAGGTGTAAATCATCCAGACCACGATCGGCAGGTTGATCAGGGTGTAGATCACGATCAACGCGATGCGCGTGTCGAGCAGGCCGAAACTCTTGGCCAGCAGGTAGATCGGCATCAGCACGCCCACCGGCGGCAGCATCTTGGTCGAGAGCATCCACAGCAGCGTGCCCTTGGTGCGCTGGGTTTCGTAGAACGCCATCGAGTAGGCGGCGGGCACCGCAATCAGCAGGCACAGCGCCGTGGCACTGAAGGAAATCACCACTGAGTTCCAGGCGAAACTGAAGTAGTCGCTGCGCTCGTTGATGTGCAGGTAGTTCTCCAGCGTCGGCGTGAAGATGAACTGCGGCGGCGTGGCGAAGGCGTCGATTTCGGTCTTGAAACTGGTCATCACCATCCAGAAGATCGGGAAGAAAATCACGATCGCGATGGCCCAGGCCAGGGTGCCGAGCAGCAGGCTTTGCAGCCGGCGGGATTGTTGAAGAGTCATGGCAGGCCTCAGGCTTTGTCAGTCAGGTTTTTGCCGATCATCCGCACCAGAATGATCGCGGCGATGTTGGCGATGACCACAGCAATCAAGCCGCCCGCCGAGGCCATGCCGACGTCGAACTGCACCAGCGCCTGGTTGTAGATCAGGTAGGCGAGGTTGGTCGAGGCGTAGCCGGGGCCGCCGTTGGTGGTGGTGAAAATCTCGGCGAACACCGACAGCAGGAAGATCGTTTCGATCATCACCACCACGGCAATCGGGCGTGCGAGGTGCGGCAGGGTCAGGTGCCAGAAGATCGCGACGGGGCCGGCACCATCGAGACGCGCGGCTTCCTTCTGTTCCTGGTCGAGGGACTGCATGGCGGTCATCAGGATCAGGATCGCGAAGGGCAGCCATTGCCACGAGACAATGATGATGATCGACAGCAGCGGGTAGTGCGCCAGCCAGTCCACCGGCTCGGCACCGAACAGCCGCCAGACGTAGGCGAGAATCCCCGACACCGGATGGAAAATCAGGTTCTTCCAGATCAGCGCACCGACGGTGGGCATGATGAAGAACGGCGAGATCAGCATCACCCGCACGATGCCGCGGCCGAGAAATTCGCTGGCCTCAAGCAACGCGCTGATCAAAACCCCGAACACCACGCTGATCAGCAGCACGCTGCCCACCAGCAACAGGGTGTTGGTGGCGCCGGGCAGGAACCCGGAGTCGGTCAGGAAGTAAGTGAAGTTCTCCAGCCCGACGAATTCGTTGACGCCCGGATCGAGCAGGTTGTAGCGAATCATCGAGAAGTAAATGGTCATGCCCAACGGCACGATCATCCACAGCAGCAACAGGGCCACCGAAGGGCTGACCAGAAACCAGCCGGGATTGCGTACGCGGACTTTGCGCTGGGGTTGCGACAAGTCGAGGTGGGCTTTGGCAGTTGAAGTATTCATGGTGATCACAACCGAGTCATACAGACCTATGGAGATCTAATGTAGGAGCGAGCAGTGTGGTTACTTGGGATAACCGGCGCGCTTCATCTCGCGTTCGGTGGTTTGCTGCGCGGCGGTCAGGGCCTGATCCACCGTGGTCTGGCCGATCAGCGCCGCCGAGAACAGCTTGCCGACCTGGGTGCCCACGCCCTGGAACTCAGGAATGGTCACCAGCTGAATGCCGATGTAGGGCACCGGTTTCAGCGTCGGTTTGCTCGGGTCTGCGGCCTTGAGCGATTCCAGCGTGACCTTGGCGAACGGCGCCGCGCTCATGTAAGCATCGCTGTAGGTCGAGGCGCGGGTGCCCGGTGGTACGTTGGCGATGCCGTCGGTCTTGGCCACCAGCTCGCCGTATTCCTTGGAGGTGGCCCAGGCGCTGAACGCTTTGGCGGCGTCCTTGGCCTTGGAACTGGTCGGAATCGCCAATGCCCACGAATACAGCCACGCCGAACCTTTGTCAGTGACCTGATGCGGGGCGAAGGTGAAACCGACGTGATCGGCGACCTTGCTCTGGGTCTTGTCGGTGACGAACGAGCCGGCGACGCTGGCGTCAACCCAGATCGCGCACTTGCCGCTGTTGAACAGCGCGAGGTTTTCGTTGAAACCGTTGCTGGAGGCGCCCGGCGGGCCGGATTTCTTCATGGTGTCGACGTAGAAATTCAGCGCGTTTTTCCATTCCGGGCCGGTGAATTCCGGCTGCCATTTCTCATCGAACCAGCGTGCGCCGTAAGCGTTGGCGACGGTGGTGATCAACGCCATATTTTCGCCCCAGCCGGCCTTGCCACGCAGGCAGATGCCGTACTGTTCTTTGTCTTTATTAGTGAGTTTTTCGGCGAAACCGGCGATCTGTTCCCAGGTCGGGCGCTCGGGCATGCTCAGGCCGGCGTCCTTGAACAGGTCGGTGCGGTAATAGGTGATCGAGCTTTCGGCGTAGAACGGCAGGGCATACAGCGAACCCTTGACCGACAACCCTTCGCGCACCGACGGGAACACGTCGTCGAGGGCGTAAGAAGCCGGCAGATCCTTCATCGGTTCGAGCCAGCCCTTGGCGCCCCAGAGTGCCGCTTCGTACATGCCGATGGTCAACACATCGAACTGGCCACCCTGAGTGGCAATGTCGGTAGTCAGGCGCTGACGCAGGACGTTTTCTTCCAGCACCACCCAGTTGAGCTTGATCTCCGGATGCTCGGACTCGAAAGTTTTCGAGAGCTTTTGCATGCGGATCATGTCGCTGTTGTTGACGGTGGCGATGGTCAGGGTCTGGGCGCCAAGGCTGACGCTGCTGAGGGTCATGCAGGTGAGGGCTAGCAGAGCTTTTGCAGTGGGTTGCATCGTGCACTCCTTTTCTGCACCCGGCGGGCGGCAGAAGGACAGTTATTGTTTTTGTGTCTTCCGAATGCAGGAAGAATGTGCGCTGATTACAGCCCTCAATCGACGGACTGACAAATCATCCGTCGCACTCAAATCAATACTTTTTTGCACTGGGGTTTGTTGCGGTAGACGCAGGGAAGGGCTTTTCAGTGGGAAGGGGCTATCGAATCAGTACAGGTTTCATCGCATCAGATGCTCTTTGTGGGAGCGGGCTTGCTCGCGAAAGCGCTGTGTCAATTTGCAGATCAGTTGACTGATACCCCGCTTTCGCGAGCAGGCTCACTCCTACAAGGGGCGGTAATATCAGCCGAGATTTTGTTCGGTCAGACGCTGTACAGCGAGGCGTCGATAGTGCGACGGCGTCATGCCCTTGAGTTGCTGGAAGCGCCGGTTGAAGTTGGAAATGTTGTTGAACCCCGACTCGAAACACACCTCGGTCACCGGTTTGTCGCCGTCAGCGAGCAGTTCGCAGGATTTACTGATGCGCAGGCGATTGACGAACTCGATGAAGTTGCGCCCGGTGGCCTGTTTGAACACGCGGCTGAAATAGGTCGGCTTCATCCCCAGATGCTCGGCGACTTCTTCCAGGGTCAATTCGCGGGCGTAATGGTCGAAGATGAAATCGACCGCTCGGTTGGTGCGGTCGATGTTGTGCTCGTCGGCCAGTTGCGTGTTAGTGGCGCCGGACAGCAATTGATAATCGTCAGTCGCCGCCAGCAGCTCCATCAAAATGAAAAAGTGTCCGAGACGGGTAACGCCGCGCGTGTCGGCAATTCGCTGCATCAACGTCATGGCCTGACGGATCGTATCCTTGTCGCGAAATTCGATGCCGTATTGCGCACGCTCCAGCAGCGGCGCCAGGGTCTTGAGTTCGGCGAACACCTGGTGCCCGCTGTCGAACAACTCATCGGTGAAGTTCACCAGCATGTCGCGCTTTTCCACCACCTCGTCGTCGGCCACCTGGCTGATCCAGTTGTGCGGCAGATTGGGCCCGGTGAGGAACAGTGTTTGCGGATAAAAGTTGCCGATGTAGTCGCCGATGAAGACCTTGCCGGAACTGGCGACGATCAGGTGCAGTTCGTATTCCTTGTGAAAATGCCAGCGCACTAACGGGCACGGAAAACCATGCTGACGGTAGATGATGGACAACCCGTTATGGTCGTCCATCAGTTCGTAGGAGGGATCAGTGATTCTGGTTGCCCGAGTCATGTCCGATGCGTCTTGTTGTGGTGTTCAGGTGCCCATCATGCACGCGCGCCACGGACAGTTCCAGCGCCTCAGCCCCGGGCCTTGCGTAGACCTTTGGACTGGTTGACCTGCTGGCAATGGCTGATCAGTGGAGTGCCACCGATGAAGTCGGCATTGATAATGCTGCACTTCGGCGCCCATCCCGAGTCTGGGCCAAACCATTGATCGAGTTCGTCGGTGATCCGCTTGACGCCGGCCAGTTCGCCGTAGCTGGTGGCCGACAATGACCAGAGGCTGCCGGGTACCGGCGGGTTGGCGAGGGTTCGGGTGATGTGTTGCTTGAGTTGCTCTGGCGAGGTGATGTCCGAGCCGCTCCATTCATGGCGGATTTTCGGCCAGTACAGGGGCGAATTGAAATCCGGGTGCGAGTCGCTTGCCAACACCACGCGTTGTAGCGAACTGGCCCTTTTAAGTTGTTCAAGGGTCAGATGACCGTTGTTTCGGGGAATAAGCCGCGAAGCCAGCTCCGTGGTGATGACTTCATGGAAACCCTTGTAATCGAATGGCTGATCGTTGGTGCCCTTGAGTTCATGTAAGTCCAATACGATGAATTCGTTCGGATTTTCATTGAGGAAAAAATTGAGACTTTTTACCAACTCGCTCAAGGAGCGTCCCTGGAGCAGTTTCACGCCATGAAAGGTATGAAACTTCCTGATGCCCAGCCAGTGTTCATCGGCGTGCAGACGCAAGTCGAAGGCACGCACGCCTTCATTAAGTTGCTGAATGAACGGACCGTCCTGACAGACAAACCAGTTCTGGGCGGGTTGGAGATAAGCCGGGTACGGAAAATCAAAATCCAGCCCGGAGTTATGCGCGCCGGGCCAGACCACTTCGCCAAGGGTCAGTCGGTCCATATCCGGTGTAGCCGCCATCCAGTTTTTGAAAGGGTAATTACTCATGGTGCATTCCGTTGCAGATAAAGTTTAATTTCCGACCAGTCAACTTGTTTGGTCAGTTCGGAAGTTATTCTTTGGTGCAAACGGAAAAAGTACAAGCCAGCACTCTTTGCAAAGTATTGGCAATGTGGTTTTGCACTTTAATTATCAACTTTTCTGGTTCTTTGCTTCGATCCACTGCGCCATGTATTGAGTGCTTTTATGCAAGTGGTGACGCAACATGCCGCCAGTAAAGTTGGCGCGACGTAATGCTGACAAGTTGTCGCGGCAATGTTGCAGGCGAGCGATCAGCGCCGGGCCGTGATCAGTCTGCCGATAGCGCGCATTCAACAACGCGACGCCGGCCTGCTGTGCATCAGCCCAGCGCAGTCTGTCTTCGTGCAGCGCCACAGCGGCGTCGGCCAGGGCCTGGGCCGACTGAGCCATCGCACCGGGCCAGGGCAATGCGCCGCCCATGCCTTCGGCGCCGATGGGCGTCGTGACATTGGGCGTGCCGCAGAGCATCGCATCGACGATCTTGCCCTTGATCCCAGCGCCGAAACGCAAAGGCGCCAGGCAAACCCGGGCTTGCGACATCACTTGCAGCGCATCTTCTGCCCAGTTCATCACATGAAACCCCTGCGCCGCGTTGTGCAGGGCTGTGGCCTTGGGCGGCGTATAGGCACCGTAGATATGCAGTTGGGCGCCGGGCAATTGCTGGCGGATCAGCGGCCAGATGGCGGTCTTCATCCACAGCACGGCGTCCCAGTTGGGCGCGTGACGGAAGTTGCCAATACTCAGAAAATGCGCGCGCTCCTCAAAGGGGACGAACGAATCGCGCGGTGGTTCGAGCATCAGCGGGCACCAGTGCAGCAACTCGCCCGGGACTTGGAACTGTTCGACCAGCAACTGAATTTCAACTTCGGAAATCATCAGATTCAGATCGCAGCGATACAACGCGGCGATTTCCCGTTTGGCCAGGTCCGTATCGGCCATCAACTCGAACTCTTCGCGCAGCGCCGGCGCGAACAGTGCGCTGAAATCCTGATTGTCCGGGTCGTCTTTCAAACGTTCCTTGAGCCGTTGGTGGCGGGCGTGGCGCAGGCTCTGCAGGTCGGACGTCTCCAGTACGCGCAAGGCATTCGGGCATTGCTTTTCGACGCGCCAGCCGAACTGCTCTTCCATCATGAACTGGTCGAACAGCACGATATCCGGGGCCAGTTCACTGATGAAACTATCGAAGCTGCTGTTGTTGAGTTCGATCGGCACTTCGCGGATGCCCAGCGCGGTCAGGTCAGCCTTGTGCTCGCCCGGGCCGGCCGGGCTGCTGAAGGTGATGTCCCAGCCTTGCTGCAAAAACGTCTCGAGGATCTGCATCACATGCCCGCTGGCTGCCGAAGAGCGCGGTTCGGGCCAGACGTAACCGATGACCAGAACTTTGGTGGCGGGTGATGCAGTCATTGACGGGTAATCCTTGCAGGCAGGCGGCTGAAAATGGCGCGCAATTAGAGCACATCTGCAGCCGCTGCCGGATCAAAGCCAATCACTCGGTCAGAATGCCCTTGACCTTGTCACGCAGTTGATCGATCGAGAAGGGTTTGCCGATCACGTGCATGCCGGCGGGAACGTCGATGTTTTCGGCGTAACCGCTGGCGAACAGAACGGGCAGGGTGGAGCGCAGTTCACGTGCCTTGCCGGCCAGTTCACTGCCTGTCATGCCCGGCAGGCCGTAGTCAGTCATCATCAAGTCGATAGCCTTGCTCTGATCCCCGAGAATCTCCAGCGCAGACTCGCCGTCATCGGCCTCCAACACACTGAATTCCAGCTCCTCGAGCACATCGACGATGAGCATGCGTACGATGTCGTCGTCTTCTACTACAAGGATGGTGGACGCTGGGGTGGACATAGGGATAGCTCTCAAGAAATGAAATCGGAACGGCGACCGGTCGAAAATGCCGGGCTCTTGCATGAGTAAGTGGCGCATGGCCACAAGTTCCCGAGCGGATACGAAAAAGATTAGCTGCAAATCGGGGCGGCAAGGATACCCGTTGCCTGATCGGGAAGTGCAGCAAATGTAGGAAATTGCCATCATGGCGGTGAGAAAAATGGATCCATAGTACCGTTTTGGGGCAAACTCCCGGGTTTCGACAGTTCGACAAGGCTGCCCCATGTCCACTCGGTCTACAGTTGACGAAACACGGTTCCGTAAACTCCTGACGCGCAACATCAGTCTGCCCCTGGGCGTCGGCGCGATCAGTGCAGTGTTTTTCATTTCGCTGATCACCTATTTGCTCTCGGTGATCCAGTGGGTGGAACACACCGACCGGGTGATCAATAACGCCAACGAAGCGGTGAAACTCACCGTTGATCTGGAAACCGGCATGCGCGGCTTCCTGCTCAGCGGCGACGAGCACTTCCTCGACCCGTACGAGACCGCGAAGCCGCGGATCAACGTGGCGCTCAATACCTTGCTCGAACTCACTGCCGACAACCCGGTGCAGACCGATCGTCTGCGGCGTCTGCAGGCCTTGCAGACTGAGTGGAGCAACTACGCGCAATCGATGATCGATCTGCAGCGCTCCAGCGGTGACTACCGGGGCGCGGTCAAGGCCGGGCGCGGCAAGCGCCTGACCGATGAGATCCGCAAGCAGTTCGAAGACGTGATCGACATGGAGCAGCAGTTGCGCACCACGCGCAACGAAGAGGTGCGCCGTACCACGATCTGGAGCATCACTCTGTACCTGCTGTTCATCGCCGGAATCAGCGGTTTGCTCGCGTATGTCGGCCGGCGCGATCTGGTCAGCCTGTCGGACAGCTACAGCGCCAACCTTGCGGCGCAGCAAGCCAGTGCCGAGCGTCTGGAGCGCCAGGCGTGGATGCGCAGCGGCCAGACCGAGCTGGCGGAGCAGGTGCTGGGGCAGCTGACGCTCAACCTGCTGGGGCGCAATATTCTGCAGTTCTGCGCGCAATACCTCGGCACGGCGGTGGCGGCGCTGTACGTACGCGAAGAACACGGCGGCCTCAAACGCGTGGCGTCCTATGGGTTCTCCCGCGAACAGGAAGAAAAAGATCAGCAGATCTACAGCGGCGAAGGCATCGTCGGCCAGGTTGCCCAGCAGGGGCAACTGATTCGCCTGGATTCGGTTCCGGCCGACTACTTCAAAGTCAGCTCCGGCCTGGGCGCAGGTCTGCCGCACAGTGTGCTGGTGGTGCCGACCAGTGATGATGACCGGGTCAACGGGGTGATCGAACTGGGCTTCCTGCGCCCGCTCACCGACCGCGATATCGATTTGCTGGAACTGATTGCCGGCAACATCGGCACCTCGATCGAAGCGGCACGTTATCGCCAGCGCCTGCAGGAAGTGCTGGCCGAAACCCAGCAGCTCAACGAAGAGTTGCAGGTGCAGCAGGAAGAGCTGAAAACCGCCAACGAGGAGTTGGAAGAACAGTCGCGGATTCTCAAGGAGTCCCAGGCGCATCTGGAAACCCAGCAAGTCGAGCTGGAGCAGACCAACGAGCAGCTGGCCGAACAGGCGCAAACCCTGGCCGAGCAGCGCGACGCCATGGACCAGAAGAACACAGAGCTCAATCAGGCTCAGGTGCAGCTCGAAGAACGCGCCGAAGAACTGCAGCGTTCGAGCAAGTACAAGTCCGAATTCCTCGCCAACATGTCCCACGAACTGCGCACGCCGCTGAACAGTTCGCTGATCCTCGCCAAGTTGCTGGCCGAGAACCCGCAGGACAATCTGACGGCCGAGCAGGTCAAGTTCGCCGAGTCGATCTATTCGGCGGGCAACGATCTGCTGAACCTGATCAACGACATTCTCGACATTTCCAAGGTCGAGGCCGGCAAGCTGGAAGTGATCCCGGAAAACACCAGCGTCGCGCGTCTGGCCGACGGCCTGCGCAGCGTGTTCGAACCGCTGGCGGCGGACAAGCAACTGACGTTCAGCGTCGAGTTGCAGCCGGATGCGCCGATCATGCTGTACACCGATCGCCAGCGTCTGGAGCAGGTGATCAAGAACCTGCTGTCCAACGCCGTGAAGTTCACCGAACACGGCGCGGTCAGCCTGACCATCGCCGGCCAGCCGAACGAGCGCATTGCGTTCATCGTGCGCGATTCGGGGATCGGTATCGCGGCGGACCAGCAGGAAAGCATCTTCGAAGCGTTCCGTCAGGCTGACGGCACCACCAACCGCAAATACGGTGGCACCGGTCTGGGCCTGTCGATCTCGCGCGATCTGGCAGCCTTGCTCGGCGGCTCGATCAGCGTCAGCAGCGCGCCGGGGCAGGGCAGTGTGTTTACCCTGGTGCTGCCGCAGCAATACAGCGAGCCGGGTGACAGCCCTGCGATCCCGCTGACCTTCACGCCGCCGGTATCGGCCCCGGCCCCGGTGGTGCAGCCGCCATCGATCACGGTGTCGCCGCTGGCGCCGGTGCACATCCCGCGTTTTGCCGATGACCGTGGCAAGGCGCCGTTCGCCACGCGCTGCATTCTGGTGGTGGAAGACGAGCCGAATTTCGCCCACATCCTTTACGACCTGGCCCACGAACTGGGTTATCAGTGTCTGGTGGCGCACGGAGCGGATGAAGGTTATGACCTGGCCCGCGAGTTCGTGCCGGACGCGATTCTGCTCGATATGCGTCTGCCGGATCACTCCGGTCTGACCGTGCTGCAACGCCTGAAAGAGCACGCCGAAACCCGGCACATCCCGGTGCATGTGATCTCGGTCGAAGACCGTGTCGAAGCGGCGATGCACATGGGCGCGATCGGTTATGCAGTCAAACCGACCACCCGCGAAGAGCTCAAAGACGTGTTCGCCCGTCTCGAAGCCAAGCTGACCCAGAAGGTCAAGCGCGTGCTGCTGGTCGAAGATGACGATCTGCAACGCGAAAGCATTGCCCGCCTGATCGGTGACGAGGACATCGAGATCACCGCCGTCGGTCTGGCGCAAGACGCGCTGGAAAAGCTGCGCACGACGATTTACGACTGCATGGTGATCGACCTGAAATTGCCGGACATGCTCGGCAACGATCTGCTCAAGCGCATGTCGACCGAGGACATCTGCTCGTTCCCGCCGGTGATCGTCTACACCGGGCGCAACCTGACCCGCGACGAAGAGGCCGAGCTGCGCAAGTATTCACGCTCGATCATCATCAAGGGCGCGCGCTCGCCGGAACGCCTGCTGGATGAGGTCACACTCTTTCTGCACAAAGTCGAATCGCAGTTGTCCCATGAACGGCAGAAGATGCTCAAGACCGCCCGCAGTCGCGACAAGGTCTTCGAAGGCCGCAAGGTGCTGCTGGTGGACGACGATGTGCGCAACATCTTCGCCCTGACCAGTGCGCTGGAGCACAAGGGCGCAGTCGTGGTGATCGGCCGTAACGGTCGCGAAGCGATTGATAAGTTGAATGAAATCGAGGACATCGACCTGGTGCTGATGGACGTGATGATGCCGGAAATGGATGGTTTTGAAGCCACCATTGAAATCCGCAAGGATCCGCGCTGGCGCAAGCTGCCGATCATCGCGGTGACGGCCAAGGCCATGAAGGACGATCAGGAGCGCTGCCTGCAGGCGGGCGCCAACGATTACCTGGCCAAGCCCATTGATCTGGATCGCCTGTTCTCGTTGATTCGTGTGTGGTTACCGAAGATGGAACGCATTTAGTGGATAGCAGTCACTCCGCGGAGCGCAACAGCGAAATCGAATTACGCCTGTTGATTGAGGCCATCTACCTCAAGTACAGCTACGATTTTCGCGATTACTCGGGCGCTTCGATCAAGCGCCGGGTGCAGCACGCCTTGAGTCAGTTCGAATGTGCGACGATCTCGGCGTTACAAGAGAAAGTCCTGCACGATCCCACGGCGTTCATGCAGTTGCTGCAGTTGCTGACGATTCCGGTCAGCGAGATGTTCCGCGACCCGTCGCACTTTCTGGCGATCCGCAAGGAAGTGGTGCCGCTGCTGCGCACCTATCCGTCGCTGAAGATCTGGATCGCCGGGTGCAGCACTGGTGAGGAGGTCTATTCGATGGCGATTCTGCTGCGCGAAGAAGGCTTGCTCGATCGTACGATCATCTACGCCACCGACATCAACCCGCGCTCGCTGGACAAGGCCAAGCAGGGCATTTTCTCGATGGAGAACGTGCGCGCCTATACCGCCAATTACCAGCAGGCCGGCGGTCAGCGTTCCTTTGCCGATTACTACACCGCAGCCTATGGCTACGCGATCTTCGACAAGAGCCTGTGTGAAAACGTGACCTTCGCCGATCACAGCCTGGCGACGGACAGCGTGTTCTCCGAAACGCAATTGATTTCCTGCCGCAACGTACTGATTTACTTCAACAAGAAACTTCAGGACCGTGCCTTCGGTCTGTTTCACGAATCGCTGTGCCACCGTGGCTTTCTGGTGCTGGGCAGCAAGGAAACGCTGGATTTTTCCGGTTACTCGAATCAGTTCGAACCGTTGGTCAAACAAGAACGGATCTACCGCAAATTATGAACGATGCCGTGGATTTGCCTCGTGTCGAGGCCATCGTGGTCGGTGCTTCAGCCGGTGGGGTTGAGGCCCTGCTGACTCTGCTCGCGCCGTTGCGCCAGGGCTACGTGTTGCCGATCATTGTGGTGCTGCACCTGCCGGAGGAGCGGCGCAGTCAGTTGGCCGAAGTGTTCTCCCGGCGACTGATGCTGCCGGTGGCAGAGGCGACCGACAAGCAAGACATCATGCCCGGCACGGTTTATTTCGCCACGCCCGGGTATCACCTGTCGGTGGAACAGGATCGCAGTCTGTCGCTGAGTCTTGAGGACCGCGTACACCATTCCCGACCTGCCATCGACTACTTGTTTGAGTCCGCCGCTGATGTTTACGGCGAAACCCTGGCTGCCGTGTTGCTGACCGGCGCCAATCACGATGGCGCTCGCGGCCTGGCGCAAGTCAAGCAGCGTGGCGGACTGACCATCGTTCAAGACCCGCAGGACGCACAGGTCGCCACCATGCCTCTGGCTGCGCTGAAAATTCAGCAGCCTGACCATGTCCTACCCATTCACGGCATCGGCCGTCTGCTTGTCGAGCTGGAACGAATCGCATGCTGAGTAATATCCAGGCCAAATTGCTGATCGTCGACGATCTGCCGGAGAACCTGCTGGCCCTCGAAGCGCTGATCAAGCGCGAGGATCGCACGGTGTACAAGGCGCTGTCGGCGGACGAGGCACTTTCGCTGCTGCTGCAACACGAGTTCGCCATGGCCATCCTCGACGTGCAGATGCCGGGGATGAACGGCTTCGAGCTCGCCGAGTTGATGCGCGGCACCGAGAAAACCAAGAACATTCCGATCATTTTCGTCAGCGCCGCCGGCCGTGAACTGAACTACGCGTTTAAGGGCTACGAGAGCGGGGCGGTGGACTTCCTGCACAAGCCGCTGGATATCCACGCGGTGAAGAGCAAGGTCAACGTATTCGTCGACCTGTACCGCCAGAGCAAGGCCATGAAACAACAGGTCGAAGCCCTGGAGCAGGCGCGTCGCGAGCAGGAAGCGCTGCTGCAACAACTGCAAAGCACGCAACTGGAGCTGGAGCAGGCGGTGCGTATGCGCGATGACTTCATGTCAATCGTCGCTCACGAAGTGCGCACGCCGCTCAATGGCCTGATACTCGAAACCCAGTTGCGCAAGATGCACCTGGCGCGGGACAACGCCGCGGCGTTCACCCTCGACAAAATGCACGCGATGGTCGATCGCGACGAGCGCCAGATCAAAAGCCTGATCCGCCTCATCGAAGACATGCTCGACGTCTCGCGGATTCGTACCGGCAAGTTGTCGATCCGGCCGAATCGCTTCGACCTGACGCAACTGGTGAGCAACCTGCTGCAGAATTTCGCACAGCAGATCGAGGCCGCCGAGACCGAAGTCACCTTCACCGCGCCGCAGCCGGTGGAAGGTTACTGGGACGAATTTCGCATCGAGCAGGTGGTCTCCAACCTGCTGACCAATGCCTTGCGCTACGGTGGCCGCAGCCCGATTCAGGTGCGCGTGTACCGTGAAGGCGACGAGGCGCGGGTTGAGGTTCAGGACCGTGGTATCGGCATCAGCGAAGAGAACCAGAAGCGCATTTTCCAACAGTTCGAACGGGTTTCCGCCAAGACGGTAGTGGCTGGTCTCGGGCTGGGTCTGTTCATTTCCGAGCAGATCGTCGCCGCCCATGGCGGTTCCATCGTCGTCGAGAGTCAAATCAACGAAGGCGCCCTGTTTCGCGTTTGTCTGCCAATCCAGGAAAACGGCATATCCGACGCAACCTCTGAGTGACCGCACGGTCGTATCAGCAGCTATTGACCGAACAAAGGCTTCCCATGAGCGTAGATGCACAAGATGTAGTACTCGTCGTCGAGGACGAACCGGTTATCTTGATGGTGCTGACAGATTACCTGTCGGGGCAGGGGTACCGCGTGTTGCAGGCCGAAAACGGCGAGCAGGCGTTCGAGATCCTCGCGAGCAAGCCGCATCTGGACATGCTGATCACTGACTTCCGCCTGCCGGGCGGGATCTCCGGCGTGCAGATCGCGGAGCCGGCAGTAAAACTGCGCCCGGATCTGAAGGTGATCTTCATCAGCGGTTACCCGCAGGAAATCCGCGAGACCGGCAGCCCGATCACGCGCAAGGCGCCGATCCTGGAAAAACCGTTCGATCTGGACGTATTGCAGGAAAAGATTCAGGAATTGCTGGCCTGATCCATAGCGGCTGATGCTCCCCCTGTAGGAGCTGCCGCAGGCTGCGATCTTTTGATCTTAAAAAACAAGATCAAAAGATCGCAGCCTGCGGCAGCTCCTACAGTCGTTTTGGGGGATCAGTTCTGGATCATCTCGCGGACTTTGGCGGTCAGCAGATCGAAAGTGAACGGTTTGGTGATCATCTGCATGCCCGGGTCGAGGAAACCACCGCGCACTGCCGCGTGCTCGGCATACCCAGTGATGAATAACACCTTCAGCCCCGGCCGATACTGCCGGCCGATTTCCGCCAGTTGCCGGCCGTTCATGCCTGGCAGGCCGACGTCACTGATCAGCAGGTCGATGCGCTGCGTCGAGTTGAGGATCGGCACGGCGCCGTCGGCATCGCCGGCTTCGACAAACGCATAACCCAACTCACTGAGCACCGCACTGACCAGTACGCGCACGGCGGGGTCGTCCTCGACGATCAACACGGTTTCACCATCCATTGCTTCCGGAGCCTGCTGAACATCGGACACCGGATGCTCCAGCTCTTCACCGCGAAAACGCGGCAGGTACAGTTTGACCGTGGTGCCCTGATCGATTTCGCTGTCGATCGAGACGTGACCACGGGACTGCTTGCTGAAGCCGTAAATCATCGACAGACCCAGCCCGGTGCCCTGGCCGATCGGCTTGGTGGTGAAGAACGGATCGAACGCGCGGCTGACCACGCTCTGCGCCATGCCACTGCCGTTATCGGTGACGCTGAGCATCACATAGTCGCCGGGTTCCAGGTTCGGGTAGGCCTCGGTGAATTCCGGCTTAAGCACCTGATTGCTGGTTTCGACCACCAGTTTGCCGCCCTCGGGCATTGCATCGCGGGCGTTGAGTACCAGGTTGAGCAGGGCGCTTTCCAGTTGATTGGGATCCGCTTCGGCGATCCACAACTGGTCGTTGAGGCGCATGTCCAGCTGGATACTTTCGTTGAGGCTGCGCTGCAGCAGCTCGCCCATCGACAGCACCAGTGTGTTCATCTGCACGGCTTTGGAGTCCAGCGATTGCCGGCGGGAAAACGCCAGCAAACGGTGGGTCAGGCCGGCCGCGCGGTTGGCTGAAGTGACACCGAGATCGATCAGGCTGTCGAGGTCATCAAGGCGTCCGCGAGCCAGCCGCCGGCGCAGCAGTTCAAGGCTGCCGATAATCCCGGTGAGCATGTTGTTGAAGTCGTGAGCGATGCCGCCGGTCAACTGACCGACCGCTTCCATTTTCTGTGACTGGCGCAGGGCTTCTTCGTTGTGGCGCAGTTGCGCGGTGCGTTCCTCGACCTGTTGCTCAAGGGTTTCCAGGGTCGATTGCAGTCGGCGTTCGCTTTCACTCAAATCGATCAGGCGGTCGCGGGCTTCGTACTGTCGTCGTCGCCCGCGCAAAGCGGTGGAGACCAGGCTGACCAGAGTCGCGGGATGAAACGGGCGCTCAAGGAACGTGACGTTGCCCAGCAATTTGCTCAGGCGCGAGGAGGGGCCGGGTTCCGGGCCGCCGTGGTGGGTCAACAAGACGATCGGCAGATCCGACCAGGCCGGTTGCTGTTCGAGAAAATGCAGAAGACTTTCCAGCTCGGGGCCGCGCAGCGCTTCGGTGGCAATCAACAAAAGTCCGGCGCCAGGCTCCAGCTCTGCGCACAGTGCACCCAGATCCGGGGTGATGACTCCGCCGTAACCGGCCTCATTGAGGATCATCAGCGCCACTTGGCTGTCCCGACCCATGGGCGCCAGGATCAGCGCCCGTTCCGGCAGTGATACGGAGGCTGTCACAAGGTTTCTTCCCGCAACAGCGGATTGCTCGCGCCGAGGTAAGTCGGCACGCCGCGCAGCACGCCCTGGAACGCTTCCAGCGGTTCGCCGATGGTCATGCCCTGGCCCGAAATGCGGTATTCACGAATGGTCGACTCGTGGCTGCCGGTACGTTTCTTGATGATGGAAATGGCTCGGCGAACTTTGCCGATGGCTTCGAAGTAGCGCAGCAGGATCACCGTGTCGGCCAGGTAAGTGATGTCGACCGGCGCCTGCATGTCGCCGACCAGGCCATGCTGGGCAACGGTCATGAAGGTTGCCGCGCCTTTGCGGTTGAGGTACAGCAGCAGCTCGTGCATGTGCAGCACCAGCGCGTTTTCTTCCGGCATCGCGGCCTGATAGCCGTTGATGCTGTCGATCACCACGGTCTTGATATTGCCTTCATCTACGCAGCGACGCACCCGATGCGAGAACTCGCCGGGGGACAGCTCGGCGGCATCCACTTGATCGATCAGCAGGTTGCCGGTGGCTTGCAAGGCCTTGAGGTCGATGCCGATATTTTTCATGCGCTCGAACAGCAAGCCCAGCTCTTCATCAAAAATGAACAGCGCCGCTTTTTCGCCGCGTGCTACGGCAGCGGCGGCGAAGATCATCGAAATCAGCGATTTGCCGGTACCGGCCGGGCCGAGAATCAGCGTGCTGGAACCGGTCTCGATGCCGCCGCCGAGCAGGGCGTCCATTTCCTTGATGCCGCTGGTCAATTGCAGGCGCGGGTAGTCGCTGCGGTGTTCGGCGGCGACCAGTCGTGGGAACACATGGACGCCGTCGCCCATGATGGTGAAGTCGTGGTAACCGCCACGGTATTTCTGGCCGCGATACTTGACGATGCGCACGCGGCGGCGCTCGGCACCGTAATTTGGCGTCAGTTCTTCGAGGCGGATCACCCCGTGGGCGACGCTGTGCACGGTCTTGTCGAGAGACTCGGTGGTCAGGTCGTCAAGCAGCAGGACGGTGGCGTCGTAACGCACGAAGTAATGTTTGATCGCCAGAATCTGCCGGCGGTAGCGCAGCGAACTCTGCGCCAGCAGGCGGATCTCCGACAGGCTGTCGAGCACCACGCGGGTCGGCTTGAAGCGCTCGACCACTTCGAAAATCTGCTTGGTGGCTTCGCCCAGTTCAAGGTCGGACGAGTACAGCAGGCTTTGCTGATGCTCGGCGTTGAGCAGGCTTTCGGGTGGCGTCAGCTCGAAGATTTCAATGTTCTCGTTCAGCTCCCAGCCGTGGGAGGCCGCGCCTTGACGCAATTCACGCTCGGTTTCCGACAGCGTGATGTACAGACAGCGTTCGCCGGCACGGGCGCCCGCCATCAGGAAATGCAACGCGACGGTGGTTTTGCCTGTACCGGGTTCACCTTCGAGCAAAAACACATGCCCTCGGGACAGACCACCGGCGAGGATGTCATCCAGGCCAATGATGCCGGTGGCGGCTTTTGCACTGATCAACTCGTTGGACGTAGACAAAGAATGCCCTCTCATGACTAGGGGAATCGAGGCAGCAGGCTGTATCAGCCGTTGTGCTCTACCTGATTACTTGACCGCTGCCAGTCATGACGGTTCCGATGTTTCGATATCAAAATGTCATTGAATCAGCGGGTAAAGGCTCAGAGTCCCTGCTGTAACGCCGGGTCATCAGGGTTCATCTGCTCCAGTTGCGCGAGCAGAATCTGCACGTTCTGCAACTGGCCGCTTTCCTTCCAGTAATTGATCAGCAGCACTCGCGCCTTGCGGTCGGCTGGGTGACGCTGGACGACTTCCTGCAACTGCTTTTGCGCCGCTTCCAGCTCTTCGGCAGCGTGCAGGGTGGTGGCGAGGTCGTAGCGGTAATCCTTGTTGTCAGGCTCAAGTTCCACCGCTTTGGACAAGCCGAGCAGGGCGAATTCACGCTGGCCGTGGTGCAACAGCCACAGTCCGAGCGCGTGTTGCAGGTAGGCGGAATCCGGTTGCGCCTGCAACTGTTTGGCGAGCAACTGGCGGGCGGCGTCGCTCTGACCCTGGCGGTCGAGGACATCGATCTGCATCACCAGTGCCGGCAGGTTGCCCGGTTCCAGCCGCAGGGTGTTGTCCAGCGCTTGTTGCGCCTGTTTGAGTTCGGCGTTGTGCAGATACAGGCGTGCCAGTTGCGCATAGGTGGCGGCGCTTTCCGGCTGTCCCTTGAGCGCTTGTTCCCAGCCATCGATCGCCTGCTGCAGCGGGGCGAAATACAGCCCCAGTTCATCCGGCGTCAGACCGAGCAGGGCGTTGATCGCGGCGAACCGTACGTTTTGGTCCTCATCGTCGAGCATCGGCCCGAGCAGCAGACTGCGTTGCCCGCCGGGCACCAGTCCGACCACACTTTGAATCGCTGCCAGCCGTACTTCGGGGGCTTCGTTCTGCAGATGGGCGTCGGCCAGTTTCAGCGCTTGCGGGCTCGGATAGTTGGGCAGCTCGGCCAGCAGCCAGACACTGCGTTTGACCGACAGGTCCGGGCGACCCAATTGCTGATACAACTGCCGCGCGGCTCCCGGCTGACCGGAACGGGCGGCCGTCAGGGCTTCGCTGTAGCCGCGCTTGATCGCTTCCGGCACCACCGGGGCGGTGGAGCGCAGGGATAACCAGGCGATGACGACGAGCAGCACAAGGCCAAGGCTGATAAGCAGGTAGCGGCGGGACTGAGGCATGCAGATTTCCGTGAACTGGCGTTCTATAGCAGAACGGCAAGCTTCGACCAGCGAGGGCCGTGAGTCAAACCCCGTGCATGCGAATCGCCCTACAACATCTGTCGATTCAGTTACCCATCAGGCATTCGATGCAGAGTCTACGCTTGCAGGAGTCGCTTCGATGAGAGCCCCCATGCAAGCCCTGCGCAATTATTTCCAGGTCGTGATCCATCCCGGTCAGGCTGTCCTGCTGTTCGCCCTGCGCACCATTGCCGCCGGGCTGTTGACGCTGTATCTGGCGTTTTTGTTCGATCTCGACCAACCCAAGTGGTCGATCATGGCCGTCGTGATTGTCAGCCAGCCGTTGGCCGGCATGGCGCTGGCGCGTAGTTTCGGTCAAGTGATTGGCACAACGCTGGGTGCTGCGGTGGCGGTGTTGATCATGGCGATATTCCCGCAGGCGCCGCTTCCGTTCATCACAACGCTGGCACTGTGGCTGGCGCTCTGCACCGCGGGCGGCACGTTGCTGCGCTATACCAGTTCTCAGGCGTTTGTGCTCAGTGGTTATACCGCCGTGGTGGTGGCATTGCTGGCCATTCCCGACCAGGATGGCACCTTCCTGCTGGCTGTCACCCGCGTTACCGAAACCTTGCTGGCCGTAGCGTGCGTCTGCGTGGTCAGCCTGCTCACTGCGCGTCCGGAAGCAGTTGCCAAAGGTTACTTCGCCAAGGTCGATCAGGTGATCAAACTGGCTGCCAGTCACTCCGCTGCGGTGATTCGAACAGAAGAAAGTGAAGCCGACTTTCAGCGCCGTCAGATGCAGTTGCTCGGTGAAATCAGCGCGCTCGAAGGGTTGCGCCGCCATCTGTATTTCGATGCCCCACGGTTGCGCGGTGCCGACAATCTTGTGCTGCTGTTGGGTAATCAACTGATGTTGCTGACCTCGCGTTTGACTGCATTACGTCATCAGCGCGAATTGCTCACCGAACGTTGGGAGGGCGATCTTCCTCTGGACGTACAGCGCTTGCGTGCAGAAGAGCTCGCACTTCTCGACCAGTTGGCGCAGTTGGGCCGAGCGCTGCCCGCCGAGCGGCGGCATCAATTCATCACGCTGCAGCAGCAGTTTGAAGCCTTGGCGTATGAGGCCGAACAACTGACCGAAGACATGAGCGCTATCCTGCGCTCGCTGGCGTGGGCGTTACGCTGGGAGCAGGCGCGGCTGTTGCAGCAACTGGAGCAGATTCTGGAGTTGAGTGATGCCATTCAGGAAGGGCGCGAAGCCAGTTGTCTGTATCGCGGTCAGGCCAGCCCGCTGCATCTGGATTTCACACTGGCTTCAATGAACGCCATCCGCGCCTTTACCGCATTACTGGTAGCCGGGTTGATCTGGATCGAAACCGCCTGGGATGGCGCGCGGGGCGGGATGATTCTGGTGGGGATTCTCTGTTCGCTGATGGCGACATTCCCGCGGCCACTGATGGCCGCGCAGAGTTACGCGCGTGGGTTGGGACTGGCACTGGTGGTCTCGGCGTTCTATCAATTCATGCTGGTGCCGACCATCAGTGATTTCGAGCCATTGGCGTTGATGCTGGCACCGCTGCTGTACGTGATCGCTGTCGGTTTGGCGAGCCCGACGACCGCGGGCATTGGTATGGGCCTGGGGTTGTCGAGTTTCCTCCTGCTCGGCCCACAGAATGTCGGCACCGGGCAGAACACTGCAATTCAATGGTTCGAATTCGCCGGCGCCTATGTCAGCGCGGCGATGCTCGCTTTGATGGTCTACGCATGGATTTTCCCGTTCCGTCCGGCATTGCGTCTCCGCCGCTTTTATAACGAGGCGCGTGAGCAGGTTTATGAACTGACCAAAAAACCGGCCACCGATGAACAGCAATTCGCTTTCGAAAGCCGTATGGTCGACCGACTGACCAGCATGCTTGGCTTGCTGCCGGCCGTGAGCGAGCGCGCCATGCAGCAGCTCTATGAAATCAGTCTGGCGTGCGTCGCATTGGGCGTAGCAATGCATCAACTCCGGCAGCAGGCACAGAACAATGCACTGCTGACGGACGCGTTCAGCCAGCAATTGGCTTCGGCGCTGCGCAAGACCGGCCGTTTTGTGGCCGGGCGCCAGGACGTGCAATTGCAAGCGTTGTTGACCTCGCTCCAGCTATTGGGTGATGAGCTGGACGAGTTGCACGTCGCCAGCCACGAACATTTGTGGTCGGTGTTTCGCATGCGCGTGGCGCTGTTGATCGTCGTGTCTTTCCTGAAACGCCACGGCGAATACCTGCAACGTAACGTCTCGGAAGGAGAACCGGCCCTTGCCCATTGATTTCGAAATGGGTGGCGTTTATCTGCCACCCATTGCCCAGGCCCTATTGCTGGCGATACCGATATTTATGCTCCTGGACTGGTGTTTGCGACGTCTGGGTGTGTTGCGACTGGTCTGGCACGAGGCGCTGTTTGAGGGCGCCTTGTATGCATGCGTTTGTGCCTCGCTGATTTTGCTGATGGGAGCCTGATGCCTTGAAAGTGTTACTCGCTCGAACAACGACATTAGCGGTGGTGTTGCTGGCCATCGTGCTTGGCTGGTTTGCCTGGGAGCATTACACCCGTGCGCCTTGGACGCGGGATGCGCGGGTGAGGGCGGATGTGGTGACGCTATCAGCCGATGTTTCCGGGCGTATCGTCAGCCTCGTGGTGCAGGACAACCAGCATGTCGACAAGGGGCAATTGCTCATGGAGATCGATCCGGCGCGCTATAGCCTGGCAGTCGAGCATGCGCGGCGTTCGGTCGAGGTGGCGAAGGCGACGCTGGGGCAATCACAGGCATCCATCGTCGCCAGTGAAGCGCTGCTCAAACAACGCCAGAGCGAAGAGCGGCGCCGGCGTACGCTCAAGCAGGGTTTTGCAATTTCCGGGGAAGAATGGGAGAAGTCCAATACCGATGTGGCGGTGGCTCAGGCGGATCTGTTGCGCAATCAGGCCAATCTCGGGCTGGCCGAGGCCAATGTGCAATTGGCGATTGCTGCACTGACTCAGGCGGAACTGGACTTGCAGCGTACTCGTGTCGAATCGCCGGTCAGCGGTTACGTCACTAATCTGCTGACCCGACAGGGTGATTACGCGGTTGCGGGTGGTGCACTGCTGGCACTGGTCGACAGCGATTCGTTCTACGTCAGCGGTTACTTTGAAGAGACCAAATTGCCGCGAATCGAGGAGGGGGACCGCGTGCGCGTGCAGTTGATGAGCGGAGAAACCTTTGGTGGCACGGTCCAGAGCATCGCCTTTGCCATCGCAGACCGGGAAAACGCCACGGGTGGCCGACTGCTGGCCAATATCAATCCGAGTTACACCTGGGTGAAGCTGGCGCAGCGGGTGCCGGTGCGCATCGGCATTGATGGTGACTATGCCGGCAAGAATCGATTAAGGGCCGGTACGACAGCCACTGTCACTGTTCTGGAAGCGCAAAACCATCAGGCGAAAAAAAGCCCCGCGACCGAATGATACGCGGGGCAAAAAAATTGGTTGGTTGCGGCCAACCAAAGGAGCTCTTTAACAACTATTGCTTACTGGCGACGGTTTCCGGCTGCCAGCCACCACCCAAGGCCTTGTAGATCGCGACGATGCCGCGATACAGATCAACTTCGGCCTGTGCCTGGCTGTCTTCGGCATTCAGGCGTTCGCGCTGAGCATCGAGCAGCACGAGGAAGTCGGTGGTGCCTTCGCGGTAGCGGATTTCCGCCAGATCGGCAGCCTTGCGGCTCGATTCACTCTGACGAATCAGCGAGATCAGCCGTTGCTGACGCTTGCCGTAATCGCTGAAGGCGTTTTCCGATTCTTCCAGCGCCAGCAACACCTGTTGCTCGTAGGTGGCGAGTGCGCCTTCGGCGTCGGCATCGGCGCCGCGCAGACGCGCGCGCACGCTGCCCAGATCGAACGCCGCCCAGGTGATGCTCGGGCCGAGTGCCCAGGCGTTGGCCGCCGAGGAGCCGATCTGCGAACCACGCCCAGCCGTCCAGCCGAGGAACCCGCTGAGGCTGACCCGTGGAAACAGATCAGCCTTCGCCACACCGATTCGCGCGGTGGCCGAGGCCAGTTTGCGTTCGGCGCTGAGGATGTCCGGCCGGCGTTGCAGCAGTTCACCCGGATCGCCGATCGGCAGGGCCTTGGCAATCGCCGGCAAGTCTTTCGGGCTCAGATCCACGGTCAGTTTGTCCGGACGCTCACCCAGCAGGGTCGCGATGCGGTTTTTCTGCCGAACCTGTTCCGCCTGCAATTGCGGCACGCTGGCTTCGACCGAGGCCAGACGCGCATCGGCACGTTCGACGTCGAGCTGATCGCCCACGCCGGCGTCACGCAGGCTGATGGTGATCTTGCGCGACTCCTGCTGGTTTTCCAGGTTGGCCACGGCGATCTTCTCGCGCAATTGCGCACCGCGCAGTTGACCGTAGGCGTCCACCAGTTCGGCAATCATGGTGACTTGCAACTGGTACAGATCGGCTTCGGCCGCTTGCTGATCGGCGTCGCTGGCTTCCAGATTGCGCTGGATGCGCCCGAACAGATCGAGTTCCCAGGCCATGTCCAGGCCCAGATCGTAGCGTTCGCTGTTGACCCGTTTGGTGGTCTGGCCGGGGATTTGCCCCTTGGCCAGATCACTGCTCGCACGGCTGGTGATGGTCGGCATCGCATCGTTGCTGACGTCGTCGCGGATCGCCCGGGCGGCTTTCCAGCGGGCGAACGCCACGCGCAGTTCACGGTTGCCTTGCAGCGATTGCGTCACCAACTGGTTGAGGGTCGGGTCGTCGAATTGCTGCCACCAGATGCCTTCGAATTTTGAACGGTCAAAGTTCTTCTGACCGGCAGCGCCGTCGGTGGCGGTCGTGATGTTGGCCGCCTCCGTCGCCGGGGTCTTGTAGTCAGGGCCGACGGCGCAGGCGCTCAATGCCAGCACCAGCAGACTCGGCAGGAAGACTTTCAGACTCATTATTGCGCCTCCAGTGGCTTTTGAAGAGCTTGCGCCTTGGCCGCTTTGCGGGCTTCGCCACGCTCGACGAAATTACGGATCAACACGTAGAACACTGGCGTCAGCAACAGACCGAAGAAGGTTACCCCGAGCATCCCGGAGAACACCGCCACACCCATCGCGTGACGCATCTCGGCACCGGCACCGCTGGAGAACACCAGTGGCACCACACCCATGATGAACGCGAAGGAGGTCATCAGGATCGGCCGCAGACGCAGGCGGCAGGCTTCCAGTACCGCAGCCAGCGGATCGAGACCTTCCAGCTGTTTATCCTTGGCGAACTCGACGATCAGAATCGCGTTCTTGCACGCCAGGCCCACCAGTACGATCAGGCCGATCTGGGTGAAGATGTTGTTGTCGCCGCCGGAGACAATCACCCCGGTGATGGCCGACAGCAGGGTCATCGGTACGATCAGGATCACCGCCAGTGGCAGGCTCCAGCTTTCGTACTGCGCCGCGAGCACCAGGAACGCCAGCAATACGCAGAGCGGGAACACGAACAGCGCGGTGTTACCGGACAGAATCTGCTGGTAGGTCAGGTCGGTCCACTCGTAGGTCATGCCGTTCGGCAATTCATCCTTGAGCAGTTTCTCGATGGCTTTTTCGGCCTGGCCGGAGCTGTAGCCGGGGGCTGCCGCACCGTTGATTTCCGCAGTGATGAAGCCGTTGTAGTGCATCACGCGATCCGGACCCGAGGTGTCGCTGACCTTGATGAAGGTCGCCAGCGGGATCATTTCGCCCTTGTTGTTGCGCACTTTCAGTTGACCGATCTGGTCGGATTCGAGGCGGAACTGTTGCTCAGCCTGAACGTTGACCTGATAGGTGCGTCCGAAACGGTTGAAGTCGTTGGCATACAGTGAACCCAGGTAAATCTGCAGGGTGTCGAAGATGTCGCTGACGGCCACGCCGTGGGTCTTGGCTTTTTCGCGGTCGATGGCGGCATCGACCTGGGGTACGTTCACGGTGTAGCTGGTGAACAGCCCCGCAAGCTCAGGCACGCTGTGGCTCTTGGTGATGATGTTCATCGTCTCTTTGTACAGCTCGTCGTAGCCCAGGTTGCCCCGGTCTTCGATTTGCAGACGGAAACCGCCAATGGTGCCCAGACCTTGTACCGGCGGCGGCGGGAAGATCGCCATGTACGCTTCCTGAATGTTCGCGTACTGACCGTTCAAGGCTCCGGCGATTGCACCGGCGGACATGCTCGGGTCCTTACGTTCGTCGAATGGTTTCAGGGTCACGAACACGATGCCGGCGTTCGGGCTGTTGGTGAAGCCGTTGATCGACAGGCCCGGGAACGCTACGGCGCTTTCCACGCCCGGTTGCTTCAGTGCCAGGTCGGACATGCGCTTGATCACGTCTTCGGTGCGATCCAGGCTCGCGGCGTCCGGCAGTTGCGCGAAGGCCACCAGGTATTGCTTGTCCTGGCCGGGTACGAAACCGGTCGGTGTGCTGGAGAAACCGAAGAACGTCAGCACCATCAGACCCGCATACAACAGCAGGGCGATGCCGCTGCCACGGATGACCCGGCGCACTGTACCGACGTAACCGTGACTGGCCTTTTCAAAGAAGCGGTTGAACGGACGGAACAACCAGCCACCAAAGATTTTTTCGAGCACTTTGGAGAAGCGGTCTTTCGGCGCGTCATGACTTTTCAGCAATACAGCGGCCAGCGCTGGCGACAGGGTCAGCGAGTTGAACGCGGAGATCACGGTGGAGATCGCAATGGTCAACGCAAACTGCTTGTAGAACTGCCCGGTGAGGCCGGAGATGAACGCCGCCGGAACGAACACCGCACACAGCACCAGTGCCGTCGCGATGATCGGGCCGGTCACTTCACCCATGGCCTTTTTGGTCGCATCGAACGGGTTGAGCCCCAGTTCAATATTACGCTCGACGTTCTCCACCACCACGATGGCGTCGTCGACCACGATACCGATCGCCAGAACCAGGCCGAACAGCGACAAGGCGTTGAGCGAGAAGCCGAACAGGTGCATGACCGCAAACGTACCGATCAACGATACCGGCACCGCCACCAACGGAATGATCGAGGCGCGCCAGGTCTGCAGGAACAGAATCACCACCAGCACCACGAGGATCAATGCTTCGAAGAGGGTGTGAACCACCGCCTCGATCGAGCCGCGTACGAAGATCGTCGGGTCATAGACGATGCTGTAGTCCATGCCTTGCGGGAAGCCTTTCTTCAGCTCTTCCATCTTGCCGCGAACTTCGTTCGAGATATCGATGGCGTTGGAGCCTGGACGCTGGAAGATCGGGATCGCTACAGCGGGCTGGTTGTTCAGCAGCGAACGCAGGGCGTACTGGCTGGAACCCAGCTCGACGCGCGCGATGTCCTTCAGACGAGTGATTTCACCGTTATCGCCTGCGCGAATGATGATGTTCTCGAACTCTTCTTCAGTGACCAGACGGCCCTGAGTGTTGACCGACAGCTGGAAACTCTGGGCATTCGGGGCAGGGGGCGCACCGAGTTGACCGGCAGCGACCTGACGGTTCTGCTCACGAATCGCGGTCACCACGTCAGTGGCAGTCAGGTTGCGCGAAGCAGTCTTGTTCGGATCAAGCCAGACCCGCAGCGAGTAGTCGCCCATACCGAACAGCTGCACGTCACCGACACCACCCAGACGAGCCAGCTCATCCTTGATGTTGAGGATCGCGTAGTTGGACAGGTAGAGCATGTCGTAACGTTTGTCCGGCGAGGTCAAGTGCACAACCATGGTCAGGTCGGGCGAGGCCTTGTCGACGGTGATACCGATGCGCGTCACTTCTTCGGGAAGTTTCGGCTCGGTCCGGGTCACCCGGTTCTGCACCTGCACCTGCGCGTTGTCCAGGTCGGTGCCCAGAGCGAAGGTGATGGTCAGGGTGATCTTGCCGTCGGCGGTGGACTGCGAGGACATGTACAGCATGTTCTCGACGCCGGTGATGGCTTGCTCCAGCGGAGCGGCCACGGTTTCACCGATGACTTTGGGGTTGGCGCCCGGGAAGTTGGCACGCACCACCACGGTCGGTGGCACGACTTCCGGGTATTCGCTGATCGGCAGCTGGAACAGCGAGATCGCACCGGCGATCAGGATCAACAGCGAGAGCACCGCTGCGAAGATCGGCCGTGAAATGAAGAATTGGGAAAAATTCATCGGAGTTGTCGTCCCTTAACCGCGTGGGGTCGTAGCGGCCAGCTTCACAGCCGTACCCTGTGCACCTTTGGCGGGTGCGACTTTGGGCAGGTTGCTGGCTTCCAGCGCTTGACGTTGTTGAGCCAGAGCGGCAATGGTCTGCTCGCTGGCCATCGGGATCACTTCAGGCGTCACCGGCGAACCCGGACGCACCCGTTGCAGACCCTTGACGATGATCGTGTCGTCCTTGTTCAGACCTGTGCGCACAATGCGCAGGCCTTCGATCTTCGGCCCTAGTTCGACGGCGCGGTAAGCGGTCTTGTTGTCCGCATCCATCACCAGCACAAACTTCTTGCCGAGGTCGGTACCGACCGCTTCGTCGTTGATCAGCATGGCGTTGTAGGTGCCGCTGCCGACCAGTTTCAGACGTGCATACAGGCCAGGGGTGTAGGTGCCGTCGCTGTTGTCGAACACCGCACGACCACGGATGGTGCCGGTTTTCGGGTTGACCTGGTTGTCGACGAAGTTCATCTGACCGAGGTGCGGATTGCCGTCCTCATTGGACAGGCCCATGTACACCGGGGTGGTGGCGCCACGTTGGCCGTTACGGGCGAGTTGGGTGTATTTGAGGAACACACGCTCGTCGGCGTCGAAGTAGGCGTAGACCTTGTCGGTGGAGACCACGCTGGTCAGCGGGGTGGTGTCGGCAGTCACCAGGTTACCGGCGGTGATCTCGGCACGGCTGACGCGGCCACTGATCGGTGCGGTAACGCGGGTGAAGCTCAGGTTCAGCTTGGCCAGGTCCAGTTGCGCCTGCAGGGCGCCGACGGCGGCGCGGGCTTCCTGGGCGGCGCTGGTGCGCGAGTCGGCCAGCTCAGCGGAAATCGCGTTGCTCGCACGCAGACGTTCGCCACGCCCGGCTTCGTTTTCACTGCGAGTGGCATTGGCGCGGGCCTGGGCTACCAAGGCTTCGAGGCGGCGCACCTCAGCCTGGAAAGGACGCGGATCGATCTGGAACAGCAGGTCACCTTTCTTGACCAGCGCACCTTCGGTGAACGCCACTTCGTCGATCTGGCCAGAGACCCGAGGACGGATTTCAACAGTTTCCGGCGCTTCGAGGCGCCCGGTGAATTCGTCCCACTCGTTGACCGGTTGTTCCAGCACCTTGGCCACGCTGACTTTGGCAGCGGGCAGGGTGGCGGCAGTCTCCGGAGTCTTGCCGCAAGCGCTCATCACCAGCACGGCCAGCATGGCCAAGGGGAAGCGCAAATGTTTGAGTGACTGTTCCATGGAATCATCCGCCAATGTATTGAAGATGGGCGGATGATGCTCGGCGGGCTGTGATGGCACGAATCGAATGAAGCAAAGGTAACTATCATTCGGAATGATATAAGACCGATTCGAGCCCTCTAGCATGCACCTTTCGTTAGGGGGCTATCAATTGGTTTGATGACAAATGTTTGTTGCGGAGCGGGCAAGAATCCGCAAGCGCCGAATCAGCGAGAGTGCGAAACGGACTCACCGGGCCAATAAATAGCCGCACAGGACATGTTCATGTGGCTTGTCCATCTGATCCAGCGTCCCCCTGAACGTCGACACATTCGGCAATCGGTGGACCAGAAACCGACAAATGGACACAGATCGCTGCGCACAAGCACGCACGATCATCGAAGAGTAAAACGACTTTTAATGAGTGATTCTACGGCGACAAACAACGGCAACTGGTACGCAGTGATTGCCTTGGCACTGGCTGCGTTTGTGTTCAACACCACCGAGTTCGTCCCGGTCGGTCTGTTGAGTTCGATTGGCAGCAGCTTCGACATGTCGACCGCGCAAGTCGGCCTCATGTTGACCATTTATGCGTGGGTGGTGTCTTTGACGTCGCTGCCGATCATGCTGCTGACGCGCAACGTCGAGCGGCGGAAATTGCTGATTGTGCTGTTCGGGATGTTTATCGCCAGTCACATTCTGTCGAGTCTGGCGACCAGCTTCGGTGTACTGCTGGTGAGCCGGATCGGTGTGGCGTTGTCGCATGCGTTGTTCTGGTCGATCACCGCGTCTCTGGCCGTGCGCCTGGCACCGCCGGGCAAACAGGTTCAGGCCTTGGGCTTGCTGGCAACCGGTACTTCGCTGGCGATGGTGCTGGGGATTCCCCTCGGCCGCTTGCTGGGCGAGGCCATGGGCTGGCGCACCACGTTCATCGTGATTGCAGGCTTTGCCGCGGCGCTGGTGTTCTGTCTGGCGAAGGTGCTGCCGTTGTTGCCCAGCCAGAACTCGGGCTCGCTCAAGAGCCTGCCGATATTGCTGAAGCGACCTGCGCTGGTGGCCGTCTATGTTCTGACGGCTCTGGTGGTGACGGCACAGTTCACCGCTTACAGCTACATCGAACCGTTCGTACTGACCGTGGCCAACATGAGCGGCGACGTGGTGACGCTGCTGCTGTTGCTATTCGGCGGTGCCGGTATCTTCGGCTCGCTGCTGTTCAGCTACCTGCACAGCTATAACCCCCAGCGCTTTCTGATCATCTGCGTATCGGTGCTCGCCTTGTGCCTGGCTTTGCTGTTGCCGTTGAGCGGCAACGTCTCCTACCTCGGCGTGCTGAGTGTGTTCTGGGGTATGGCGATCATGGGCTTCGGGCTGGCGTTACAGTCCAAAGTCCTGGTACTGGCGCCGGACGCCACCGATGTGGCGATGGCGCTGTTTTCCGGGATCTACAACATCGGTATCGGCGGCGGGGCACTGGTGGGCAGTTGGGTGGGCAGCCAGTTTGGTTTTGCTTACATCGGGGTGGTGGGCGGAATGCTGGCGGCGGCAGCGCTGGCGTTTTACTGCCTGTCGATTTAACGCAACAGCCGGGCTGGGGCTTGAGTCGCTGGCTGCCTGGTTAATGCGCAGGCAGCTCGAGACTGTCCGGATCGCCAAAGAACATCTGAATCCGCGACCGCAACCAACGCTCCCCCGGATCGTTATCCTGCGACCCACGCCACGCCATATGCAGTTCGAACGTGCGCGTCGGCAACGGTGGATCCTCCGCCCGCACGCCGCCGGCAGCCGTCAGCGCATCCGCGGTGTAGTCCGGCACGGTCGCAACAATGTCAGTGCCGGCGAGCAACGTACTCAAGCCATTGAACTGCGGCACGGCCAGCACCACGTGGCGCTTGCGCCCGAGTTTCTCCAGCTCTTCATCAATAAAGCCACTGAGGTCACCGGCGAACGACACCAGTGCATGCGGACGCGCGCAGTAGTCATCCAGACTAAGCGGGCCGGGCACGGTGTCGGCCCGCAGCAGTTTCGGCTGGCTGCGGCGCAGCACCTTGCGCTTGGCGTTGGCCGGCAGGTCGGTGGTGTAGCTGACGCCGATGGAGATTTCGCCGGAGGCCAGCAGGCCCGGCATCAATATGTAGTTGACTCGGCGCACGACGAGGACGATGCCCGGTGCTTCGGCGCGCAGGCGTTTGAGCAGCATCGGCAACAGGGCGAATTCGACGTCGTCGGACAGGCCGATGCGAAATACCGAAGTGCTGGTGGCGGGGTCGAATTCCGCCGCGCGGCTGACAGCCGTTGAAATCGAGTCGAGCGCCGGGGAGAGCAGGGCGAAGATTTCCACCGCGCGGGCGGACGGTTCCATGCTGCGTCCGGTGCGCACGAACAACGGGTCATCGAACAGGCTGCGCAGGCGCGAGAGCGCCGCACTGATCGCCGGCTGGCCGAGAAACAGCTTCTCGGCGGCGCGGGTCACGCTGCGTTCGTGCATCAATGTTTCGAATACGATCAACAGGTTCAGGTCGACACGACGCAGGTCATTACGATTCATCTGGAGTCCTGGCAGAGTCATCAAGCTTGACGAGAGCGACCATATGAGAACAATGGCCGGCATGAATATTACGGGGAAAGGCTGGTACTCTGCACCGCTAAATTCAGCTTTACCGGGCCGATTGCGGCATTTTTTCATCGATTTTGCCAATGCCGTTCATACTGCGGAATCAATGACAGGCATGTCGACTATTAATAGCCACTGATAGTCTTGGGTCAAAAGCCCAGATAGAGTTCAGGGCATTAGAGGTTACTTTGACGAGGTTTGCGATGTCCCGCACGATCCGTTTTCACAAGTTTGGTCCGGCCGAGGTGCTCAAATGCGAAGAGCATGCGGCCGCTCAGCCAGGTCCTGGCGAAGTGCAGGTGCGTGTCGAGGCGATCGGCATCAGCTGGTACGACATTCTCTGGCGTCAGAACCTGGCCTCGTCCCAGGCACGCCTGCCGTCCGGTCTCGGCCATGAAATGGCCGGTGTGGTCACCGCCGTCGGTGACGGTGTGGACGATCTGTCGGTCGGCGACAAGGTGGCCAGTTTCCCGGCCGAAAGCCCGAACGATTACCCGGTGTATGGCGAGCAGATCGTGCTGCCACGCACCGCGCTGACCCGTTATCCGGATGTGCTCAGCCCGGTTGAGGCCAGCGTGCATTACACGCCGTTGTTGATCGCCTATTTTGCCTATGCGGATCTGGCGCGGGTCAAACCAGGGCAGTTTGCTCTGGTCACTGACGCCAGCCATTGCGCCGGTCCGTCCTTTGTCCAGTTGGGCAAGGCCATGGGTGTGCGGGTGATTGCCGCGACGAAAACCGCTGATGAGCGTGAGTACCTGCTGTCGCTGGGTGCCGAGAAAGTCATCGTCACCGAGGAAGAAGACTTGTTGATGCGAATCAACAAGATCACCGACAACCGTGGCGTCGATGTGGTGTTCGACGGTCTTGGCGGCCCGCAGATGTCGTTGCTCGGCGATGTCCTCGCACCGCGTGGCAGCCTGGTCCTGTATGGTCTGCAGGGTGGTAACCAGACACCATTTCCGGCCTGCGCGGCGTTCCAGAAAAACATCCAGTTCTTTGTGCACTGCATCGGTAATTTCACCGGTAAACCCGAGTTGGGCATTGTTCAGGATCAAGTCGCCTTGCAACGTGCCCTGCGTGATATCAATCAGTTGACGGCCGACCGTGTGCTGCTGCCGCTCAAGACCCGCGTCTTCCCGTTCAACGAGTTCGTCGAAGCACATCGCTACATGGACGAATGCCCATGCCGCGAACGGGTCGCCCTGCAGGTCGAACCCGCGTAACTCCCTCCGAACAGAGTCCGTGTCCCCCACGGACTCTTGCGTTTTTACCTCTCGCAAATAATCAGACAGACCAAGCATGGTGCGTGGCCGGTTGTGCATCTGAACCGGTTTTTGTCTGCCATCTGTATCTTCTATTCGCCATATAAGCCCTGATAATTGAATGATTACTTTCATCTCAAGGAATGAGCCATGTCTGTGCATTCTGTTTTTTATTTCGCGTTTAATGTTTCCCCTCGTGGGCGATATAGCGGTTTTTGTTTAATGACTGTAGGGCATTTCCTATTGTTGTTCTGCTTTTGTTGTACTCAATGTTCGTGGGACGCTGTAAGAAGTTTCCTCAGATATTTTCTGATCAGAAAAAACTCAATGCTGACAGGGGTTTACGTTGACTGAGGCGATGGGGTTGCTGATTTCATTGCGTCAAGTGTTTCAAATAACTTCAAAATCATAAGTGTTAGTATTTGATCGTCTATTACTTATTGATGAATTTATTGCGCCAGCGTCATCGCTGATGCGCGATATGAATTTTTTATGCCGGGTAAAGTACTGATGAGCACGATCCATGATCAGGCAATGAACTATGTCTACCAGCAAGTATTGCAACGCCTGCTGAGTTTCTTTTCCAGAGCCGAGCGCACAGCGCTGCAGTTGCTGATCCAGCGTCTGGTGGTCGCCGCCGGCGGAATGGAGCGCATGGGTGAATACAAGGTCATGGTGACGCCATCCGGTACCCGTGACAGTTGCTACATGCTGGCGCTGCTGCGCGCCGCCCAGTTGAGTATTGCCGGCCGCGCCCCCGCCACGTTCCAGTTACGTGTGGCCACCTTGCGCCGCAGTGAATCGGGGACGGCGGCGCTGAACAACATGCACCGCAGCTTCGCTGCCTTGTTTCTGTATGACGACCCCCGTGTCGAGTTGCTCATGGTGGAACATCGACAAGTGTTGCCGTTCAACCATCTGGCGCCACTCGGAATGGACAGCGCGGACGCCCATCGCACCAATCTGCTGATGATGGGGCATCGACGTGCCAGGGGCGAGAAGCTTGAGTGGCGGGACGACGCCTGCCTGGCCTGGGCCGAATTTTACGGCCAGATTGCTCGCTGGAGTAACGGCGTGGATGCCTGGCTGGCCAGCGAATCGCCGCGTCGTCAGAAGCAGTTTGTCGAAGACCTGGACCGGGCCGTGCAGAAGGCCGGTATCGGGGCGCTGACGCCGAATTCCGGGACGTTCGATGAGCTGTTCGCTTTGCTGGACGGATTGGGAGGGGATTTGTATCGCGGTTTTTACTCCGAATCGGAGCGGCAATGCTGGCGTCCCGAGGGTGGCTTCGAGTCATGTCGTCGCACGACATTTGTCGACATTCATGACATGGCGGTCGGCAATCTTGAAGAACGCTGGCCGCTACTGAGCGAGTTTCTGGGGTTCGAGGCAGAGGAATGGGTGTTTCACCAGGGTGAGGGCGAATACGCCGACCCTTTGATCGAGGCCCATTTACGCGGCCTGGAAGCGGAGTTCATCAGCGATCGCAGCTATGAAGCGGGGTTCTCGGAACATGTCCAGCGCATGCTGGCGAACATGCAGCTGCAGCGGGTGCCGGAACCGGTCTGCGAGCAGATGATCGCAAGATTGGGGCAACGGCAGACCACGGAAGAACTGCGCGAAGCAGCGGCGAGCTGGCTGCACCAGACTTACGGTCTGAACGAAGCACAATGGGTCTGCCTGCTGTTCACGCCGTTCATCGAGCGTGGAGCCGGGCTCGAGCGGTTTCTGCGCAGCTGTCATCCCGGCATATTGGTGGCGCTGCCTGATTTGCATCGGGCCATGCAGGGGCTGCACGGCCCGGAGCAGGTAATGCAGTGGATGATGGACGTCAGCGGTTTACCGGTTCGGCTCATCGGCCACCTCTACGCCATGGAACCCTTGCCTGCGCACGGTGCGGCCCGGCAAACACTGGAGACCGCACTCGACGCAGCAGGCCTCGATGGCTCCGGCGTGGGTGACCGGTCAGTGGAACGATGAAGTGAGCGAGCGATCCTTGGGCGCACCAACGGTTATGGTGTCCGCCTCATGAAGGCTGCACGGGAATCCGGTTTCGCCTACCAGGCAGTCTATCGATACCTGATGCGCTTGATGGCCGAGTCGGCTTGCGATGGCAATTCAAGGCTGCCATCGCTGCGTCAGTTGGCAGATCGCTTGAACGTGTCGATCTCGACCATTCAATACGCTTACTCGTTGCTCGAAAAGGAAGGGCGGATCTATTCGGTGGCCAAGTCCGGGTATTACGCCAGGGCGGTTTCGGGGGGGACGCCACCTGCCATGAGCAATGATCTGCTCGAAACGCTCTATGTCAACGCGCGGCACCCGGGTATGCGTTTGTTGAATGCTGATGATCCGGTTTCGCTGCAATCACTGGACAGTCCATTGCTGTTGTTGGAGCGTGAGCTGCTGCGCCAGTATCCCCGCCAGCCGCCGTTGCTCGACCAGCCTTGTGGTGAACTGGAATTACGCGCCGTCCTGGCGGCCCGCTATACCACCTCGCCAAAGCAGTGCTGGCACGCCGAGGATGTTTACATCGGCGCGGATATGCGCGGGGTGCTGGAGATCCTGGTGGCCGTTCTGCAGCTCAGGCACACAACCGTTCTGGTCGAGTCGCCCTGTGACTGGGTGATACTGCGGTTGCTGCAGGCGGCTGAGGTGCGTGTAATCGAACTGCCGTTGCAGGCCTGTGGCGGGCTGGAGCTGCAGCGGCTGGAAACACTGCTCAAGACCGAAGACGTGCGGCTGATTCTGCTGTCCTCGGGCCTGTGCATGCCGCGCGGTACACAGGTTCCAGCGGATAACCGCAACGCGATCGCCGGCCTGCTTGGCGAGCACGGCACCTGGGTGCTGGAAAACGACTGCTACGGTGAACTGGGCGAGGCAACGGGCGTCGAGCGTCTGCGTGATCAACTGGACCCTGACCGACTGCTGGTCTTCTCCACGTTCGAGAAATTCATCGGTATCGAAGCGCCTTACGGGTACGTGTTGTCGCGCCAATGGAAGCACGAAATGCAGCGGCATTTTCTGATGCGCTCGTTCCGGTTGTCGCCCGTTCGCCAGAAGGCCATTGCCCGGCTGTATGGGAACGGTCGGGTCGACCAGCATCTGTACGTACTTCGCCGGCGCCTAAAGGAACGCCGTACGCCGATGATCGACTTGTTGCGCGAGCGTCTGGGCGAAGCGCTGCAGGTTGTCGAGCCACAAGGTGGGGCGACGGTCTGGGTACGGGCACGGCGGCCGGTGGACATGCGCGATGTGTTTCAGCGCCTGCTCAGGCAACAGGTGTTGATTGCGCCGGGCGAACTGTTCAGCTTGCAGGGATTGCACCGTCGGCATCTGCGCCTGAACCTGCTGGATCACGGAGAGAGCGGCTTGGGCGGAGCGCTCGAGAGGTTGGGAGAGGCGTTGCGCTTGGCGCCGCTGGAATGAACGTTGAAATCTGTCGGATAGATCCCGTCGCGCTGCGGTCGAACTGTCAGTAAACTGCGCTGTATTTCCTGAACCACTCTATTTCAGAGGTTTTGCATGACTATCAGTCCTTTTGCGGGCAAACCGGCACCAGCAGAATTGTTGGTCGACATCCCGCGACTGGTAACGGCTTATTACACCGGCCAACCGGACGCTTCGATTGCCACCCAGCGTGTTGCATTCGGTACTTCCGGGCACCGCGGCAGCTCCTTCGACCTGAGTTTCAATGAATGGCACGTTCTGGCGATCAGCCAGGCGATCTGCCTGTATCGCGAAGCCCAGGGCATCGACGGCCCGTTGTTCGTCGGTATCGACACCCATGCGCTGTCGACCCCGGCCGGGGCCAGTGCGCTGGAAGTGCTGGCGGCCAACGGCGTGACCGTGATGATCGCCGAAGGTGACGAATACACGCCGACACCGGCGATTTCGCATGCAATCCTCTGCTACAACCGTGGCCGCACCTCGGGCCTGGCCGATGGCATCGTGATTACGCCGTCGCACAATCCGCCACAAAGCGGGGGCTACAAATACAACCCTACCAACGGCGGCCCGGCCGACACCCACATCACCAAGTGGATCGAAGCCAAGGCCAACGAGCTGCTGGCCAACAAGCTGGCAGGCGTCAAACGCATCAGCTACGAGCAGGCGCTCAAGGCCAGCACCACCCACCGTCACGACTACCTCAACACCTACGTCGCTGACCTCATCAACGTGATCGACTTCGATGCCATCCGTGACGCCAAGCTGCGTCTGGGTGTAGATCCGTTGGGCGGAGCAGGGGTGCGCTACTGGTCGGCGATTGCCGAGCATTACCGTCTTGATCTGGATGTGGTGAACAAGCAGGTCGATCCGACTTTCCGCTTCATGACGGTCGACTGGGATGGACAGATCCGTATGGACCCGTCGTCCAGCCATGCCATGCAAGGTTTGATCGGTCTCAAGGAGCGTTACGACGTGGCCTTCGCCTGCGACCCGGATCACGATCGCCACGGCATCGTCACCCCGTCGGGTGGTCTGCTGGCACCGAACAACTATCTGGCGGTGTCCATCGATTACTTGTTCCAGAACCGTCCGCAATGGCGCGCCGACGCCGCCGTAGGTAAAACCGTGGTCAGCAGCGGTCTGATCGATCGCGTGGCCAAACGTCTGGGGCGTCGTCTTTACGAAGTGCCGGTCGGCTTCAAATGGTTCGCCGATGGCCTGTTCGATGGCTCGCTGGGTTTTGGTGGCGAAGAAAGCGCTGGCGCTTCGTTCCTGCGCAAGGATGGCGGCGTCTGGAGCACCGACAAGGACGGTCTGATTCCGGCGTTGTTGGCGGCGGAAATGACTGCTCGTACCGGGCGTGATCCAAGCCAGGCTTATCGCGCCCTGACCGATGAGCTGGGCGAGCCGTTCTCGGTGCGCGTAGACGCCAAGGCCAACCCTGAGCAGAAAGCGCTGTTGAGCAAACTGTCGCCGGAGCAAGTAACGTCGACCGAACTGGCAGGCGAGAAGATTCAGAGCATTCTCAGCCATGCGCCGGGCAACGATCAGGCCATTGGTGGTCTGAAGGTGATGACCGAAAACGGCTGGTTCGCCGCACGTCCTTCGGGCACCGAAGACATCTACAAGATTTACGCCGAAAGCTTCATTGGCGATGACCACCTCAAGCAACTGGTGGCTGAAGCGCAAACGCTGGTGGATGGCGCAATCAGCACCAAGTGATCTTCAGGGAGGTGAGTTCTTCCTGTGGTGAGGGGATTTATCCCCGATGGACTGCGTAGCAGTTCGCTCCATTGAAAAGAAGGCCGCTTTGCGGCCTATCGGGGATGAATCCCCTCGCCACAAAAGCTGCAAAAAAGGGGCGACCATGACGGTCGCCCCTTTTTTTACCTGCATATCAGGCGATCAAGCCAGATCCACCAATACGATTTCGCTGTCTTCGAGCGCCGTCACAGTCAGTATTGACTCATGCTCGACGGCAACACCGTCTCGAGCTTGTGCGCGCAAGCCATTGACTTCAATCAGACCGGTGGCGGGTACCAGATACGCTCGACGTCCGGCATCCAGCGGATATTCAGCAGTTTCGCCAGCCTTGAGGTTGGCCGCGACCAACCGCGCATCACCGCGAATGCGCAGGCTCTGATCGTCGCCGTCCTTGCCGCTGGCGAGGGTCACGAAGCCTTCGCGCTGGCCTTTGGGGAACGGTTTGGCACCCCACGATGGCGGCGCGCCAGTTTCCGTCGGCAGAATCCAGATCTGAAAGATTCGGGTCTCTTTGTCTTCCAGGTTGTACTCGCTGTGTGCGATGCCGGTGCCGGCACTCATGACCTGCACGTCGCCTGCTTCAGTACGGCCCTTGTTGCCAAGGTTGTCCTGGTGAGTAATCGCACCTTCACGCACGTAAGTGATGATTTCCATGTCGCGGTGCGGGTGCAGCGGGAATCCGGTGCCGGCGGCGATCACGTCATCGTTCCACACCCGCAGATTGCCCCAGTTCATGCGTTGCGGATCGTAGTATTCGGCGAACGAAAAGTGGTGATGGGCATCCAACCAGCCGTGGTGAGCGCCGCCCAGTGTATTGAAAGGTCTGAGTTCAAGCATGATCGTCTCCTCAAAAGGTTCGTCATGGGGCGTAACGCCAAAGCCATGAAGCGAGACCGTCGGTTATGACGGGCATCATCCATGAGGCAACCATCGAGAAAAAGCGTAAAAAGTGCGGCATTCTCATCGAATCTGTTGATGGGAAACCGGTTCGAAACGATCTCACGCAACTTTCAGTTCATCGCCTAAACCAATGAGCTGTAAGCATTTCGCTAGAACTCATGAGCAAATAAAGCCACCATAGCCCCCAACAGCCTCACACACTGGAGCCCCTCAGCGTGGCGCAACACACTCCCGATGTTCCTCCCGAACTTCGTCCATTGGCAGAAATGCCTTGGTTCAAGCGACTGGCCGCGCGTTTCTTCGGCCACGGCCTGACGCGTTTGCGCGCCCAGCACCGTGCCTCTTGGCTACACGGCCAAGCTGACGGTTTTCGCAGCGGCCACACTGCGGGTGTGGAATACGGCTTCAAAGAGGGAAAACTTGAAGGACTGGAGGAAGGTCGCCAGGTTTTACTGATTCGCGACAGTCGCAGCACCGAGCATCGTCCACCGAGCGTCGATAATCATCTGTTCGACGACTGGCGTCTGCCACTCAGCGCCGAGCTGAAGAAACGCATGAAAGCCGATGTGGCGCGCCTGCTGCCCGCGCATGCCCAGCCAAGCCTCGCTCAATGGAAGATGATTTTCAGTGACACTCCCTCGACCTCGGTGATCGCTGGGGCCGGAGCAGGCAAGTCGACCACGCTGGTTCTACGTATTCTGCTGCTCACGCATTATCTGGGCTTTGAGCTGGATTCAATGACCGTGGTGACCTTCACCCGTGAGTCGCGCAAGGACTTCATCAATAAGCTTATCGAGATGTTCGCGCTCTGGGGCCAGCCATTGAGCCTGCAACAGGCGCGAGAACTGGTGCGCACCTTTCACTCACGCATTCTGCCGATGGTCCGCAGCCTGCCGGGGTTCGAGCGCTTGCAGGCGTTTGAAAACCTTAGCCTGCGGCCGCAAGGCGCTGACGAGGAGGTCGACAGCAACCCGTTCGATCTCCGGATCAATGATGCCCAGCGCCAGCAGCTCAACGCCTGCTATCACCAGCTGTTCAATCAAGACCAACGTTTTCGCCAGTTGATTCAACCACTGGCCAAGGCTGCCTTGCAGCTCAAGGAGCTTGAGCGCGATCACCCGGACGTGCAAAAGCGCATGGCAGTGACCGAACTGGCAGCCAAACGCGACGAAGAACTGTGCGATGCCATCGAAGACCTGTGGTTTCGCGCCGGTGCCTGGCCGATCAAGGGCATTGAGCCCAGCCGGCAGACGTTCGAGATCAACGGTTCGACCTTTCACTGCCACGGCTACATTCCCAGCCTCGATGCCTGGGTGGTGCTCGGCTTCGATCCCCGGGAAAACCCGCAGATTTGCCGGCCCAACTCCAAGCTCAGCGTACGCGCCGAGTGGGCCGTTAAGCGCACCCTGTTTCAAGCTTTCTGCCGTAAGCCATTGATTTGGCTAGATAGTTATGAGGCCTCAAAGCGGGTTTTATCGACTTTGGCTGGCGACGCGAGCGCCGGCCCAGGCTTCGATTACAAGGTCAAGGGTGAGCTGGTCTCGGCGCCGCTGCTCGATTGTTTTGTCGCGGCGGCCGGCTTCATCGAAAACCTTGGGCTGGATGTGCCGGATGCGGTTGGCCGCATGAGTTTTGCCAAGGACGACCCGGACCGGTTTTTCTTCGAGGCATTGAGCCTGTTCTGGCGTGCACTCGAAGATCATCTGCTCGATCAGAAGCCGCCGGTGATGACCTACAACCGAATGTTTGCGCTGTTCAGCGAGCACTCGCCGGAGAACCTGAAGCTGCTGAGTGATGAGCTGCTGCGACCGATGTCGCACCTGATGATCGACGAATTTCAGGACGTATCGCCGCAGATCGTCTCGTGGATCCGTGCCAGCCTCGCGGAAATCCGCAGTCGCGGCCCGGCCATGCATGTCGGGCGGGGTGCGCAGCGTTCTTCGTTGCTGTGTGTAGGCGATGACTGGCAGTCGATCTACGGCTGGCGCGGCAGTTCGCCGAGTTACTTCATGGAGTTCAACAAGGAATTCCCGTCACCGAGCACTACTCGGGTGATGCTCAGTGACAACTATCGCAGCCATCAGCACATCATCGATGCTGCCGAACACATCGTTCGTGCCGCGCCGGCAATCCCCGGCAAGAAGGCCAAGGCCAGCGGTGCTCCCAAGGCATTGCAGCCAGTCAATGTGCTGGAGCGCGATGATCAGGCCATGGGGCAGCGCTTGGCCGAACATTACAATCGTGGCGATTCGATCTTGATGCTCTATCGAAAAAGCAGCGATAAGTTATTGATAGAGCAGCATATTCAGCCTGTAGTTAATGTTGATTCGAGCTTGCCGTACGAAGCGCGACGGCTGAAACAGCTGACTTACCACAGCGCCAAGGGGCTGCAGGCTGATGCGGTGTTCCTGCTCGGTGACTGCCAGCACCTGACCAGTTCGCCCTACAAGAACCAGGTGTATCGCATGGCCGGCTTGGGCAAGGCTGGCGACAGTGAGCCTTATGACACGGCGCAGAAGGACGAGATTCTGCGGCTGGCCTACGTTGGTATCACCCGGGCGGTCAGCCATTGCTACTGGTACGTCGAGCCGCAGGATAACCAGGCGGTGAACATGCCAAGGGCGTCCGATCGGGTTGCCCAAGGCAAGGCATTCTTCGTCGATCACCGAAAACAGCCGCAAAACGCGTAGCACGCAAGCACAAAAAAAGCCCGCCTGAATTGGCGGGCTTTTTTATATAAAACAATAGTTTATGCGTAACTCTTGAGAGATTCCGGAGGAATGAAAGCCTCCAGTTCGTCTTCCACAGCCTCAATGATGCGCTCGACATCGGCCGCGTTCATCACCGTCGCACAAGGAATACCGGCGATGGCGATCATGGTTTCACCGCTGGCACGATCAAACAGACGGGCAATCATGCTGCCCGGCGCATCCATCGTTGCCTCAAAACCCATGGGATGAAAGTGCCAACGCATCAGTTGGCACGCATTGGGAAACGTGACTTTACTGGAGCCTTTATTCATGTGTTGCCCGCCTTCTTCATCGAGCGCTTCCTTTTGCTCATGTTAGGTGGGAAGAGCCTTCATTGGCTCAACCGGTCAGTGACGTTAAAAGTAGCACCCGCATGTGAATTTTCCGTGAGATTTTTCAGTTCATTTTGCGATTGCTGCGCGTTTTTTGATGTAAGTCACGTCGGGATCAGTCATCGCCAAATGGCCACTACGGTTTGCTCGTTGATCGTTTTGTCGAACTTGGGCAAGCTCGGTTCTTTTGCGCCGAGCCCTTTATGCACGCCGACGATGACGGCCCCGAACAGACCCCGGCCACGGCCGCCACGGTCATGCGCTACCACCTGAGCTGGAAGCACCGCGATCTGGACAGCGTCATGGCGCTGTATCACCCTGACGTCCAATACAACGATTTCTTTCAGAACCGGGTCCTGGGTCTCGACGAATTGCGCGAGTACGTGCGCGTGAGCATGCCGCGAGAATCCGACGAAGCGCTCGAGCATTGCGACCGGATTCGCGTGGATGGCAACACCGCTTTCATTCAATACGAAGTGACTTTGCGCGGTGGCGACGGGCTGGTGTCGTTCCGATCCAGCGAAGCGATCACGGTCAAGGACGGGCTGATCTGGCGGGTCAACGAATACGCCTCGCTGGTCCGCACGCAAACCAACGGCGCAGTAGCACCCAGTCAGCGTCCGGCGGTGAGTCGTCTGGGGCTGTCGCCGCGCCAGATCAGTTTCATGGCCGAGGATCTGCAGCAATATTTCGAACGCCAGCAACCGTATCTCGATCCGGAACTGGATCTGCAACGGGTGGCGAAGGAGTGCGGCTACAGCCGCAATCAGATTTCCTACCTGCTCAATCAGGTGCTCGGCCAAAGCTTCTACCGCTACGTCAACCAGGCCCGCCTGCAGCACTTGCTCAAGACGCTGGATCAGGCCACGCCGCCGCTGCGCATCGATGAGCTGGCGTTTGCTGCCGGTTTCAATTCGCTGTCAGCGTTCTACAGTTGTTTCCGCCAACACACCGGTCAGTCGCCGAAGGCCTACGCCAAACAAATTTCTTTGCGGGCACGCGCGCAAGACAGTGATTGAAGTCACGCACTAGGATCGACGCCATCGAAGGTTTTCAGTGGCGGAGTCTTGCATGCCGGCGTGGCGCACTATCAGTTTGTGGATGGATCAACTCGACGAGCCGTTGATTGCGCGGCCGGCGTTGGAACAGGATCTGGATGTCGACGTGGCGATCATCGGCGCCGGTTATACCGGGTTGTGGACCGCGTACTACCTGAAAAAACTCGCTCCCGGTCTCGATATCGCCATCGTCGAGGCGCAAACCGCCGGTTTCGGCGCGTCCGGGCGCAATGGCGGCTGGCTGATGGGTAACCTGCTGGGCGAGGATCGACTGCTCGCCGGTCTCTCTCCAGAACAACGTCGCGCATCGTTTGATCTGCTGCACAGCATTCCGGATGAAGTGGAAGTTGTCCTCGAACGTGAGGGCATCCACTGCGATTACCGAAAAGGCGGGGTGCTGTACTGCGCCGCCCGTTACCCGGAGCAGGAAGCCAGCCTGCGCGAATACCTCGACAAACTGCACGCCCAAGGCCTGACCGACAACGATTACCGCTGGCTGAACCCCGAGCAACTGGCGCAACAGATTCGTGTGGCGAAACCCTACGGCGGCATATATGCGCCGCACGTGGCGACCATTCACCCGGCGAAACTGGTGCGCGGTCTGGCGCGCACCGTGCAGAGCATGGGCGTGAAGATCTATGAAAACAGCCCAGTCACCCATTGGCAGTCCGGCAGTTTGCGCACGGCCAGGGCCAGTGTGCGCAGTCGCTGGATTGTGCCGGCGGTCGAAGGTTATTCGGTCACGCTCCCACCGTTGGGTCGCTATCAGTTACCGGTGCAGAGTCTGATTGTTGCCACCGAGCCGTTGTCGGCAGCGACCTGGGATGAAATCGGCCTCAACCGTGGCCAGGCCTTCAGTGAGTTCAGCCGTCAGGTCACCTATGGCCAGCGCAGTGCCGACAATCGCCTGATCTTCGGCGCCCGCGGCGGTTACCAGTTCGCCGGCAAACTGCGCCACAACTTCGATCTGACCCGTGATGAAGTCGAGCTGCGCCGCTATCTGTTCGGCGAGCTGTTCCCGCAGTTGAAAAACGTGCAGATCACCCACGCCTGGGGCGGCAACCTCGGCATGTCCCGGCATTTCAAGCCGCACATGCTCTGCGATCGCGCCAATGGCATTGCGCTGTCCGGCGGTTATGGCGGGGAGGGTGTGGGTGCCAGCAATCTCGGCGGCCGCACCCTGGCCGATCTGATTCTTGAGCGCGATACCGAACTGGTGCATCAGCCGTGGGTGCTGCCGGACGGCGGAATTCATGCGCTACGCGCCTGGGAGCCGGAGCCGTGCCGCTGGCTTGGCTACAACGCGATCATCAAAAGTTTCGTCCACGAAGACCAGACCCTGGCCAACCCGGCCAGCGCACCGTGGCGGCGCAAGCTGGCCAGTCAGGTCGCTGGGTTCATGGAAGGTTTCATGCACTAACCGCCGTTTTCTTCACAAGACAGGTCCCACCATGAGCATTACGCAGTTCAAGAACACCGCCAGCCTGCAACTGGATGAATCCAACCCGGTGGCCGTGCCACTCGGCGAGCCGGTCGCCATTGCCTCGACCACCAGCGTCGAGCGCGACGATGGCGTCGAAACCGGCGTCTGGGAATGCACACCAGGGCGCTGGCGCCGGCAGATCACCGCGCAGGAGTTCTGCCATTTCATCTCCGGGCGTTGCACGTTCACCCCGGACGACGGCAGCGAAACCCTGCACATACAAGGTGGCGACGCACTGATGTTGCCGGCCAACACGCTCGGCATCTGGGATATCCAGGAGACCGTGCGCAAGACCTACGTCCTTATTTTCTGATTGTTTGATCCTTTGATTGCCTGCCAACAAAAATAGCCACTACAGGAATCGACCCCATGATCCAGAAAACCCTCGCTCTGGCGCCGCTGCTGCTGGCCGCCTCCATTAGTCATGCCGCCGAAACGGTGAAAATTTACAACTGGTCGGACTACATCGCGCCGGACACCACGAAAAACTTCCAGACGGACACCGGCATCGGCGTCACCTATGACGTCTATGACAGTAACGAAACCCTGGACGGCAAGTTGATGACCGGCAAATCCGGTTATGACGTGGTGTTCCCGTCCAACCATTTCATGGCGCGGCAGATCCAGGGCGGGGCGCTGAAGAAGCTCGACAAGAGCCAGTTGCCGAACTGGAAGAACCTCAACCCGATGTTGCTCAAGGCCTTGCAGGTCAACGACCCGAACAACGAGCACGGCTTTCCGTATCTGTGGGGCAGCACCGGCATCGGCTACAACGTCGCCAAGGTCAAGGCGGTGCTGGGTGATAACGCGCCAGTGGATTCCTGGGATCTGATCTTCAAGCCCGAATACATGGAAAAACTGCAGAAGTGCGGCGTGGCGATCCTCGATAACGGCCCGGAATTGCTGCCGGCAGCGCTCAATTACCTGGGCTTGCCGCCCCACAGCAAGAACCCCGAGGACTACAAGAAAGCCGAAGCATTGCTGATGAAAGTGCGGCCGTATGTCAGCTACTTCCATTCCTCGAAGTACACCAGCGACCTGGCCAATGGCGATATCTGCGTGGCGGTCGGTTTCTCCGGTGACATCCTGCAGGCGGAAAACCGCGCCAAGGAAGCGAAGAACGGCATCGACATCGGTTACGCGATTCCCAAGGAAGGCGCCGCCATCTGGTTCGACATGGTCGCCATGCCCGCCGATGCACCGGACGAGAAGGCCGGTTACGCGTTCATGAACTACTTGCTGCGTCCGGATGTGATGGCCGGCATCAGCAATTACGTGCACTACGCCAATGGCAACCAGCAGGCCGACAGCCTGATCGATCCGGCAATCAAGGGTGACACCAAGGTCTATCCGAGCCCGGAGATGATGGGCAAGCTGTTTGCGCTGGAGGCAATGCCGCTGAACATTGACCGGATCCGCACGCGAGTGTGGAACAAGATCCGTACCGGTAGCTAAACCACATCACCCCTCCTGTGGGAGCGGGCTTGCTCGCGAATGCGTTCGATCAGTCAGCAAACAGGTTGGCAGATAAATAGCATTCGCGAGCAAGCCCGCTCCCACAAGTGTTTTAGCACGCTGATTTGATTGATATCACTACACTGGCATCGCACTAATAGAGTGCAGCAAAGTGAGACGTATCTATCAAAAAGCAACTTACCGATATTTAATATTTAAATAGAAAATCGTCAGACAATTAGGCGAGAACAAACACCTCATAACAATCTTTCGACCCCGCAGTCATTGTTTACGGGCATTTGACGGAACAGTCGGTTTTGATCTCAAAAAAACGCTAGACGACAGATTTCAAATTGTGTCAGGTTTCTTACGCCTTCATTGGGCGAGTGATAGGACGATCTCGCCAGGGATCGTCGCTATCTGACAAAAACTGTTCCATTGCTAAACAAGGAAGTGTGTTTATGTCGAAAGTAAAAGCGAACGCTATTGATATCACCGCAGACACATTCGTGCCTGTCGGCGCAGCGCAATCTCTGGCTGCGACCAGCTCTGCCTGGAACCAGATCAATAGCTTCAGCCATCAATACGATCGTGGCGGCAACCTCACGGTCAATGGCAAACCGTCCTTCTCGGTGGATCAAGCCGCCACTCAACTGTTGCGCGACGGTGCCTCCTGGCACGACCTGGACAACAGTGGCAAGATCGAACTGACCTACACCTTTCTGACCGCCAAAACCGCTAACTTCAGCGGCCTGGGTGTCACCGGTTTCAGTCAGTTCAGCTCCCTGCAGAAAGCCCAGGCCGTGCTCGCCATGCAATCTTGGGCGGATGTCGCCAACGTGACGTTCACCGAGTCGGCCCGTGGTGGCGACGGTCACATGACCTTCGGTAACTACAGCGGCGGCCAGGAAGGCGCAGCGGCGTTTGCGTTCCTGCCAGGCACCGAGCCAGGCTATGACGGTCAGTCCTGGTACCTGACCGGCAGTGGCTACGACGTCAACAAAACCCCGGGTCTGAACAATTACGGGCGTCAAACCCTGACCCACGAAATCGGCCACACCCTGGGCCTGTCTCACCCTGGCGACTACAACGCCGGCGAAGGCAATCCGACTTACAAGGATGCTTCCTACGGGCAAGACACCCGCGGTTACAGCCTCATGAGTTACTGGAGCGAAAGCAACACCGCCCAGAACTTCAGTAAGGGTGGTGTGGAAGCCTATGCTTCCGGCCCGCTGATGGACGACATTGCAGCGATCCAGAAGCTGTACGGCGCCAACCTGACCACCCGTACCGGTGACACCACCTACGGCTTCAACTCCAACGCCGGTCGCGATTTCCTCAGCGCCTCGTCGTCGAGCGACAAGCTGGTGTTCTCGGTCTGGGACGCGGGCGGCAAGGACACCTTCGACTTCTCGGGTTTCACCCAGAATCAGAAGATCAATCTCAACGAAGCCTCGTTCTCCGACGTTGGCGGCATGATCGGTAACGTGTCCATCGCCAAGGGCGTGACCATCGAGAACGCCATTGGTGGTTCGGGCAACGACCTGCTGATCGGTAACAGTGCGTCCAACGAGCTGAAGGGCGGTGCCGGCAACGACATCATCTACGGCGCTGGTGGTGCGGACAAACTGTGGGGCGGTGCGGGTTCGGACACTTTCGTGTTCGCCTCCAGCTCCGACTCCAAGCCGGGTGCAATCGATCAGATCCTCGATTTCGTCAGCGGTCTGGACAAAATCGACCTGAGCGCCATCACCAACGGTTCCGGCCTGCACTTTGTCAGCAGCTTCACCGGTTCGGCCGGCGATGCGATCCTGACCTCGTCGGGCGGCAACAGCCTGTTGTCGGTGGACTTCTCCGGGCACGGCGTGGCGGACTTCCAGGTCAGCACCGTGGGCCAGGCAGCGACCAGCGACATCGTGGCGTGATGTGAAACGGGAAGCGGCGCTTGATGCGCCGCTTTCTTTGCTTGCATCGTGTTGATTGCTGGGCAAGGCTAGGTGCTGGAGCGAATTTTCTGATGATCTGTAAAGTTTTTACCTACAAGGCAATGGCGTGGCTTTCGGCGGCGCTGATCATGATTTCTGGAGAAACAACCATGGCAAGCAGCCTCAGACTTGAAGATCCCTCGGTTTTTGCCGGGCAATGGCAGGCGACGTTGAGCACTGAAAATGACGCGCCCGAAGCGCAAAAGCTGCAGGATAAACCGTCGAACACCTGTGCCCTCGAACTGCAAGCCAATCAGACCGTCGGCAAGGGCGCCGAATGCCTTGGTGCATGGCTGGAAGATTCGCCTACCGGCTGGTTTCCGGAACCCGACGGAATTTCGATTACCGGCAAGGAAGGTTCAAGAATCGTGTTTTTCAGCCGACAACGTGACGGGCTCTATTCCAGCACTTTGAAGTCGGGCCTGATTGTTACACTCGTACGCGCGACGAAATAAACGCTCAACTAATCCAGTTCGAATATATGGCAGTGTTTGAACGTTATAAGTGATCGTCGCAGTTGTTGTTGAATGGTAAGCGAGTACTTGCAAAACATCTTTCGCAGGTAGGCGGAACATTAATTGAGCGCTCGTCGAAGTCTGGCGGGATCTATCATTTCAGGAAGAAACAATGAAGATGGCGAAGGCCCCAGCCACCGCTCCCTTGTTCAAGGCTTTGGGTGACTATAAAAGCATTCTGGTCAGCGTCGGGTGCTTTACCGCACTGATTAACGTGCTGATGCTGGTGCCCTCCATTTATATGCTGCAGGTCTACGACCGCGTACTGTCTTCGCAGAACGAAACGACGTTGGCGATGCTGTCATTGATGGTGGTTGGCTTCTTTGCCTTCATCGGCATGCTGGAGGTGATCCGCAGCTTCATCGTGATCCGCATCGGCAGCCAACTGGAGCGCCGCTTCAACCTGCGGGTGTATCAGGCGGCGTTCGAACGCAACCTGTTCAAGGGCGAGGGCAACGCCGGGCAATCGCTGGGCGACCTGACCCACATTCGCCAATTCGTCACCGGGCCGGCCCTGTTCGCGTTTTTCGATGCGCCGTGGTTTCCGGTCTACCTGTTTGTCATCTACCTGTTCAACGTCTGGCTGGGCGTGCTCGCCACGGCCGGCGCGCTGCTGCTGATTGCGCTGGCCTGCCTCAACGAATACATGACCAAAAAACCGCTGGGCGAAGCCGCCGGTTACTCGCAGAAGTCCAGCCAACTGGCGACCAGCCACCTGCACAACGCGGAAACCATCCAGGCCATGGGCATGCTCGGCGCGTTGCGCAAGCGTTGGTTCGGTGTGCACTCGCGTTTCCTCGGCCTGCAGAATCAGGCCAGCGACACCGGTGCGGTGATCAGCTCGATCAGTAAGACCCTGCGCCTGTGCCTGCAATCGCTGGTGCTGGGCCTCGGTGCGTTGCTGGTGATCAAGGGCGACATGACCGCCGGGATGATGATTGCCGGTTCGATCCTGATGGGCCGCGTGCTGAGCCCGATCGACCAGTTGATCGCCGTGTGGAAACAGTGGAGCGGGGCGAAGCTGGCCTATCGTCGTCTGGACTCCTTGCTGCAGGCGTTCCCGCCGAGTGACGACGCCATGGCGCTGCCGGCGCCGAAAGGCCAGATCACTTTCGAGCAAGTCAGTGCCGGCCCTCCCGGGCAGCGCGCGGCAACCCTGCAGATGATCAATTTCAATCTGGGCGCTGGCGAAGTGCTCGGCGTGCTCGGTGCTTCCGGTTCCGGCAAGTCGACCCTGGCCCGTGTGCTGGTCGGTGTGTGGCCGACCCTCGGCGGCACGGTGCGCCTGGACAGTGCCGACATCCATCGCTGGAACCGCGACGAGCTCGGCCCGTACATCGGCTACTTGCCACAAGACATCGAACTGTTCAGCGGCAGCATCGCCGAAAACATTGCCCGTTTCAGCGAAGCCAACCCGGAGAAGGTCGTGGCCGCCGCGCAACAGGCTGGCGTTCACGAAATGATTCTGCGCCTGCCGCAAGGCTACGACACGCAACTGGGCGAGGACGGCAGTGGCCTGTCCGGCGGTCAAAAGCAGCGTGTGGCCCTGGCCCGTGCGATGTATGGCGATCCGAGCCTGGTGGTGCTCGATGAGCCGAACTCCAACCTCGACACTGTTGGTGAAGCCGCGCTGGCCAGCGCCATCGCCCAGCTCAAGGCCAAGGGCACCACCGTGGTGCTGGTGACGCATCGCTCTTCGGTACTGGCTCAGGCGGACAAACTGCTGGTGCTCAACGATGGCCGCTTGCAGGCGTTCGGCGCCAGTCAGGAAGTGCTCAAGGCGCTGTCCGGCGCTCAGGAACAACAACGGGAAAAATCCGCGCAGGCACCGGGCGGGCTCAGCATGAGCCGGCAGTACCAGCCCTCGACAAGGAATTCGGGTGTATGAGCAGCGCCAGCATGAACACTGAAAACGAAGCCTCCATGGAACACGCGTACGTCACCGAGCGCCCGGAGCGCGATGCGAAATTCTTCGCCCGCATGGGCTGGATTCTGGCCATCGTCGGCGCCGGCAGTTTCTTCACCTGGGCCGCACTGGCGCCGCTGGATCAGGGCATTCCGGTGCAGGGCACCGTGGTGGTCTCGGGCAAGCGCAAGGCTGTGCAGTCGATGAGCAGCGGCGTGGTCAGCCGGATTCTGGTGCGCGAAGGCGAGATCGTGAAGCAGGGTCAACCGTTGTTTCGCCTCGATCAGACCCAGGTGGCCGCCGACGTGCAGTCGCTGCAAGCCCAGTACCGCATGGCCTGGGCCAGCCTCGCACGCTGGCAGGCCGAGCGCGACAACCGCAAAGAGATCACCTTTCCTGCCGAACTGAGTAACGACCCGGATCCGCGTCTGGCGCTGGTTCTTGAAGGCCAGCGTCAACTGTTCAGCAGCCGTCGCGAAGCGTTCTACCGCGAGCAGGCCGGTCTGCGCGCCAGCATTGAAGGCGCCACCGCGCAGCTGGCGGGCATGCGCCGCGCCCGCACCGACCTCAATGCCCAGGCCGATTCGCTGCAACAGCAACTGAGCAACCTGCAGCCACTGGCGGACAACGGCTACATCCCGCGCAACCGCTTGATGGAGTACCAGCGCCAGCTGTCGCAAGTGCAGCAGCAACTCGCGGAAAACACCGGTGAAAGCGGCCGGGTGGAGCAGGGCATCCTCGAATCGCGCCTGAAACTGCAACAGCATGGCGAGGAATACCAGAAGGAAGTGCGCACGCAACTGGCCGACGCGCAGCTCAAAAGCGTGACCCTGTCGGAGCAACTGACCTCGGCCGGTTTCGACCTGCAACACAGCGAGATCCTCGCCACCGCCGACGGCGTGGCGGTCAACCTTGGCGTGCACACCGAAGGCGCGGTGGTGCGTCAGGGCGAAACCCTGCTGGAGATCGTCCCGCAAGGCACCACCCTGGAAGTCGAAGGGCACTTGCCGATCAACCTGATCGACAAGGTCGGCACGCATCTGCCGGTCGATATCCTGTTCACCGCGTTCAACCAGAGCAAGACCCCGCGTGTACCGGGTGAGGTCAGCCTGATTTCCGCCGACCAGATGGTCGACGAGAAAACCGGCGTGCCGTACTACGTGTTGCGCAGCAGCGTCAGTGATCAGGCGATGGAAAAACTCCATGGCCTGGTGATCAAGCCCGGTATGCCGGCGGAAATGTTCGTGCGCACGGGCGAACGGTCACTGCTCAACTACCTGTTCAAACCACTGCTCGATCGCGCTGGCTCTGCGTTGACTGAAGAATAAGGATGTTCGGCTGTATGAATAAGCTTTCGATGTTGGGAGCAGCCTTCGCGCTGCTCGCAGGAAACAGCGCGCTGGCGGCCATGGGGCCATTCGAGGTCTACGAACAGGCATTGCGTAACGATCCGGTGTTCCTCGGCGCGATCAAGGAGCGCGACGCGGGCCTGGAAAACCGCATCATCGGCCGCGCCGGGCTGTTGCCGAGACTGGGTTACAACTACAACCGGGGTCACAACACCTCCAAGGCCACGCAACTGACCGCTCGCGGCAACCTCACCGAAGACCGCAACTACAACAGCTATGGCTCGACCCTGACCTTGCAACAACCGTTGCTCGACTACGAAGCCTACGCGGCGTATCGCAAAGGCGTGGCGCAGTCGCTGTTCGCCGACGAGGCGTTTCGCGGCAAGAGTCAGGAACTGCTGGTGCGGGTGCTGGATAACTACACCAAGGCCTTGTTCGCCCAGGATCAGATCGACATCGCCCAGGCCAAGAAGAAGGCTTACGAGCAGCAGTTCCAGCAGAACGAACACATGTTCAAACAGGGCGAGGGCACGCGCACCGACATTCTGGAAGCCGAGTCGCGCTATGAACTGGCGACCGCCGAAGAGATCGAGGCACGCAACGAGCAGGACGCCGCGCTGCGTGAACTGGGGGCGCTGGTCGGCGTGCAGACAGTGGACATCAGCGAGCTGGCGCCGCTGGATCAGAACTTCCAGACTTTCGCCCTGATGCCCGCCAACTACGACACCTGGCATGAGCTGGCGATCAGCAACAACCCCAATCTGGCGTCGCAGCGTCAGGCGGTGGAAGTGGCCAAGTATGAAGTTGAGCGCAACCGCGCCGGGCACCTGCCGAAAGTCAGTGCCTATGCGTCGATCCGCAAGACCGAATCGGACAGCGGCAACACCTATAACCAGCGCTATGACACCAACACCATCGGCTTTGAAGTCAACGTGCCACTGTATGCCGGTGGCGGGGTATCGGCCTCGACCCGTCAGGCCAGCCGCACCATGGAGCAGGCGGAATACGAACTCGACGGCAAGACCCGCGAGACGCTGATCGAACTGCGCCGCCAGTTCAGCGCCTGCCTGTCGGGCGTCAACAAACTGCGCGCCTACCAGAAGGCCCTGGCTTCTGCTGAAGCGCTGGTGGTGTCGACCAAGCAAAGCATTCTTGGCGGTGAACGGACGAACCTCGATGCGCTGAACGCCGAACAGCAACTGTTTACCACCCGCCGCGATCTGGCCCAGGCGCGCTACGACTACTTGATGGCCTGGACCAAGCTGCATTACTACGCGGGGACGCTGAACGAACAGGATCTGGCGCGGGTGGATGAGGCGTTCGGTGTTGCTCATCGCTAATGTGCATGGCTTGGGAGTGGCCCTCACCCTAACCCTCTCCCAGAGGGAGAGGGGACTGAATGGGGGATGTTCCAGATGGGCACCGATATGAGTGAGCGGTGCTGAATCCATAATCGACTCGCTTTCTCAGGTCGATGCATGGCTCAAGACACCCGGATAGGCTCCCTCTCCCTCTGGGAGAGGGCTGGGGTGAGGGTTTTACACCGCAGAAGAACCTGCATAAAACAATAAAAGTGAGTGGTGAACATGGAAGTACGCATCAAGCCGGCAGCGGTCGGCACCCTGTTGCTCGCAGTTTCCATCGCGCAAGCCAATGCGCAGTACCTTGAAACCGGCAAGCCCGGCGATCCGGCCAGTTGGCGCAGCGCCGAATTCCAGCGCGACTGGGGCCTTGCGCGGATGCAGGCGGATCAGGCCTACGCTGCCGGCATCACCGGCAAAGGCGTGAAGATCGGCGCCCTCGACTCCGGCTTCGACGCCGCCCATCCCGAGTTCGCCAGCGACCGCTATCACCCGGTGCTGGCCTCCGGCAGTTACGTCGACGGCTCGCTGTTCAACGTCAACGGCACCCTCAATTCCAACAACGATTCCCACGGCACCCACGTGGTCGGCACCATGGGCGCGAGCCGGGACGGCAACGGTATGCACGGGGTGGCGTACAACGCGCAAATCTACGTCGGCAACACCAACAACAACGACAGCTTTCTGTTCGGCCCGAAACCCGATCCGCGCTATTTCAAAGCCGCCTATGACGCCCTGGCCGCTGCCGGCGTGCGTGCGATCAACAACAGTTGGGGCAGTCAGCCGCCGGATGTCAGCTATCGCACCCTGGCCGATCTGCATGCCGCTTATGCTCAACACTGGAATCAGGGCACCTGGCTCGACGCGGCGGCGGACGTCTCGCGCCGTGGCGTGATCAACGTGTTCAGCGCCGGCAACAGCGGCTATCCGAACGCCAGCGTGCGCTCGGCGCTGCCGTACTTTCAGCCGGACCTCGAAGGCCACTGGCTGGCAGTTTCCGGGCTGGACCAAAGCAATCAGCAAAAGTACAACCAGTGCGGCATCGCCAAATACTGGTGCATCACCACACCGGGGGCGAAGATCGACAGCACCATTCCGGGTGGCGATTACGCAATCAAGTCCGGCACCTCGATGGCCGCGCCGCACGCTACCGGGGCACTGGCGCTGGTGATGGAACGCTACCCGTACATGAACAACCAGCAGGCGCTGGAAGTGCTGCTGACCACCGCCACGCAACTCGACGGCGCGGTCACCGATGCGCCGACCGAACGGGTCGGCTGGGGCGTGGCCAACCTCGATCGGGCGATGCGCGGGCCGGGGCAATTGCTCGGCGCGTTCGATGCCAATCTGGCGACCGGGCAAAGCGATGTGTGGAGCAATGACATCTCCGACAAGGCGCTGATTCAGCGTCAGCGCGAAGACCTCGCCGAACACGGCGCCTGGCAGCAGACCTTGCAGGACAAGGGCTGGCAGAACGGCATTGCGGTCGGCGCCAGTCAGCAGGATCAGACCGACTACGCCGTCGGTATGGCGCGCGATGCCGCAGCGGCCACCCGGGTCTATCAGGGCAGCCTGATCAAGTCCGGGGCAGGGCGCTTGCTGCTGACCGGCGACAACACCTTTCGTGGCCCGACCACGGTCAATGGCGGCTTGTTGAGCGTCAACGGCTCGCTGGCCTCGGCGGTGACCGTCAACGACAGCGGCACCCTCGGCGGTTCCGGGCGGATCGCCTCGTTGCTCGCCAACAGCGGCGGCCGCGTAGCGCCGGGCAACTCCATCGGCACCTTAAGCGTGGCCGGTGACGTGACCTTCGCCCCAGGCTCGACCTACGCGGTCGAGCTGTCGCCGACCAGCAGCGACCGCATCGTCGCTGGCGGCAGCGCGAGCATCAGCGGTGCCACGGTCAGCCTGTCGCTGGAAAACAGTCCGACCCTGCTCAGCACCACTGAAACCCGCAGCCTGCTCGGCCATTCGTACGACATTTTGCAAGCGGCCGGTGGTATTCAGGGCCAGTTCGGCGCGGTGCTGCCGGATTACCTGTTCATCGGCGGCAACCTCGACTACACGGCCAACGCCATTCAGCTCGACATTCAGCGCAACGCCACCTCGTTCGCCAGCGTCGGGCAGACCCCGAATCAGCGTGCGGTGGCGGCCGCCGTCGAAGGCCTCGGCGCCGGCAATTCGGTGTACGAAAGCCTGCTGCTGTCGGCGTCTGCCGCCTCGGCGCAGCAAGCCTTCCAGCAATTGAGCGGCGAAATCTACCCGGCGCTCGGCTCGATGCTGATCAATGACAGCCGCCAGTTGCGCGACGCGGTCGGCGAACGTCTGCACGATGCCAACGCCACGCAAAGCAATGGCTGGATCAAGGCCCTCGGCGCCTGGGGTTCGACCAACTCCGGTAACGACACTTCGCGCTACAGCACCTCAATCGGTGGTCTCCTCGCCGGTGTTGACGGCGCGCTGGACGAGCAGACCCGCATCGGTCTGGTCACCGGTTACAGCGACAGCTCGCTGAACATGGGTTCGGACACGCACTCGTCGGCCAAGGTCGACAGCTATCACCTCGGCGCTTACGCCGGTCATGACATCGGCGCCTGGCGCCTGAGCACCGGCGCGGCCTACAGCTGGCATCGCGCCGATGTGAAGCGCGATCTGCAATACGGCGACGTCAGCGCCAAACAGAAAACCAAGGTCGATGCGGCCACCACGCAGGTCTTCGGCGAAGCGGCTTATCGGCTGAACCTGCAGCCGCTGGCACTGGAGCCGTTCGCCAACCTCGCTTATGTGCATCTGGATACCGAAGGCTTCACCGAAAAGGGCGATGCAGCGGCGCTGAAAAGCTCCGGCGAGCAGCGTGATGCGGTCCTCAGCACCCTCGGTGTGCGCGCGGTTAAGCGCTTCAACCTGTCGACGCAACAGGCGCTGGACGTCAGCGGCCACCTCGGCTGGCAGCACAGCCTGAGCGACATCGACGCCGAACAGCATCTGCGCTTTGCCAGCGGTAGCACACCGTATTCGGTCGAGAGTTCGGCACTGGTGCGTGACGCGGCGCTGGTCGGCGTACAAGCCAGCCTGGCGTTGAGCAAGGACGTGCGAGTCAACCTCGATTACAACGGACAACTGGCCAACCGCGAGAAGAGCCATGGGGTTGGGTTGAGCCTGAACTGGCAGTTCTGAAACAAACCCCGCAGGTCAGGTGAACACACACTTGTGGCGAGGGGATTTATCCCCGATCGACTGCGCAGCAGTCGCTCACCCGGACAACTCGGTTACTGGAAACTGCTCGGGGTCGCTTCGCGCCCCATCGGGGATAAATCCCCTCACCACAAGCGTTATTTCCCAGGCCCAGGTGTGGGCCTGGTACACGGATTTTTCGCAACAACACTAAGGAAGGTCGCTGGATGAATAACAACAATACCCCCGCGCAAACGGGCGGTCGCTTCGCCATGAAAACCCTCAATTGCGCCGTGATTTGTGCGCTGACCACCTGGGGCACCGCGCACGCGGCGCCTTACGTGGAAAGCGGCCGCAGCGGCGATCCCGCCAGTTGGCGCAGCGCCGAGTTCCAGGCGGAATGGGGCCTGGGCGCCATTGGCGCGGATCACGCTTACGCCGCCGGTTACACCGGCAAAGGTGTGAAACTGGGGATCTTCGACCAGCCGGTGTATGCCGCGCACCCGGAGTTCTCCGGCCCCAACAAAGTCGTGACCCTGGTCACCAGCGGAATCCGCGAATACACCGACCCGTACATCCCGGTCAAAGCCGGGGACGCGTTCCGCTATGACGGTTCGCCCTCGGTCGGTTCCGACGGCAAGCTCGGTGCCCACGGCACCCACGTCGGTGGCATCGCTGCCGGTAGCCGTGACGGTGGGCCGATGCACGGCGTGGCGTTCGGTGCGCAGATCATCAGCGCCGACAACGGCGACCCGGGGCCGGAAGACGGCATCGTCCGTGGCAACGACGGTGCGGTGTACAAGGCCGGTTGGGATGCGCTGATCGCCAGTGGCGCGCGGATCATCAACAACAGCTGGGGCATCGGCATCACTGACCGTTTCGACCTCGGCGGCCGCGACCCGGCGTATCCGCACTTCACCGTCAACGACGCGCAATTGCAGTTCAACGAAATCCGCACGCTGCTCGGCACCAAGCCCGGCGGCGCCTACGACGGCGCCATCGCCGCCGCCCGCAGCGGCATCGTGACGATCTTCGCCGCCGGTAACGATTACAACCTGAACAACCCGGACGCCATCGCCGGCCTCGGCTACTTCGTGCCGGACATCGCGCCGAACTGGATCACCGTCGCCGCGTTGCAGAAGAACCCTGATCTGGCCAGCGCCAATCCGTACATCATGAGTACGTTTTCCTCGCGCTGCGGCTACACCGCGAGCTTCTGCGTCTCGGCGCCGGGCACGCAGATCTACAGCTCGATCATCAGCGGCACCAACGCCGACAACCTGACCACCGGCTACAAGAACTACAACGGCACCTCGATGGCCGCACCGCATGTGGCGGGCTCGATGGCGGTGTTGATGGAGCGCTTCCCGTACATGACGGGCGATCAGGTCGCCACGGTGCTGCGTACCACCGCGACCGACCTCGGCGCACCGGGCATCGACGCCTTGTACGGCTGGGGCATGATCAACCTGCGCAAAGGCATCGACGGCCCGGCTATGTTCATCACCGAGCAGGACATCCCGGAAGAGTTCCGCATTCAGGGGGCCTACGGTTCCGGGCAGTTTGTCGCGGACTTGCCGGGCATCGGCGCGATCATCGACAAGGGCAAACCGACCGAGCGCGTGTGCAACGACATCACCTGTGGCCTCGACACCTGGCGCAACGACATTTCCGGTCACGGCGGCCTGACCAAGCAGGGCATCGGCACACTGGTGCTGACCGGCAACAACACCTACAGCGGCCCGACTCTGGTCAATCAGGGGCGTCTGGCGATCAATGGCACGCTGGCTTCGGCGGTCACGGTCAACGACAGCGGCATCCTCGGCGGTAACGGCCGCATCGGTGCACTGACCGCGAAAAGCGGCGGTACCGTCGCCCCGGGCAACTCGATCGGCACGCTGAACGTCGCCGGTGACGTGACCTTCGAGCGCGGTTCGACCTACGCGGTGGAAGTCTCGCCGACCAACAGCGACCAGATCGTTGCTGGTGGCAAAGCGGTGATTGATGGCGCCACGGTCAGTCTGTCGCTGGAAAACAGCCCGACCTTGCTGACGACGACTGAAGTGAAGAGCCTGCTCGGTTCGCAGTTCAACATCCTGCAAGCGGCCGGTGGCATCCAAGGCCAGTTCGGGCAAGTGCTGCCGAACTACGCGTTCCTCGGCGGCACCCTGGCGTACTCCGCGAACGGCGTGCAACTGGACGTCGGGCGCAACGGCGCGTCGTTCGCCAGTGTTGGTCTGACGCCAAACCAGCGTGCGGTCGGTGCGGCTGCCGAAGGTCTCGGGGCGGGCAATGCGTTGTTCGAAACCCTGCTGCTGTCGCCGAATGCGGCCTCGGCGCAACAAGCCTTCCAGCAACTGTCCGGCGAAATTCACCCGGCCATCGGTACGATGCTGATCAACGACAGCCGCTACCTGCGTGAAGCGGTGGGCGAGCGTCTGCGTGAGCGTGATCTGTTCAATGCCAACGCACCGACCGACGACCGCAGCAACGCCTGGGTCAAGGTGCTGGGTTCGTGGGGCAAGAGCGATGGCGGCCACGAAAACGCCGACTCCAACAGCTCCATCGGCGGGCTGCTGGCCGGTGTCGACGGTTTGATTGCTGAAGATACCCGTCTGGGTTTCGTTACCGGTTATAGCGACAGCTCGTTGAACATGGGCGGCGGCACGCATTCGTCGGCCTCGGTCGACAGCTACCACTTGGGAGCGTACCTGGGGCATCAGATCGATGCGTTGCGCCTGACCGCCGGTGCGGCTTACAGCTGGCACCGCGTGGACGTGAAGCGTGATCTGCAGTTCGCAGGCGTCAGCGGCAAAGAGAAAACCAAGCACGATGCGGCGACCACTCAGGTGTTCACCGAAGCGGCTTACGATCTGCGTCTGCAACCGATGAATCTGGAGCCGTTCGCCAATCTGTCCTACGTGCATCTGAACACCGAGAGCTTCACCGAGAAGGGTGATGCGGCGGCGCTCAAGAGCTCTGAAGACAACCGCGATGTGGTGCTGTCGACCCTTGGCGTACGCGCCAAGCGCACCTTCGCGCTGTCGGACAAACATCAGCTGGAACTGGGCGCGACCCTCGGCTGGCAGCACAACCTGAGCAGTGTCGATGCTGACAGCCACCTGGCCTTCGCCAATGGCAACAGCGCCTTCACTGTGCAGAGTGTGTCGATGGATCGTGACGCGGCGGTGGTCGGCGTACGCGCCGGGCTGGCGCTCAATCGCGATGTCCGGGTCAACCTGGACTACAACGGACTGATCGGTAACAACGGGAAAGACCACGGTGTGGGTCTGACCCTCGACTGGCAGTTCTAAAGGCGTGCCGGCAGTCTCTTGGGGGCTGCCGGTTTTGAAGGAAGAGAGAGCACAACATGGGATTGTTCGATTATAAAAATGCCGACGGCAAAGCGTTGTACAGCGATGCCATCGCACTGACGCTGTATGCCTACACGCCAACCGGCCAGCCGTTGCCGGCCACCGCCTGGAAACCGCTCAGCGCCACGGCGCTGGGTTATCAGGGCAAGGTCGGCGCGCAAGGCACGTTCTTCGGCGAGAAGGACGGCTTCACCAGCGCCGAGGCCGAAGTGCTCGGCAAGTACGACGCCGGCGGCAAGCTGATCGGCATCGGCGTGGCCTTTCGCGGCACTGGCGGACTGGGTTACAGCGACACCTTCGGCGACATGAAGAACAACCTGCTGGCCGCCATCGGGCCGTCGGATTACGCGAGCAACTACGCGAAAAATGCCTTCGACAACCTGCTCAAGTCCGTTGCCGCGTTTGCCATCGCCAACGGCATCGCCGCCAAGGACGTGCTGTTCAGCGGCCACAGCCTCGGCGGGCTAGGGGTCAACAGCGTGGCCGAGTTGAGTGCCAGCAACTGGGGCGGTTTCTTCAAGGATGCCAACTACATCGCGTTCGCCTCGCCGACCCAGAGCAGCACCGGCAACAACGTGCTGAACATCGGTTACGAAAACGATCCGGTGTTCCGCGCGCTGGACGGCACCACGTTCAGCAGCGGGTCGCTGGGCAAGCACGACGGGCCGCATGAGTCGACCACCGACAACATCGTCAATTTTACCGACAACTATGCGTCCACCGCGCAGAACCTGGTGCCGTTCAGCATCGTCAATCCGCTGAACTGGTCGGCCCACAGCTCGCTCGGGTATTCCGATGGCTTGAACCGGGTGATCGACTCGAAGTTCTACAACCTGACGCACAAGGACTCGACCCTCATCGTTTCCAACCTGGAAGAAGCTTCCCGGGGCAAGACCTGGGTCGAGGATCTGGGGCGTAGCGGCGAGCCGCACACCGGCAGCACCTTCATCATCGGCACCCACAGCAACGACTGGCTCAAGGGCGGGGCGGGTAACGATTTCCTCGAAGGCCTGGGCGGCGATGACCGCTTCCGCGATGACGGTGGTTTCAACATCCTCCTCGGTGGTCAGGGCCACAACACCTTCGAGCTGCAGAAACCGCTGCAGAACTTCAGCTTCGCCAACGACGGTGACGGCACGCTGTACGTGCGCGACGCCTACGGCGGCATCAGCATGACCCGCGACATCGGCGCGCTGGTGAGCAAGGAGTCGGGTTCGTGGTGGGGCAGCAAGGAAATCACCTGGGGTGTCACGGCCAAGGGGCTGACCAATGGCAGCGAACTGACCCAGTACACCCATTCGCTCAACGGCGATGCGTACGGCAATGCGCTGCACGCCAGCGCCGACGGTGACTGGCTGTTTGGCCTGGGCGGCGATGACAAGCTGATCAGCGACAAGGGCCACGTGACCTTCGTCGGCGGCACCGGCAACGACGTGATGACGGCGGTGGGTGGCAACAACACCTTCCTGTTCAGCGGCGCGTTCGGTTTTGATGCGATCAATGGTTATCAGGGCAGCGACAAACTGGTGTTCATGGGCGTCGAAGGCGCGGGGCAGGGCTACGACTACAAGCAGCATGCTGTGCAGTCGGGGGCCGATACCGTGCTGAAGATTGGCGAATATGCCGTGACCCTGGTCGGGGTGGGAGTGGCTAACCTGTCGGACTCGGCGTTCGTGTTCGCCTAGCTCCAGAGTGGGAGCGGGCTTGCTCGCGAAGGGGCCGTGTCAGTCAACATTGCTGTCGCTGATACGCCGCTTTCGCGAGCAAGCCCGCTCCCACAGGGAAGATTTGCAACAAGTAGTACTGAAATGCTCCGGGGCGTGCCCGTGAGGGGCGCCCTGGCTGTGAGCTATCTCTGACAATTCCAAAAAAAGAGAGGCAATAGCAATGGGTGTGTATGACTACAAGAACTTCGGCACAGCCGATTCCAAGGCGCTGTTCAGCGATGCCATGGCGATTACGCTGTATTCCTATCACAACCTCGATAACGGCTTCGCCGCCGGTTATCAGCACAACGGCTTCGGCCTCGGCCTGCCTGCCACGTTGGTCACCGCGCTGCTCGGCGGTACTGATTCGCAAGGGGTGATCCCCGGTATTCCGTGGAACCCCGACTCGGAAAAACTCGCCCTCGACGCCGTGAAAAAGGCTGGCTGGACTCCGATCACCGCCTCGCAACTGGGGTACGACGGCAAGACCGACGCGCGCGGAACCTTCTTCGGTGAGAAGGCCGGTTACACCACCGCCCAAGTGGAGATCCTCGGCAAGTACGACGCCCAGGGCCATCTCACCGAAATCGGTATCGCCTTTCGCGGCACCAGCGGCCCGCGGGAAAACCTGATCCTCGATTCCATCGGTGACGTGATCAACGACCTGCTGGCAGCGTTCGGTCCCAAGGACTACGCCAAGAATTACGTCGGCGAAGCGTTCGGCAATCTACTGAATGACGTGGTGGCGTTCGCCAAGGCCAACGGCCTTTCGGGCAAGGACGTGCTGGTCAGCGGCCACAGCCTCGGCGGGCTGGCGGTCAACAGCATGGCTGACCTGAGTGGCGGCAAGTGGGGCGGATTCTTCGCCGATTCCAACTACATCGCCTACGCCTCGCCGACCCAGAGCAGCACCGACAAAGTGCTCAACGTCGGTTACGAAAACGATCCGGTGTTCCGTGCCCTCGACGGCTCGACCTTCACCGGCGCCTCGGTCGGCGTACACGACGCGCCCAAGGAATCGGCCACCGACAACATCGTCAGCTTCAACGATCACTACGCCTCGACCGCGTGGAATCTGCTGCCGTTCTCTATCCTCAACATCCCGACCTGGATCTCGCACCTGCCGACCGCTTACGGCGACGGCATGAACCGCATCATCGAGTCGAAGTTCTACGATCTGACCAGCAAGGACTCGACGATCATCGTCGCCAACCTGTCGGACCCGGCGCGGGCCAACACCTGGGTGCAGGACCTCAACCGCAACGCCGAAACCCACAAGGGCAGCACGTTCATCATCGGCAGCGACAGCAACGACCTGATCCAGGGCGGCAGCGGCAATGACTATTTGGAAGGTCGCGCCGGCAACGACACGTTCCGTGACGCTGGCGGTTACAACGTCATCCTCGGTGGCGCCGGCAACAACACCCTCGATTTGCAGAAATCGGTGAACACTTTCGACTTCGCCAACGATGGCGCCGGCAACCTGTATGTGCGCGACGCCAACGGCGGGATCAGCATCACCCGCGACATCGGCAGCATCGTCACCAAGGAGCCGGGGTTTCTCTGGGGGCTGTTCAAGGACGACGTGACCCATAGCGTCACGGCTAGCGGTCTGAAGGTCGGCAGCAACGTCACGCAGTATGAGTCCAGCGTGAAGGGCACCAATGGCGCCGATACGCTCAAGGCGCATGCCGGCGGTGACTGGTTGTTTGGTCTGGATGGCAACGATCATTTGATTGGCGGCGTCGGCAATGATGTGTTTGTCGGTGGCGCCGGTAATGACCTGATGGAATCGGGGGGCGGGGCGGATACGTTCCTGTTCAACGGCGCGTTCGGTCAGGATCGGGTGGTGGGTTTTACGTCGAACGACAAACTGGTGTTTCTTGGCGTGCAAGGTGTGTTGCCCAATGACGACTTCCGCGCGCATGCCTCGATGGTGGGGCAGGACACGGTGCTGAAGTTTGGTGGTGATTCGGTGACGCTGGTTGGAGTGGCGCTGAATAGCCTCAGTGCCGATGGAATTGTGATCGCCTGAGGTTGATAGGGCGCCGGTAAGGGCCTATTCGCGAGCAGGCTCGCTCCCACATGGGACTATGTGATCGACACAGGTCCAGTGTGGGAGCGAGCCTGCTCGCGAAGGATTCAGCTCGGTATCAAAAGTGACTCGATAGCCACACCCTGACTCAAAAGCTGTGCAAACAGCAGAAGCGGCCTAAAGCCAGCACGTGCCCACACGTTCTATAGCCAGCCGCCATTGAGTACAGGAGATGCACACGTGAAAAGGTTCAAGGGGTATGTCGGGATTGTCGGACTGGCGCTGTTATCGGCCAATGCCTGGGCCGATCTGCCTCAAACCTCGATTCTGAGCCGTTACGGGATCAGTACCGATCAACTGCCGAAACCGGAAAAGACCGAAGTGGTCGAGCCGGTGGAAGAGAAAAGCCTGTTTCAGATCCAGCCCGAACAGCCGTTCGTGACGTTTCGGCGGGGTGACGACAAACAGGCGCAAGCCACCGGTAACCTGAGCATCGACCGCATGACCCAGCAGGATCTGGAGCGCTGCCGGCGTCTGCAAGCCGAGCTGGCGCGGCGGGGCGAGCATTATTTCAGCTGTGACAACAGCATTGTGGGTTTACCTGCTTTCGAATAACGCCCAGTACTTTGATTGGCTTCTGTAGGAGCTGCCGCAGGCTGCGATCTTTTGATCTTGCCTTTAAAAGATCGCAGCCTGCGGCAGCTCCTACACGTACAGCGGCGTGTCAGTCTTCCTTGCGGACCGTCGCGACTTCGTCAGAGCGGACTTTCACCTTGGTCCCGGAAATATCCTCGAATTCATAGAACCCGTCCTTGTTCTTGGTTTTCGGCATGTCCTTGGTCAAATACTGAGTGCCGTTCTGCAAGGTCACCACCGTCGGTGTCGAGCAGCCGCCCAATGCCAGGAAGGCTGCTACCGCCAGGGGAAGACCCAGAGTCTTGATGTTCATACCCACCTCAAATACCTCATTCCATATCAATTGACCGTATCCGGTCTCTAACGCGGTTGGTGCCGTCGAACCGGGAAAAGTTCGATGGCACCCTGAAAAAATCCCGATTGCCGCTGCCACTGATCTTTTTCCGTTTGCACGCGACGGGGCAGAGCTGGTATCTGTACGCATAACCAGTATTCGCTCGCCATGGCCCTGAATTCCCGTGACTGCCAACCCGCTCGACGATCCGTTTTATTACCTCAACAACTTTTGGCAAGTGCTTGATTGGCTTGAGCTTCGCTATGCCGATGTGATGAGCGAATCCGAGCACGGCTTTATCCGCGACTTCAAGGCCTTGCCACGCACTTCGCAGGGTTTGCTGGTGCGCATGATAATGCGCAAGGGCGTGCATTTCCGCCTCGGCAAACTCAACTACCTGGAAATCGGGGACATCAGCGCTGCCGCGCAGCCGTTGCTCAGTCACGGCTGGCTCGACGATCAGGCTCTGTTGAGCGTGGCCGAAGTGTTCGACGTGTTGCTCAAGGCTGAATTGCTGCAGGCGTTCGGCAGCTTTATCGAGCAACCCAAGGGCCGCAAGGACGACTGGCTGCCGGTGCTCGCCGAGCAGTTCAGCGAGTCGCGCAGCCTCTGTGATTGGGCGCCGACGCTCGGTGACTGCTTGCTCAGCCTGACCATCATGGACCTGTGCGACCGCCTGCGTCTGATGTTCTTCGGCAACCTGTACCAGGACTGGTCGGAATTCGTCCTCGCCGACCTCGGGATCTTTACCTACGAAAAAGTCGAGTTCTGCGCTGACTCCCGTGGCCTGCGCAGCCGTGAAGACGTTGACGCCTGTCTGTTCCTGCATCAGTGCCAGCAACGCTTCGAGGCCGGTGAGCCGTTGGAGATCATCGTCGAGCAGGTCAGCGCGTTGCAGTTCGACAACCCGTGGCTGCAACGGCGGCGCGGCAAGGTGCTGTTCCAGATCGGCCAGTATTGCGAGCGCATCGCCGAGTTTGCCTTGGCCCTGAGTATTTACCGCAACTGTGCCTACCCCGGCGCTCGTCAGCGAATGATCCGCGTGCTGGAGCGCTGCGGCGAATACGCACTGGCGCTGGAGCTCGCCAGCCTCGCCGAACAGGCGCCGGAAAGCGCCGCCGAACAGCAGAGCCTGCAACGGATGCTGCCACGGCTGCGACGCAAACTCGGCGGGCCACCGCTCAAACGGGCAACGCCACGCCCGGTCGAGCGCCTTGATCTGCAACTGCCGCGCACTGATCCGGGATTGTCGGTGGAGTTCTACGTGCAGGCGCATCTGCACGAAGACAGCGGCCCGGTGCACTACGTCGAGAACAGCCTGATCAACTCGCTGTTCGGCCTGCTGTGCTGGCCGGCGATTTTTGCGCCGTTGCCGGGGGCGTTCTTTCATCCGTTCCAGCGCGGGCCGGTGGACCTGCTCAACGAAGATTTTCAGCAACGCCGGGCCGAACTGTTCCAGGCCTGTCTCGACCAACTCGACGACGGCCGTTACACCGAGACCATTCGTGAGCGCTTCACCGCCAAATGGGGCGTGCAGTCACCGTTCGTGTTCTGGGGCGCGTTGAACGAGCAATTGCTGGAACAGGCGTTGGCGTGCTTGCCGGCCGAACACCTCAAGCACTGGTTCAATCGCCTGCTGCTCGACATCAAGGCCAATCGCGCCGGCATGCCGGATCTGATCCAGTTCTGGCCGCAGCACAAGACCTACCGGATGATCGAGGTCAAAGGCCCCGGTGACCGCTTGCAGGACAACCAGCTGCGCTGGCTGGAATTTTGCCACCAACACCAGATGCCGGTCGCCGTGTGCTACGTGCAATGGGCGGAGCAGAGCGCTTGAGCTACAGCATTGCCGTCCGTGCCCTATGCGAGTTCACCGCCAAGACCGGCGACCTCGACCTGCGTTTTACCCCTTCGCCGACAGCCCTCGAAGGCATGCTCGGGCACCGCACCGTGGCCTCGCGGCGCAGCGACAAATACCAGAGCGAAGTGGCGCTGGAAGGTGAGTTTCTGCAATTGAAAGTCAGGGGCAGGGCGGACGGCTATGACCCGGCGCAGAACTGTCTGGAAGAAGTCAAAACCTATCGCGGTGACCTCAGCAAGCAACCGGCCAACCATCGGCAGTTGCATTGGGCGCAGGCGAAAATCTACGGCTGGCTGATGTGTCGCAAGCTGGAGCTTGCGCAGATCAATCTGGCGCTGGTGTATTTCGACATCGTCAGCGAAAAGGAAACCTGTCTGGTCGAGTCCTTCAATGCTCCAGCCTTGCAGGATTTTTTCGAACAGCAATGCCGGTTGTTCCTGAACTGGGCCGAGCAGGAAATGGCCCATCGCGAGGCGCGCAATCTGGCCGCGCAGCAATTGAGCTTTCCCCACGCCGACTTTCGCCCCGGCCAGCGGCATCTGGCTGAATCGGTGTTCAAAGCGGTCAGCACCGGCCGCTGCCTGATGGCCCAGGCGCCCACCGGCATCGGCAAAACCCTCGGCACGCTGTTCCCGATGCTCAAGGCACTGGCGCCGCAGCAACTGGACAAGGTGTTCTTTCTGACCGCCAAGACCCCGGGGCGCAAACTGGCGCTGGATGCCAGTCAGGTGTTGTTCGATCAGTCTGAACGCTTGCCGCTGCGGGTGCTGGAGATGGTCGCCCGCGACAAGGCTTGCGAACACCCGGACAAAGCCTGTCACGGTGAGTCCTGCCCGTTGGCCCAGGGCTTTTATGATCGGCTGCCCGCCGCCCGCCAAGCGGCCAGCCGGATCAATCTGCTGGATCAGGCGGCGATGCGCGAAGTGGCCCGTCAGCACACGGTTTGCCCGTATTACCTGAGCCAGGAGATGGCCCGCTGGGCCGACGTGGTGGTGGCGGACTACAACTATTACTTCGATTTCAGTGCGCTGCTGTTCGGTCTGGCCCAGCTCAATCAGTGGAAGGTTGCGGTGCTGGCGGATGAAGCGCACAACCTGGTCGAACGTGGGCGCTCGATGTACAGCGCCAGTCTCGATCAGGCCGCGCTGGCCAGTGTGCGCAAGACGGCCCCCGAGGTGCTGAAAAAATCCCTGCAACGGGTCAACCGCGAGTGGAACGCGCTGCATCAGCCGCAACTGGCGCCGTATCAGGCCTACGACAAGGCCCCGGAAAAACTGCTGCAAGCCGTGTCCCTGTGCAGCGCGGCCATTGGCGACTACCTCAATGATCATCCGCAGGGACTCGACAGCGCGCTGCAAACCTTCTACTTCGACATGCTGCAGTTCGGCCGGGTGGCGGAGCTGTTCGACGAGCATTACCTGTTCGACATCAGCAAGCGCGACCTTGAGCGCAAGCGGCCGCTGTCGCAGTTGTGCCTGCGCAACGTGGTGCCGGCGGCGTTCATCGGCCCCCGGCTGAAAGCGGCGCGCAGCAGCGTGTTGTTCTCGGCGACGCTAAGCCCGCGGCGCTATTACGCCGACCTGCTCGGCACGCCCGCCGACACGGTATGCATAGACGTCGAATCACCCTTCAGCGCCGAACAGTTGCAGGTGCAGATCGTCAGCCGCATTTCCACGCGCTTCAATCATCGGCAGGCGTCGCTGGAGCCGATCGTCGAGCTGATCGCCCGCCAGTTCAGCGAGCGCCCGGGCAATTACCTGGCGTTCTTCAGCAGCTTCGATTACCTGCAACAAGTGCTGACGCTGCTCGCCGAACGCCATCCGCAGATCAACCTGTGGCAGCAGTCCCGGGGCATGGCCGAAGGACGGCGGCAGGCATTTCTCGATCAGTTCACCGCCGACAGTCAGGGCATTGGCTTCGCCGTGTTGGGCGGTGCGTTTGGCGAGGGTATCGACCTGCCCGGAGCACGGCTGATCGGCGCGTTCATCGCCACCCTGGGGCTGGCCCAGCTCAACCCGGTCAATGAACAGTTGAAACGGCGCATGGCAGCGATTTTCGGTGCCGGCTACGATTACACCTACCTGTATCCGGGCGTGCAGAAAGTGGTGCAGGCCGCCGGGCGGGTGATCCGCACCCGTGAAGATCGTGGCGTGGTGATGCTGATCGATGATCGCTTCGCCGAACCGCGCATTCAGCAACTGCTGCCACGCTGGTGGTCGCTCGGCACCGACTCGTCCTCAATCAACCCATTGATCACGCCGTGAATAGAAGCGCGTTTGCACCTTCCCATGGCGCCGGATTGCCGCATACTTGCGCTAATGAAAACCAGCGGTGAACCTGATGAGTGACAACCCGAGCAAAACTGCCGCGATCGAGGAGATGCGTTTTCGTCTGCTGATCGATGCGGTGGTCGATTATGCGATTTACATGATCGACCCGGACGGCATCATCACCAGTTGGAACTCCGGCGCGAAACGCTTCAAGGGCTACGAAGAGGCGGAAATTCTCGGCGAGCATTTCTCGCGCTTCTATACCGCCGATGATCGTGCGGCGGGCCTGCCGCAACGCGCGCTCGACACAGCGCTGCACGAAGGACGCTTCGAAGGCGAAGGCTGGCGGGTGCGCAAGGATGGCACCAGCTTCTGGTGCCATGTGGTCATCGATCCGATCATTGATCCCAACGGCAAACTGCTCGGCTATGCCAAGATCACCCGTGACCTGACCGACCGCAAGATGGCTGAGGAAACCCTCAAGCAAAGCGAACAGCAGTTTCGCCTGCTGGTGCAGGGTGTCACCGATTATGCGATCTACATGCTCAGCCCCGAAGGTCGTGTGAGCAACTGGAATCAGGGCGCCCAGCGGATCAAGGGGTACCAGCCGGAAGAAATCATCGGCCAGCATTTTTCGGTTTTCTACACCCCGGAAGACCGTGTGGCCGGCGAACCGCAACGGGCACTGGAGATTGCCACCCGCGAGGGCCGTTTCGAGAACAAGAGCTGGCGCATGCGCAAGGATGGCACGCGGTTTCTGGCCCACGTGGTGGTCGATGCCATTCGCGGCGAAACCGGCACGCTGCTCGGGTTTGCCAAGATCACCCGCGATGTCACCGAAGCCCATGAGTCGCAAGTGGCGCTGGAAAAGACCCGCGAAGCGCTGTTCCAGGCGCAGAAGATGCAGGCCATCGGTCAGCTCAGCGGCGGCATCGCCCATGACTTCAACAATTTGCTGACGGTGATTCTGGGCAATCTGGAGATTCTGCAAAAGCGCATCGGTGACGATCCGAAAAACAGCCGTCTGCTGGAAAACGCCACGCAGGGTGCGTTGCGTGGCGTATCGCTGACCCAACGCATGCTGGCCTTCGCCCGCCGTCAGGAACTCAAGACCGAGCCGGTCGATATCCCGCAACTGGTGCAAGGCATCACCGGACTGTTGCGCAGCTCGATAGGCCCGGGGATTCGCATCGAGACACGCTTTCCCGAGGATCTGCAACCGGTGCTGGCCGACAGCAACCAACTGGAACTGGCGTTGCTCAATCTGGCGACCAACGCCCGCGACGCCATGGTCGACGGTGGCAGCCTGTGCATTACCGCGCAGCCTGAAGTCGTGCTTGAGCAAAGCCATTCGTCAATGGCGGCCGGGCACTATGTGTGCCTGAGCGTGATCGACACGGGTGAGGGCATGGACGAAGCCACGCTGGGTTCGGCCAGGGATCCGTTTTTCACCACCAAGGGCGTGGGCAAGGGCACCGGGCTGGGCTTGTCGATGGTGCATGGCTTTATCGAGCAACTGGGTGGCCGTTTCATTCTCAAGAGCGAAAAAGGCCATGGCACCCGCGCTGAAATGTGGATACCGGTGGCGTTAGCCGGGGAGACGGCAAAAAACCTGTACCCGGCGGTCAAACCGGTGCTGGTGCCGCGCCTCAGCGTGCTGGTGGTGGACGACGATTCGCTGGTGATGACCAGCACCACGCTGCTGCTCGAAGACCTTGGTCATCGCGTGATCAGCGCCACGTCCGGTGCCAAGGCGCTGGCGTTGTTCGAGCAGGGCGAAGTCATTGATCTGATGATCACCGACATGGCCATGCCGCAGATGAGCGGCGTGCAACTGGCGCATGCAGTGCGTCTGCTCAAGCCGGATCTGCCGATCATTCTGGCCACCGGTTACGCCGAACGTCTGGAAGGCTTTGCCGCGCAATTGCCGCGTCTGCCCAAGCCGTTCACCCAGCTCAATCTGGTGGAAATCATCGCGCAGTCGATGAAGTGAATCCGCCTGAACTTGTCCGTGGCGAGGGCCTTCTAAAAGGTTTCCCCGCCACGGAGTGCGCGTCCCTTGCCTCGCATACTGACTGAGCCCAGCGCTGAAGAGCACCTGACTGAACACGACGCCAAGATGTTCGGCTCACCCAAGGAACGGCTGGACTTCTATCGCAAGGAAATCCAGTACGAAACCAGCATCCTCGCCAACCGCACCGATGCCTATCTGGCGGCGCAGTCGTTTCTGGTGATTGCCTTTGCTTCGTGCATGGCCAACCTCAACCCCGAATGGGGCAAATTGTTCACGCTGGTGGTGCCGCCGTTTCTCGCGCTGCTCGGGTTGCTCAGCTCGCTCAACGCCTGGCCGGGGATACGGGCGGCGTACGACATCATCGATCACTGGCACTACAAGCAGAGCGAGTTGTTACGCAGCGAGCCGATCATGGGCATGGCTTACGACGAGTCGCCGCTGTTCAGTGAAATGGAGTCGAGCCACAAGGGCTATCGCAAGTCGCTGTTGTTTTCGGTGCGCACGCCCTGGATCTTCGCCACGTTCTGGATACTGCTCGGGGCTTACGCGGTGTTCATTCAGGTGACCAACCCAGGAGGCTGAACGCCGCCCAAAGAAAAAGCCCGGACATCGCTGCCGGGCTTTTTCTTGTGCGCTTTATTCGACGGTTTCAAGCTGTCGACGCAATTCCTGCGAGTGATGCGGTGACATTGGAATCGGCGGGAAGTCTTCGTTGAGGACGCACAAGTGATCGATGGCTTCTTCGAACTTCGCATCGGCTTTGCGGCGCATTGCTCGATAGTGCTCAAACTGTTCGAGGTCCAGATTGTCCGCTTCCAGCAGCTCGTAAGCCGCTCGGTTGAGGGCGTGGGCATCTTCGAACAGTTGACGATTGCGTTCCAGGGCCAAAGCCCTGCAAGCCTTGATTTGTGCAGGAGTCGAGCATTCTTTCATGACCGTGACCTTGTTATCCAAAGATTCCTCTTCATGGGCTGCAAGCCGCAGGGGAACCGAACCTGCCGGACCTCGCCGAGTGCATCCAGCGAGGGGTTATGGTTGTGACTGTCGGTTTTGGCCGAGGGATCCATTTATTTTCAGAAAAAACTTCGATGGATTTCCCGACATATTGCCGCCGGAAAAATCAGTTTTTTCGTTTTTGCCGTTGTTCGTAGCGCGCCAGCAGCGGCTGCGTGCTGATGCCATGCAGCAAAATGCTCAATGCCACCACGGACAGGGTGATGTTGGTGCACAACGTCGCGACTGAAGGACTCAGCCCGTGGTTCAAGGCATAAAACAGATAGAACAGACTGCCGATCCCGCGAATGCCGAACCAACCGATCAACAGCCGTTGACCACCGTCGAGCAAAGTGCCCCATGGCATCAGCGCAACGCAGGCCGGACGCACCACGCAGAACAGCACCGCGCCAATGACCAACGCCCGCCAGTCCCAATGCGGCACCAGTACCACACCCAGCAAGGTCACCAGAAACACTTCCATGGCCCGTTCCACCAGACTGCCGAACGAGAGCATGTCGCCCATCATGATCCCGGCGGCGACCTGACTGCTTTCCAGTCGTTCGGTATCGCCGTGCACCGCGTGCTGCGGTTCGATGTTCTGGTGGCCGACCACCGGTTGCACCAGATGTTCGGCGGGCGGCTGGCTGGCGCCGGTGGATTTGACTTCTTCTTGACGCAAGCCGAGGCCGGCGGCGAATACCGACAGAAAACCATAACCGCCAATCGCATCTGCGCCGACATAAGCCAGAGCAATCAGCGACAGCGCCAGATAATCATTCGGGCTCAGGGTGCTGTCGTCGTTACGAATGCGCAACGACAGCGTCAACCGACCGATGCCGCGCCCCATCCAGTAACCGGTGAGCAAACCGACCGGCACCGCCCAGAGCAAGCCGTGCAGCACCCAATCGGTCAAGGCGCCGGGTTGCGCGTCGGCCTGCAACAGCAGCAAGCCGAGAATCACGAACGGGAACGCGATGCCGTCATTGAGCCCGGCTTCTCCGGAAAGGCCAAAGCGCACGCTGTCGACATCCCGCGCATCGTTGACCTGCACCAGCGCGGCCAGTACCGGGTCGGTCGGCGCGAGCATCGCCCCGATCAGCAGCGACGGCCCCCACGACAGTTGCAGGCCCCAGTGCAGCAATACGCTGACCCCGGCGATGGTCAAGACCATCACCGGGCCCGCCAGCCCGAACGCAATCCGCCAACGCTTGTCGCGCAGGGGCAGACGCAACTTCAGCCCGCAGACAAACAGCGAAAACAGTACCGCCACTTCCGTGAGGTGCTCCATCCATACGGAAGCGTTTTCCAGTGACAGTTTCAGCAAATCCAGACCGCTGGGGCCGATGCCGATCCCCAGCAGCAGGCACACGGCCGAAGTGGTGACCGGCATCCAGCGCAGGTACGACGAGGTCAGCGCGAGGGTCAGCAACACCGCGCCAAGCACCGCGACCCAGATGACAAAGCTCATGTTAGGCAGTCCATCGACGACAGCGTTGGCACCGGGTTAACCAACGGGAGTTCGCAGGTACTCGGGCGAGAGCACGTTGAACCACAGCAGAATCATCGACACCAGAATGGTCACCATCACCAGCAGGCCGACGCCCCAGACGCAGGCCGAGTACAGCAGGCCCTGTTCTTTGCGCTCATGCATGAACGTCGGCAGGCCGACGAATAGCAGGAACGTCGAATACACCGACGCGGCACCCAGCACCAGAATCGCCAGCCAGCGACTTGGATAAAGACCGGCGATCCCGGCGACGAAGAACGGCGTCACGGTATAGGCAGCGAAACCGATGCACTGGTTAAGCGTGGGGCGCGCGTCGAACGTACGTGACATCCAGCGGATGAACCCGCCGATGATCGCGACCCCGGCGACAATCGCCACATACAGCAGAATGCTCAGTTGCAGTGCACTGGCCGTGCTCAAGCGCACGGTCTCGCCGGCTGCCAGACTCCAGCCGACATACGTGGTACCGAGGAACAGACACACGGCGGGAATCAGCGCCAATAGCAACAGATGCGCCAGGTAGTGACGGGGATGGGCCTCTTCCTCGCGGCGGATATCGGTCCAGGCGAAGTTGGGCTGGGTGAAGAGTTTGATGAGAGGGGCGGACATGACGACCTCCTGATCCTGCAGACCGGTTGGGACTCTTAAAGGTATGGAGGGACGTCATGCCACCAGGTTCAGTTTTTCTCGCGCCGCTTAGAGCATCGGCTTGCCGCCGGTGACGCCATAGCGCTGACCGGTGATGTAACTGGCTTCGTCGGAGGCGAGCAGCACGTAAATCGGCGCCACTTCCACTGGTTGTCCGGGGCGACCGAGTGGGGTTTCGCTGCCGAAGTTCTGTACTTCTTCATCGGGCATGGTCGAGACGATCAATGGCGTCCAGATTGGTCCGGGGGCCACGCAGTTCACGCGGATTTGTTTCGGCCCGAGGATCTGCGCCAGACCGCCGGTGAAGTTGGCGATCGCGCCTTTGGTGGTGGCATAGGCCAGCAGGGTCGGTTTGGGCATGTCCGAGTTGACCGAGCTGGTGTTGATGATCGACGCGCCGGGGCGCATGTGTTTGATCGCTGCCTGGCACAACCGGAAGATCGCCGTGATGTTGACGTCGAAGGTCATCACCCATTCGTCGTCGGGGATTTCTTCGAAGGTTTCGTGGGTCATCTGGAACGCGGCGTTGTTGACCAGAATGTCGATGCGCCCGAAGCGTTCGACGGTCTTGTCCACCAGTTCCTGACAATGGGCCTTGTGCGCGAGGTCGCCGGACAGCAGCAGGCACTGGCGGCCTGCCTGTTCGACCCAGCGTGCGGTCTCTTTGGCGTCGTCATGTTCATTCAGATAGGCCACGACCACGTCAGCGCCTTCACGGGCGAAGGCAATCGCCACCGCGCGGCCGATACCGCTGTCGGCGCCGGTAATCAGCGCAATCTTGCCAGCCAGCCGCCCGGAGCCAACGTAGCTTTGCTCGCCGCAGTCGGGATACGGCTGCATTTTGCTTTGCGCACCGGGGACGGCTTGGGCTTGTGCGGGGAAGGGTGGTTTTGGATAGTCGGTCATCACAAATCTCCGAGGTTCTCAGGGCAAGTATGGGTGGTTGACCCGGACGGTTTGCCGTGAGTTCGATCGGATTTTGGATGACCACAAAACCATTGTAGGAGTGAGCCTGCTCGCGATGGCGGTGTATCAGCCGACATTGATGTTGAATGTCAGTCAGCTATCGCGAGCAGGCTCACTCCTACAGATTGGTGGTGTTTTCAGGTATTGCGCTGGGTCAGGGCACGCTCCATGCGGCTGATGCCTTCTTCGAGCAACGACCGCGGGCAGCCGAAGTTCAGGCGCACGAACTGTTGGTGCTGATCGCCGAAATCCAGCCCGGCGCTCAGACCGACCCTGGCCTGTTCAAGGAAGAACTGCTGCGGGTTGTCCAGGTCCAGCGCCGAGCAATCGAGCCACGCCAGATAGGTTCCCTGCGGCACATTGATCGTCACGCCCGGCAAGCGGCTGCGCACCGCATCCACCAACCAGTCGCGGTTGGCCTGCAGATAGGTTTTCAGTTCGGCCAGCCACGGCGCACCTTCGCTGTAGGCGACGCGGGTGGCTTCCATGCCCAGCGGGTTGACGCTGTCGACCATGCCGCAACGGGCGTGGTTGACGCGCTCGCGCAGGGCGGCGTCCTGGATGATCATGAACGAGGTCTTGAGGCCGGCGATGTTGTAGGCCTTGCTCGCCGACATCAGGGTGATCGTGCGCTTGGCGATTTCCGGGCTGAGGGACGCGGTCGGAATGTGCACGCGGCCGTCGAAGCACAGCTCGGCGTGGATCTCGTCGGAGATGATCCAGGCGTCCTGTGCCGCACAGATACCCGCTACGGCTTGCAGCTCCTCACGGCCAAACACCTTGCCGATCGGGTTGTGCGGGTTGCTCAGGAGCAGGGCGCCGCCACCGTTCAGCGATTCGCGCAGGGTCTCCAGCGGCGTGGCGTAGCTGCCATCGGCCTGAGGGATGAATTCCAGCTCGACCTTGTTCAGCCCCCAATGCCCCGGCGCATGCCGCAGCGGCGGGTAGTTCGGCACCTGCACCACGACGTTCTGCTGCGGCTGCACCAGCGCTTTCAAAGCCATGTTGAAACCGGATTCAACGCCCGGCAGGAAGATCAGCTCCTGCGGTTTGACCTTCCAGGCGAACTTGTCCCACAGGTCGGCGACGATGGCTTCACGCAGATTGTCCTGCGCCACGCTGTAACCCACCAGTGGGTGCAACAGGCGCTGCTGCAATGCCTCGATGATCACCGGTGGCGCGGCGAAATCCATATCAGCGACCCACATCGGCAACACATCGGCCGGGTAGCGGCTCCACTTGGTGCTGCCGGTGTTGTGGCGGTCGAATAGCTGATCAAAATCGAAAGTCATGCGCGGTCTCGTGAAGGCGGGTTGTTCATGGGTGCCATGATAAACCCATGACACTTTGGGGATACACAAAACCTGTGGGAGCGAGCCTGCTCGCGAAGGCGGTGTGTCAGTCAATATTTGTCTCAACTGACAGGGCCTCTTCGCGAGCAGGCTCGCTCCCACAGGTTTTCCAGGGCATGACCGATTGTCGCCGACGGTCGGTTTTCACACAGAGTGTGTGGTCATTGTCTACAGTGAAAAAGCCGGCAGGCATTCTGCCGCAACCGTGTTTGTCCAGAAAAAGCCCGGCTCAAGTACCGGGTTCCACCTGATCAGGAGTGCACGATGGATCTCAGCCGTCGTCAATTCTTCAAGGTCGCCGGTATCGGCCTTGCAGGCTCTAGCCTGGGCGCGTTGGGCATGGCCCCGACGCTGGCCTTCGCCGAGCAGGTGCGTCACTTCAAGCTTGCCCACACCCATGAAACCCGCAACACCTGCCCGTATTGCTCGGTCGGTTGCGGGTTGATCATGTACAGCCAGGGCGATGCCGCGAAGAACGTCGCGCAAAATATCATTCACATCGAGGGCGACGCCGACCATCCGGTCAACCGCGGCACCCTGTGCCCGAAAGGCGCGGGCCTGCTGGACTTCATTCACAGCCCGGGCCGTCTGCAATACCCGCAAATGCGCAAGCCCGGCAGCAGCGAATGGACCCGGATCAGCTGGGATGAAGCACTGGATCGCATCGCCGACCTGATGAAGGCCGACCGCGACGCCAACTTCATCGAGAAAAATTCCACCGGGCAAACGGTGAATCGCTGGCTGACCACCGGGTTCCTCGCCGCGTCGGCCGCGTCCAACGAAGCCGGTTACATCACCCAGAAGGTGATTCGCAGTCTTGGCATGCTGGGGTTCGATAACCAGGCGCGTGTCTGACACGGCCCGACGGTGGCAAGTCTTGCCCCGACGTACGGCCGTGGTGCCATGACCAACACCTGGACCGATATCGCCAACGCGAATCTGATCCTGGTTATGGGTGGCAACGCAGCAGAAGCGCATCCGTGCGGCTTCAAATGGGTGACCGAGGCCAAGGCGCACAACGCTGCCCGGCTGATCGTGGTCGACCCGCGTTTTACCCGGACCGCTTCGGTGGCGGACTATTACGCGCCGATCCGCACCGGTACCGACATCGCCTTCATGGGCGGGCTGATCAATTACCTGCTGACTCAGGACAAGATCCAGCACGAATACGTGCGCAACTACACCGACGTTTCGTTCATCGTCAAAGCCGGGTTCAGCTTTGAAGACGGCATCTTCAGCGGGTACGACGCGGCCAAGCGCAGCTACACCGACAAATCCGGCTGGGGTTACGAGTTGGGCGAGGACGGCTTCGTCAAGGTCGACCCGACCCTGCAGGATCCACGCTGCGTCTATCAATTGATGAAGCAGCATTACAGCCGCTACAACATTGAGCTGGCGAGCCAGATCTGTGGGATGCCGGTCGATGCCATGCAGAAAATCTGGGATGAGATTGCCACGTGCTCCACGCCGGGCAAGACCATGACCATCCTCTATGCACTCGGCTGGACGCAGCACTCGATCGGCGCGCAGATCATCCGCAGTGCGGCGATGGTGCAACTGCTGCTGGGCAACGTCGGCATGCCGGGCGGCGGGGTCAATGCCTTGCGCGGACACTCGAACATTCAGGGCCTTACTGACCTCGGGTTGTTGTCCAATTCGCTGCCGGGTTATCTGACCCTGGGTGGCGATGCCGAGCAGGACTACAACGCCTTTATCAAAAAACGTACGCAAATGCCGTTGCGTCCGGGGCAGCTGTCCTACTGGCAGAACTACAGCAAATTCCACGTCAGCCTGATGAAGTCCTGGTACGGCGCCAACGCGACGCTGGAGAACAACTGGAATTACGACTACCTGCCGAAACTCGACATTCCGAACTACGACGTCCTGAAAATGTTCGACCTGATGAGCCAGGGCAAGGTCAACGGCTACATGTGCCAGGGCTTCAACCCGATCGCTGCGTTGCCGGACAAGAACCGGGTGATGGCTGCGCTGGCCAAACTCAAATGGCTGGTAGTGATGGATCCGCTGGCCACCGAAACCTCGGAGTTCTGGCAAAACGTCGGGCCGTACAACGACGTGAAAAGCGCCGAGATCCAGACCGAAGTGATTCGCCTGCCGACCACTTGCTTTGCCGAGGAGGACGGCTCGCTGGTCAACAGCAGTCGCTGGCTGCAATGGCACTGGAAAGGCGCCGACGGCCCCGGCGAAGCGCAGACCGACATCCGCATCATGAGCGAACTGTTCCTGCGTCTGCGCAAGCGCTATCAGGCCGAGGGCGGCAAGTTCCCCGATCCGCTGCTGAACCTGTCGTGGCCGTACAAGATCCCCGACGAGCCATCGCCGGAGGAGCTGGCCAAAGAGATCAACGGCAGCGCCATGGTCGACTTCACCGATGCCAGCGGCGTGGCGGTCAAGGCCGGCTCGCAACTGGCCGGGTTCGGGTTGCTCAAGGACGACGGCAGCACCGCGTCCGGTTGCTGGATCTTCGCCGGCAGCTGGACCGAGGCCGGCAACCAGATGGCCCGGCGTGACAATGCCGACCCGTATGGCATGCATCAGCATCAGGGCTGGGCCTGGGCGTGGCCAGCCAACCGGCGGATCCTCTACAACCGCGCTTCGGCGGACGTCGCGGGCAAACCGTGGGATCCGAAAAAACGTCTGGTGTGGTGGAACGGCAAGGCCTGGGGCGGCACCGACGTGCCGGACTACAAGGCCGATGTGCCGCCGGAAGCGGGGATGAACCCGTTCATCATGAACCCCGAAGGCGTGGCGCGGTTCTTCGCCGTCGACAAGATGAACGAAGGGCCTTTCCCCGAGCACTACGAGCCGTTCGAAACGCCGATCGGCATCAACCCGCTGCACCCGCAAAACAAGAAAGCCACCAGCAACCCGGCGGCGCGGATCTTCGATTCGGTCTGGGAAAGCCTCGGCGAAGCCAAGGACTTCCCGTACGCCGGCACCAGTTACCGGCTGACCGAGCACTTCCACTTCTGGAGCAAGCATTGCAAGTTGAATGCGATTGCCCAGCCCGAGCAGTTCGTCGAAATCGGCGAAGTGCTGGCGAAGGAGAAGGGCATCGCGGCTGGAGATCGGGTGCGGGTCAGCTGCAAACGCGGGTTCATCGAGGCGGTGGCGGTGGTGACCAAACGCATCCGGCCGCTGCAGGTCAACGGCCAGGTGGTGCATCAGATCGGTATCCCGCTGCACTGGGGATTCACCGGCCAGACGCGCCACGGTTACCTGACCAACACCCTGGTGCCGTTCCTCGGCGATGGCAACACACAGACCCCGGAATCCAAGTCATTCCTGGTCAACGTGGAGAAACTGTAAATGGCCAGCCAAGACATCATTGCCCGCTCGGCCACCACCACGGTGCCGCCTTCGGTGAGGAATCAGGAGGCGGTGGCCAAGCTGATCGACACCACCAAATGCATTGGCTGCAAGGCCTGCCAGGTCGCCTGCTCGGAATGGAACGAGCTGCGCGACGAGGTCGGCCACAACCACGGCACCTACGATAACCCGCAGGACCTGAGCGCAGAAACCTGGACCTTGATGCGCTTCACCGAACACGAAACCGACGCCGGCAACCTCGAGTGGCTGATCCGCAAGGACGGCTGCATGCATTGCGCCGAACCGGGGTGTCTCGCGGCATGCCCAAGTCCCGGGGCGATCATCAAGCACGCCAACGGCATCGTCGATTTCGATCAGGATCACTGCATCGGCTGCGGTTATTGCATCACCGGTTGCCCGTTCAACATTCCGCGGATCTCGCAGAAGGATCACAAAGCCTACAAATGCACCTTGTGTTCCGACCGCGTCGCGGTAGGGCTGGAGCCGGCCTGCGTGAAAACCTGTCCCACCGGCGCCATTGTCTTCGGCACCAAAGAAGACATGAAGGAACACGCCGCCGAACGCATCGTCGACCTGAAAAGCCGGGGCTTCGACAACGCCGGGCTGTATGACCCGGAAGGCGTCGGCGGCACTCACGTGATGTATGTGTTGCACCACGCCGATACGCCGAAGATCTACGCCGGGTTGCCAGAGGCGCCGGCCATCAGCCCGCTGGTGGGCTTGTGGAAAGGCATCAGCAAACCGCTGGGCCTGCTGGCGATGGGTGCGGCGGTGCTCGCCGGTTTCTTCCACTATGTGCGCATCGGGCCGAATCGCACCGAAGAGGATGATCATCCGACGCCACCGGATACTTCGGTGCACGTTGTCGATCCGGCGGTGCACACCTTCGATCCACGCGGGGAGGACCGGCCATGAGCAACAAGACGATCCTGCGTTACACCGCCAACCAGCGCACCAATCACTGGCTGGTGGCGATTCTGTTCTTCATGGCCGGGCTGTCCGGGCTGGCGTTGTTTCATCCCTCGATGTTCTGGCTGACCCACCTGTTCGGCGGCGGGCCGTGGACGCGGATTCTGCACCCGTTCATGGGCGTGTTGATGTTCGTGTTGTTCCTCGGTCTGGTGTTCCGCTTCTGGCGCGCGAATTTCTTTATCGACAACGACTGGAAGTGGATGCGCCGCATCGATCGTGTGCTGGTCAACGATGAAGAAAGCGTGCCGCCGGTGGGCAAGTACAACGCCGGGCAGAAGATGCTGTTCTGGACTTTACTGCTGTGCATGCTCGGTCTGCTGTTCACCGGGCTGGTGATCTGGCGCGCGTATTTCAGTGCGTACTTCGGCATCACCGTGATCCGCTGGGCCATGCTCCTGCATGCGCTGGCCGGTTTTGTACTGATCCTCAGCATCATCGTGCACATCTACGCCGGGCTGTGGATCAAGGGTTCGGTGGACGCGATGCTGCATGGTTGGGTCAGCCGCGCCTGGGCGAGGAAACACCACGAACTGTGGTATCGCGACATCACCCGCGATGAACGCAATCCGGACGTGCCGGAGCGACCGATCACCAAAAAGGGCTGACTTTTGGCAACTATTCTTGAACCCGGGGAAATCGAAGCGGCGGCCAGTTCGCCGCCGTTTCTGCACCTGCCGCCGCACAATCTGTTCACCTTGCGCGCCCAGCGCCTGGAGCAATTGGCTCACGGGCATCCGCTGGCCGATTACCTGCGACTGATCGCCGGATTGTGCCGGGCTCAGCAGCAGGTTTTCGACGATCCACCGCTGACGGTACCGTTTGATCAGCAAAGGATCGAAGCCTGTCAGTTGCATGGTTTGCCGCCGTTTGCTGCCGACACATTGGTGCGCGAGGAGGGCTGGCAGGTTTATCTGGATGCTCTGTTGCAACGCTATGTGCCGCCCGATCAACCCGCCGTAGTCGAGGCGCTCGCGACACTGCGCGGCGCCAGTGCCGGCCAGTTGCGTGCGTGGGCGGTGGCGTTGGTCAGCGGTCAATATTCGATGGTGCCGGCACAGTTGGTGCCGTTTCTCGGCGCCGGGTTGCAAGCGGCGTGGAGCCATTGGCTGCTCAGCGCACCGAACCTGCAACTGAAACCCGGCGACAGCCTCAGCCAGTGCCCGGGCTGTGGTTCACCAGCGATGGCCGGGGTGATCCGCCATCGCGGCAAACACAACGGTCTGCGTTATCTGGTGTGTTCGTTGTGCGCCTGCGAATGGCACGTGGTGCGGGTCAAGTGCGTGTATTGCGAGTCGAGTAAAGGCCTGGATTACTTGAGCCTGGAGGACGATCGCCACGCCGCTAATCAGGCGCCGATTCGTGCGGAGGTGTGCCCCAGCTGCAACAGCTACCTGAAACTGGTTTATCTGGAGAACGATGCCGAAGGCGAAGCGTTGTCGGCTGACCTCACCAGCCTGCTGCTCGACATGCGTCTGGCGCAGGACGGCTATCAGCGTCTGGCACCGAATCTGTTGCTGGCGCCGGGAGACGAATGACCAGAGCGTCTACACTCCTGAAAAACCTGTGGGAGGGGGCTTGCTCCCGAAGGAGCCGTGTCAGTCAGATTATTTGTGGCTGACTCACCGCATTCGCGAGCAAGCCCGCTCCCACAATTGGGGGCCGGTGTGCTGTATTTAGACGCGTTGCGTCAGGTCATGCCGGAGAGTCTTGTTTTCGGGAGTGGCTGATGTCTTCGAGTGTTACCCTGCGGTTGCCTTCCATTGATGGTTTGTTGCGTCACCCGGCCTGTGTGCCACTGCTTGAGCGTTACGGTCGTGAGGCGTTGCTGAGCCGTTTGCGCCAGTTGCTGGACGAGTTGCGTGCAGACGTGTTGAACGGGCAATTGTCGTCCATTGAAATCAGCCCAGAAGTGCTCGCCGGCCGCGTCGGTGAGCGTCTGGCCCAGCAGCAGCGCAGCAACGTGCGGCGGGTGTTCAACCTGACCGGTACGGTGCTGCACACCAATCTTGGCCGGGCGCTGTTGCCGGATGAAGCCATCGACGCGGTGCAGATGGCCGCACGTTACCCGCTCAATCTGGAATTCGATCTGGCCAGTGGCAAACGCGGTGATCGTGATGACCTGATCGAAGGCCTGATCCGCGAACTGACCGGCGCCGAAGCCGTCACCGTGGTCAACAACAATGCCGCTGCGGTGTTGCTGACGCTGAACAGCCTCGGCGCGCGCAAGGAAGGCATCATCTCGCGCGGCGAGCTGATCGAGATCGGCGGCGCGTTCCGCATCCCCGACATCATGGCCCGCGCCGGTGTGCGCCTGCATGAAGTCGGCACCACCAACCGCACCCACGCCCGCGACTACGAGGCGGCGATCAGCCCGCGCAGTGGTTTGATCATGCGCGTGCATGCGAGTAACTACAGCATCGAGGGCTTTACCGCCCGGGTGCCCACCGCCGAACTGGCCGAACTGGCGCATCGGCACGGCTTGCCGCTGCTGGAGGATCTGGGCAGCGGCAGTCTGCTGGACTTGACCCGTTGGGGTCTGCCGGCGGAACCGACGGTACGGCAGGCGCTGCTCGACGGTGCGGACATCGTCACCTTCAGCGGCGACAAATTGCTCGGCGGGCCGCAGGCCGGGTTGATTGTCGGGCGCAAAGAATTGATCGCGAAGATCAAAAAGAATCCGCTGAAGCGCGCCTTGCGGGTCGACAAGCTGACCCTGGCGGCGCTGGAAGCGGTGCTTGGCCTGTATCGCGATCCGGATCGCCTCGCTGAACGTCTGCCGAGCCTGCGGCTGTTGACTCGCCCGCAAGCCGACATTCTCGCCCAGGCCTCTCGTTTGCAACCGGCGATGGCTGAAGTCTTGGGCGTACCGTGGCAGGTCAGCGCCGTGCAGGCGTTGGGCATGATCGGCAGCGGCAGCCAACCGGTGGCGCGGTTGCCGAGTGCGGCGCTGTGCTTACGCCCGCAAGTGTCCAAGCGTTTGCGCGGGCGTTGTCTGCTGAATCTGGAAGCTGCGTTGCGCAATTTGCCGATTCCGGTGCTGGGTCGAATTGACGACGACGCGCTGTGGCTCGATCTACGGCAGCTCGACGACGAGCCGGCGTGGCTGGCGCAGTTGCCACAGTTGCAGGTCGAGTCGTGATCGTCGGCACCGCCGGGCACATCGACCACGGCAAGACCTCGCTGCTGCAAGCGCTGACCGGGCAAACCGGCGACCGCCGCCCGCAGGAACGCGAGCGTGGGATGACCATCGACCTCGGTTATCTCTACGCGGAACTGGAAGCCGGTGCCGGGCTGACCGGGTTCATCGACGTGCCGGGCCACGAGAAATTCACCCACAACATGCTTGCCGGGGCGCAGGGCATTGATCTGGTGTTGCTGGTGGTGGCGGCGGACGACGGGGTGATGCCGCAGACCCGTGAGCATCTGGCGATTGTGCAGTTGCTGGGCATTCCCCGGGCGCTGGTGGCGATCACCAAATGCGATCGGGTTGAAGCGGGCAGGGTGGAGGAGGTGCAGCGCCAGGTTCTCGATCTGCTCGAAGCCGGGCCATTCGCCGATGCACCGACGCTGGCGGTGTCGAGCGTGACCGGGCAGGGCGTCGATGAACTGCGCCAGAGCTTGCTGCAGATCCAAGGCGAAGTGCATGAGCGCAGCCGCGAAGGTGGTTTTCGCCTGGCCATCGACCGCGCCTTCAGCGTGGCGGGCGCCGGGATTGTGGTCACTGGCACGGCGTTGTCGGGGACGGTGTCAGTCGGGGACAAACTGGCCCTCGGGCCGTCCGGGAAATCGGTGCGGGTGCGAGGGCTGCACGCGCAAAATCAGGCCGCCGAGCAGGCCTTCGCCGGGCAACGGGTTGCGCTGAACATCAGTGGCGATCGATTGACCCTGGAGCAGATCCATCGCGGCCAATGGCTGTTGGCCGAATGGCTGCACGCACCAACGCAACGGGTCGATATCGAGTTTCAGTTGTTGCCCGGTGAGCGCACCTTCGAACACTTTCACCCGGTGCATGCGCACCTCGGTACGCAAGACGTCATCGCCCGCGTGGCGTTGCTCGAAGGCCCGCGTTTGCGTGCAGGCGAACGCATGTTCGCGCAACTGCTGATCAACGCCCCGGTGCACGCGGTGAAGGGCGATCGCCTGATCCTGCGTGACCACAGCGCGCAACGCACCCTCGGTGGCGGTCAGGTACTCGACCCGTTTGCCCCGGCCCGCCAGCGCCGCAGCCCGGAACGGCTGGCGCAACTGCAGGCCCTGGCCGGCAGCGACAGTCTTGAACAAGCGTTACCACTGCTGCTTGACCACAGCGCTGGCGGCCTCGATCCGCAACGGCTGGAGCGTCAATTCAATCGTCAGCGTGAAGACTGGGCGCTACCAGCCAACGTGCGCCTGATCGACACCCGCCAGGGCCCGGTGCTGTTCAACGTGCAGCGCTGGGGGCAGTTGAAGTTCACCCTGCTGGAGCAACTGGCGAAATTGCACGAGCTGGAACCGGACCAGATGGGACCGGATCGCGACCGCCTGCGACGCTTCAGTGGTCTGGCGCTGGAGCGCTCGACCTTTGTCAGCCTGCTGGAAGAACTGCGCGCCGCCGGATCGATCAACGCCAGCGGGCCGTGGTTGCATTTGCCCGATCATCAGGTGCGTTTGAGTGCTGAAGACGAAACCCTGTGGCAGCGCATGCAGCCGCTGTTCGAGCAGGCCGGGTTTGATCCACCGTGGATACGTGATGTCGCCAACGTGTTGGGCGTGGAGGATGCCGTGGTGCGCCTGTTGCTGCGCAAACTGGCGCGCTTGGGGTTGATGCACCAAGTGGTGCGCGACCTGTTTCTGTCTGACGGGCAACTGCGGCGCATGGCCGACATTCTGTTGCAACTGGAACAGGAAAATCCGTCGATCCAGGTGACAACCTTCCGTGATGCGCTAGGCTTGGGACGCAAACGCTGTATTCACTACCTGGAATACTTCGATCGCCTCGGCCTGACCCGGCGCATCGGCGAATCCCGGGTGATCCGCCACGACAACGCGCTGGCCAGTGCCGACGCACCCTGAGTTCAAAGGAAGGCAATCGCGCCCGGTGGCGCGGCCGGGCTTCAAACCCGGTTGGGGACGGCATCCGTTCCCGGGCAGGTTCGACTCCGGCTGCCTTCCGCCAATTACGCAATATTCCAAACCTCACCCAATCCCCCCTGTGGGAGCGGGCTTGCTCGCGAATGCGGTACGTCATTCAACGTCTATGCCGACTGATCGGCCGCTTTCGCGAGCTGGCTCGCTCCCACAGGGGATTGGTTTTCCAGTCGATAGATTTGTAGGGCGACATCGGGCCTGCGGCTGGCTTTAATCACGAGCCATCAAAACCCCAACGGGTACTGAATCACTAAATAAATCCGGTCGATATCATCCCCGGCCTGTGCCTCATTCGCTCGGTGCGATACATGTGAAAGCTGCACCGACAGGTCCTTCGCCGCGCCCGATTGCACGATGTATTTCAGATCGATATCCCGTTCCCAATGCTTGCCGCCAGCGCCTTGCTGCGGCTGATAGTCGCCAGTCTCGGCATCGAACGGGTTGTACGCGCCGCCCTTGGGCGCGTGAGTGCCGTCGATGTGGTCGCCGGAGACGTAGCGGGTCATGAAGGTCAGGCCAGGGATGCCGAAAGCGCCAAGGTCGAGGTCGTAGCGTGCTTGCCAGGAGCGTTCGCCGGCGCCGTTGAAGTCGGCGTATTTGATCGAGTTGGCGAGGTAGATCGAGTCACCGCCCACGAAATCGAACGGCGTGTCGCCATTTATGCGTTGCCAGCCGAGCATGACCGCGTGCGCGCCGAAACTGTACTTGCCGGACAGGCTGAACGCGGTGTTGTCGATCGCGCCGGCCAGCGCCCGACCGGTATCGCGGGTGTGGTAGAGGTTGGCATCGAGCAATAGGCCGGACTGTTTGAAGTGCAGATTGGCGTAGTACTGATGCCAGGTGTCGCTCAGGTCCGAGGCGTAAAGCGATCCACCGACCGGACTGTCGCCGAACAGGTCCACGCCTAGAAAACTGATTCCGCCGGCTTCGGTGTTGGCGCCGTAACCATAAAAGTCGCCGCGCCCTGAGGAGCTGTCCTGATTCTTGAATGCGGTGAAGTGTCCGGCCGTGAAGTTAACGTTGTCGATTTCACGACTGTTCACTAGCAAACCTGTGGCGTATTCCGGTTGCAGGCGTTTGTCCGAGGTGTCGAACACCGGCGTTTCCACGGTCATCTCGCCGAACGCGAGGGTGGTGCGCGAAACTTTCAGTTTGAACGCGCCGCCAGCGCTGGAGTAGTTCGGTTCACTGCGACCATTGCTGTCGACCGGCAACAGACCCGTGCCGGAATGTCCTTTGCCGCCATCGAGTTTCAGGCCGAGAAAGGCGTGGGCATCGATGCCGAATCCGACGTACCCCGGCGTGTATCCGGAAGTGAACGTGCCAATAAAACCCTGGGCCCATTCCTGTTTATAGTTTTTGCCGGAGGGAGAGGGCGAGCGGTAGTCGTTGCTCAGGAAGAAGTTGCGGCTGAGCACTTCGGTTTTGGCGTCGTCGAAGAAGTCATTGGCCAAAGCACTGTCGCTCGCTGCGCAAAGCAGTGCCAACAATGCAAAGTGTGGTGTTGAGGGAGCCATCGTGAGAGACCGACAATCAGGGAAGGTCTGCTGATGATGGGCAGGATCAATTGGGCTTGATTGAGCCGATGTGCTGAGTTCAAGGCATACCTGATTCCCTTGTAGGAGTGAGCCTGCTCGCGATAGCGGTCGATCAGTTTAGATCGATGTTAATGACACACCGCTATCGCGAGCAGGCTCACTCCTACAAGGGGTATGCGTTACAGCACGCCGTATTCGCGAGCCGTGCGATCCACGGCGATTCGTGTTTTGTCGACCAATTCATCCAGCTCCGCGCGCGTGGCGATCAATGCGGGGGCCATGATCATCCGGCCCAGCGTCGATCGAATGATCAGGCCTTCCTCAAAACCAATGGTGCGGCAGCGCCAGGCGATGTCGTTCTCGTTGGCGAAACGCTTGCGGGTGGCTTTGTCTTCGGCGAACTGCAATGCCGCCACCAGCCCGACGCCCTGAACCTCACCCACCAGCGGGTGGTTGCCGAACACTTCGCGCAGGCAGTTCTGCAGGTACGGGCCGGTGTCGTTTTTCACCTGAGTGACGACGCCTTCATCGCGCAAGGCCTTGAGGTTGGCGATGGCCACCGCAGCCGCCACCGGGTGACCGGAATAGGTCAGGCCGTGAGCGAACACGCCGCCTTTTTCCACCAGCGCTTCGGCCATACGTCGCGACAGGATCAGCCCGCCCATGGGGATGTAGCCGGAGGTCAGGCCTTTGGCGATGGACAGGGTGTCCGGTTCAAAACCGAAGGCCTGGTGCGCGAACCATTCGCCGGTGCGACCGAAACCGCCAATCACTTCGTCGGCGCACAGCAACACATCATATTGGCGGCAGATACGCTGGATTTCCGGCCAATAGGTGGCGGGCGGAATGATCATGCCGCCAGCGCCCTGGAACGGTTCGGCGACGAAAGCGGCGACCTTGTCGGCGCCCAGTTCGAGGATCTTGTCTTCCAGTTGCCGCGCGGCCTGCAGGCCGAATTCTTCCGGGCTGAGGTTGCCCTCGTGGGCGAACCAGTACGGCTCATCGATGTGCGCGACGTCAGGGATGGTGCCGCCCATTTCGTGCATGAATTTCATGCCGCCCAGCGCCGTCGCAGCCAGGGTCGAGCCGTGGTAGCCGTTCCACCGGCCGATCATGATTTTCTTCTCAGGCTGGCCCATCACCTGCCAGAACTTGCGCACGGTGCGGATCAGCACCTCGTTGGCTTCCGAGCCGGAGTTGGTGTAGATCGCGTGGCTGTAGTGCTGGGGCAGCAGGCTGAACAACAGTTCGGAGAGCTCGATCACCTGCGGGTGAGTGGTGTGGAAGAACATGTTGTAGTAGGGCAGTTGTTGCAGCTGCGCGGTCGCGGCAGCAGCCAGGTCCTTGCGCCCGTAACCGAGGTTGGTGCACCACAGGCCGGACATGCCGTCCAGGTAGCGATTATCGTCGTTGTCCCACAATGCCAGGCGATCACCGCTGACCATCACCCGCGGGCCTTCCTCGTTGAGCGCCTTCTGGTCGACGAACGCGTGAATGTGGTGGGCGGCGTCGGCGGCCTGATAATCGCGGGTGCTACGGGTCGGATCGTATTCGGCGGACATGGCGGTTCTCCAGAGAAACGGGGCAAGTGGGTGCGCGTTCATTCCAGCGGTGCACGGCCAATATTTGTCACTTAAAAATATTTTTGTAAAGAAAATATTTGTCGGTGAAAAAAGAAATCCGTAGGCTGACGCCGATCAGCAAGACAGGACATCAGCACCATGAGCGGGCTCAGAGAACGGCAAAAGGAACAGCGCAGGGAAGTCATCGCGCAGGCAGCGCTGGAGTTGTTCAAGACCAACGGTTTTGCGGCCACCACGCTGGACCAGATCGCGGTCCAGGCCGGGGTTTCCGCGCCGACGGTGGTCAATTATTTCGGTGGCAAACAGGAGATTCTGCTGGCCTTGCTCAAGCAGCCGGACGAGCAGGCGATGCGCGATGCGCGGGCCAATCTGGACGACGACAGTGATCCGCTGGAGGCGCTGTGCGAGTTCGAAGGCTTGATGACCGACTATCAACTGCAAGCGATGCCGGCCTCGTTGTGGCGTGAACTGGCGCCGTTTCTGCTCACGGGCGAACTGGCTCAGGCGTTGAGTCCGTGGAATGCGGCGGTGATCGAAGAGACCAAGGCGCTGCTCGGGCATTTTCAAGCGCAGGGCAAGGTGCGGGCGTCAGTCGATCTCGATGTGGCGGCGACGCTGTTCAACCAGTACGCGAACATGGCGTTTATCCGTCTGGCGACCGAGCCTGAGCCGGACCGGGCAGCACATGCCGAACACATGCGCGGTGTGCTGGGTTTGATCTGCCATGGCATTTTGAGCAGCGAGTAGTGGTTTTCAGGTTTTCGGCAACCACGGCTGCATCTGCTCCAGCATCCCGCGTCCGCCACGGCGCAACCCGGCGGCCATGGTCAGCCACGACAGCTCGGTAATGATCACCTCGCGGGCCTGCAGCAAGCGCACTTCGCCCGCCGTGCCACCGGCCGTTCCGCCATCCGGCATGTACACTGTCATCCAGTCATCGAGACTTTCCACCACCAGACACAAGCGCCAGCCTTGTTCTTCGGCAATCAGGCCGACCTTCGAGCCGTCGGGGTTTTCCATTCCGGCAAAGCGTGTGGTGGTGTCCTTGAACAACTGGTAACCCGGCAGATTGCTCAAGACCTTGTCTACGGTGTTTTCGATCGCTGAAAGTCTCTAGTGACTAGTTGCCAGACACACCGCTTTCGCGAGCAGGCTCGCTCCCACATTGGAATGCAGTTCCCCTGTGAGAGCGGGCTTGCTCGCGAATAGGTCAGCACATTCAGTGAGCAAGGCTAGCTGAAAAAGTCGCTCGGCTAACGACGGGTCGCCAGGTAGGACTTCCCAAGATCACTGGCCCAACCGTCCAGCACCGCTTTGACGTCATCGGCGGTCAGCACCTGTTTGTCGTTTTCCAGCGGTAGTCCGATGCCCTTGCGCACGACTTCGGCGACCACTTCGCCGGTTGTGCCGTCTTCGAATGAGACTTCGGTGGTGATTTCGCTGTCCTGGTCGCGGATGCCGGTGGCGGTGCTCACGCCGGCGGCGACCAGGGTCACCGGGAGCCATTCATAAAAGCGCAGGCCCTGGGTGCTGGCGGCGACGCGGGTGATCGCCGGCCTGACCGTCAGGGTGTTCGGGCCGGGTTGCGACACCAGGCGCATGACCTTGCCCAGTTCCAGCCTGAGCGCGGCGTCGTAGTAGTCGGTGACGCCGGACAGCGTACTCAGCGGGATCCGCTCGGTCGGCACGGCGCCGGGGTAGAACTGGCTGGGCGCCAGATAGGCCTGGGTGTAACGGCCCCGCGCCAGCGCCGGGCTGACCCAACCCAGCACCGTCTGCCCCGATGGCGACTGGCGCTCGCTGAGCACGCTGTAATCGTGGAGGAATCCGGTGTACTTCTGCGGTTCGACGGTTTTGCTGCTGCAGGCCGACAGGCTGAGGGACGCCGTACACAGCACCGACATCAAGCAATGGCTTCTGATCATGCGAATCCTTGTTTTGCGCTTTTACCCCGCGTCGTTCAAGCGCGGGCCGTGATTGGGGAGGAGAGCGGCGGGGTGTTGTCCGAGCATTCGATGTGCAGCCGGCCGTGGCTCATGATCCATTGGATCAGGTCGGCGGTCGGAATCGAATGCACGTACTCGACCCATTGCGAATCGCTGGGGCCGTACTGCTCGAAATAGCGGCGCAGGACGATTCGGCTTTGATCATCTGACAGGCCCAGGCAGAACTCCTGGAACAACAGCGGCGTATCCTGCTCGGGCGCGCTGGTGCGCTGGCTGAGAATCAACGGATAGCGGGCGTCGTGGCCCTCGGCGGTATAACGGTTGTGCAATGCGCTCATTGAAAGCCCCCCGGTTGTCGATGGCGTGCAGGGTGCCTGAGGGGTTTTGCCGCAGAATGTCCGATTGATGTCCGGGGCGACGGAATGTTGCTCGATTGAAATATATGACCCGCCCGCCAGAATAGTTTTAGATGCGTTCTTTTTTGGCCTGAGGATCCTGTGCCCGTGAGCAGACTGCTGATCGTCGACGATGACGTGGAAATTCTCGCCCTGCTGAAGAAGTTCTTCGTCCAGCATGCCTACGAGGTCGATGTCGCCGCCGACGGCGCAGCGATGTGGGCGGCAATTGCCCAGCAGCGCCCAGACACGATCATTCTCGACCTGATGCTGCCCGGCGAAGGTGGCCTGAGCCTGTGCCAGAAAGTGCGCGCGCAGATGGGCATTCCGATCATCATGCTGACCGCCATGGGCGAATTGAGCGACCGGATCGTTGGCCTCGAACTGGGCGCCGATGACTACGTCACCAAACCGTTCGCCCCGCGTGAATTGCTGGCGCGCCTGCGCGCCGTGCAGCGCCGCGCCGGTGAGCAGGTCAGCCCCGCGAGCGAGCCGTCACGGCCGGTGATCGCCTTCGCCGGTTGGCATCTGGATATCACTTGTCGCGAGCTGCGCTCCCCGGAAAACGTGATGATTCCGCTGTCCGGTGGCGAGTTCGATCTGCTGGTGGTGTTTCTCGAACACCCGCAGCGCATTCTTACCCGCGAGCAATTGATCGACCTGTCTCGTGGTCAGGGCCACGACGCCTTCGATCGCAGCATCGACGTGCAGGTCAGCCGCTTGCGCCGCAAGATCGAGCCGGACAGCAAACGCCCGGACCTGATCCGCACCGTGCGCAACGGTGGTTACATGTTTACCGCCAAGGTCACTCGTTCATGATCCGTCGATTCTTGCGCCGTGATCCGCTGAGTCGGCGGATCGCCCTGACCATCGTCGCGGCCATGCTCGCGTCGTTGGCACTCAATTTCCTGTTCGTCGAGGTTGCCGGGACCTGGGCGCGGCCACCGATTGAACGCACCGGGTTGCTGGAGCAGATTGCCGCGACCGTCAAAGTGATCGAGGCTGCACCGACGCCTTTACGCCCGAAACTGGCGCACGCGGCAACCGGCCCGACGCAGGAGGTGACCTGGAGTGCGCAACGCGACGAACTTGGATTGCCTGCGGGTGGCACGCAGCTCATCGCCAACAAGACGTCGGGGTTGCATCAGTTGTTGGGCGATGAGCGAGACATTCGGGTGTTCAATCCCGCTGACTGGCCGAGCGGCAGTCCGCTGGCGCGCTATGCGGCGCTGATTCAACTGCCGGATTCCAGTTGGCTGTTGTTCTCTTCGCCCGAGCGCTCCTGGGGCCTGGACATCGGCACGCGCATCGCGATCATCATCGCCCTCGGCCTGATCGCCACCGTGCTGGTGGCCTGGCTGGCCACGCAGCAACTGGCCAAGCCACTGCAACGCTTTGCCAGCGCCGCCCGGCGTTTTGGCGGTGATCTGCGTGCGCCGCCGATCAAAGTCGAAGGCCCGGACGAGATCCGCCAGGCGATCATCGCCTTCAATACCATGCAGGCGCAGATTCAGCATTACATCAGCGAGCGCACGCACATGCTCGCGTCGATTTCTCACGACTTGCGCGCACCGCTGACCCGCATGCGCCTGCGCAGCGAGTTCATGGAGGACTTTGATCATCAGGGCAAACTGATCCGCGACATCGAAGAAATGCAGTCGATGATCAACGCGGCACTGGCGTTCTTTCGGGAAGACACTCAGCCGGAGCAAAGCACCGCGTTCGACCTGTCGGAACTGTTGCAGACGATCATCGACGACTACCGCGACCAGAACATTGCCATCGATTTCACCGGCCCGGCGCATCTGGTCTACGAGGGCCGGCCGCTGGGGATCAAACGGGTGATCGTCAATCTGCTGGAAAACGCCGAAAAGTACGCGCAGCAGCCGGCAATCGCCCTGAGCAGCGACGGTTACAGCGTGTGCATCGACGTCAGTGACAACGGGCCGGGGATTCCCGAAGCGTCGTTGCAGCGGGTGTTCGACCCGTTTTTCCGCCTGGAAACCTCGCGCAACCGGGAAACCGGTGGGGTCGGGCTCGGGCTGTCGGCGGCGCGGGCGATTGTGCGCGAGCAGGGCGGCGAACTGAGTTTGAGCAATAGCAGCAGCGGTGGTTTGCTGGCGCGGGTTGAGTTGCCTTTGTAATACTTTGAAACATTTGCGAGCGACCGGCGGTCAACAGGACACATTCTCTGCAAGAAGCGTCCATGAAAACCCCACGGCCCTCCGCACGTCTTGAACCGCTGTCACAACTGCGCAATCTGAAAATGGCTCGCTCCGCCCACGCCTATGTCCGTGGCAGTACGGTGCAGTTTTATGAGTGGCTGCACAGCCAACCGGGCCGCAACTTACCGAAGGGGCCGGCGGTGTGGATCTGCGGCGATTGTCACGCCGGCAATCTCGGGCCGACCGGCGATCTGAAGGGGCGCATCGACATTCACATCCGCGACCTCGACCAAACCGTTATCGGCAACCCCGCGCATGATCTGGTGCGTCTGGCGCTTTCCTTGGCCACCGCCGCCCGAGGTTCGGACCTGCCCGGCGTCGCCACCGCGCGCATGCTTGAAGAGATGATGCGCGGCTATGAACAAGCATTCGAAGACGACGTCGACAAAGAGCCGCCAAGACCCGCGCAAGTCAAGGACGGCATGCGCAGCGCGGTGCAGCGCACCTGGAAGCATCTGGCCCAGGAGCGCATTGAAAGCACTAAACCGACCATTCCGCTGGGCAAGCATTTCTGGTCGCTGTCACGGGAAGAGCGCAACGCGCTGAAATCGCTTTGCGCAGCGCCTGACGTCCATACGCTGGTGACGTCCCTGAAGGGCCGCTCAAAGGACGATCGGGTGAAATTGCTCGACTCGGCCTATTGGGTCAAAGGCTGCAGTTCGCTGGGGCTCAAGCGTTATGCGGTGTTGCTGGGGGTGGGCGAGGGCGATGATCAGGAATATTGCCTGCTGGATATCAAAGAGGCAGTTGCTGCCGCCGCACCACGAGTGGCGCGAGCCGCGATGCCTCGCGACAACGGCAAACGTGTGGTCGAAGGTGCGCGGTTTCTCTCCCCGGGCCTGGGCAATCGGATGATTGCCACTCGGGTGCTCGACCATGGCTTCTTCATCCGCGAACTGCTGCCTCAAGACATGAAACTGGAACTGGATCAGTTGAGCCAGACCGACGCGATGCTCGCCGCCGGCTATCTGGCCCGTGTCGTGGGGCTAGCCCATGCCCGGCAGATGGACATGAGCACCCGGGCTTCATGGATGCGTGAACTGCAGGCGTGTCGCTCGAAGACGCTGGATGCACCGTCGTGGCTGTGGACCAGTGTTGTGCAGTTGGTTGGCAAACATGAGAAAGGTTATCTGGAGCATTGCCGGCGTTATGCGCTGGAGCACTGATCTGTGTGAGTGAAACAGTTGTCGGTTGCCGATATGAAATTTGTTCTGTAGATTTTCATGAAATTATAAGAAATAAATTTCATGAGGCGCCGAATGTTTCAGCAATCCCAACAGCATGTCGCCAGTTATTACGCCCACAGTTGCGCCGATATTCTCAGCACACGACCGGCACTGGAAGGTGCGCACGACACCGACGTAGTGATCATCGGTGCCGGTTTCAGTGGGCTGCACACCGCATTGCGTCTGGCTTTGGCCGGCAAGCGCGTCACCGTGCTGGAAGCCAGTCGCGTGGCGTGGGCCGCGTCGGGACGTAATGGCGGACAGGCGATTCTGGGCTGGTCGTGCGACATGCCGCCGCTGGAAGCCGCGCTCGGCCATGAGCGCGCCAGGCGTCTGTGGGACGGCATGCGTTGGGCCGCGCAGGAGCTGCGTGAATTGCCCGGGCGGCATGGTTTCGATTGCGACTATCGCCCCGGCCATTTGTGGACGTCGGTGATGCAGCGTCGAGTCAGCCTGCTGACTGAGTGGCAACACGAAGCCAGTCACAAGTGGGGCCACGACGGTCTGCAGTTCATCCCTCGTGAAGACTTGCCGCAATGGGTCGCCAGCGATCGTTATCAGGCCGGCCTCTTTGACGCCGAAGGCGCGCACCTCAATCCGCTGAAACTCGCCCTCGGCCTGGCCGCCGCCATCGAGCGTGCCGGCGGGTATATCTACGAACAAAGCAAAGCGCTGAGCTATCAGCGCGAAGGCGACGGTTACCGGGTCAACACCGAGTACGGTTCGGTGAAGGCCGACGTGCTGGTGTTGGCCTGCAATGCCTATCTCGATGAACTCGATCCGCAACTCTCAAGCTGCATCCTGCCGGTCGGCACCTATCAAGTCGCCACCGCACCGCTGACGCCGGAGCAAGCCACTGCGCTGCTGCCGAGCAACGTCTGCGTGACCGACAACCAGTTCGTCCTCGATTACTTCCGTCGCACTCCGGACAACCGCTTGCTGTTCGGCGGCGGCTGCACCTATCTGGGTGGCATGCCCAAGGACATTGCGGCGGCGACTCGGCCGTTTCTCGAACGCGTGTTTCCGCAGCTCAAGGGCGTCGAGCTGCAATTCGCTTGGGGCGGGCATATCGACCTGACGATCAAACGCACGCCTGACATTGGCCGCGAGGGCGATCGCTATTGGCTGCAAGGCTACTCGGGCCACGGCGTGCTGCCGACACTGGCCGCCGCCCGCGCGGTGTCCGACGCGATTCTCGGCGAGGCGGATGAATTGGCGTTGTATCAGGGCCTGAGCAATGGCCGTTTCCCCGGCGGCAAGCACTTCGCCGCACCGCTGGAGGCTATCGGCAAGGCCTGGTATCGGCTGCGCGACAGCATTTGATGAGATTTTGACCATGAACAAGCAAGAAGAAATCGCCGCGCTGGCGATCCTGATCCACGACCTGCGCAAGCACAAGAAATACACCCTCAAAGAGCTGGCCGACAAGATCGGCCGTTCGGTGGGCTTTCTCTCGCAAGTCGAACGCGGCTTGTCGCGCCCGACCGTGGCCGACCTCACCGCGATCAGCGAAACCCTCGGCGTGCCGACCACCTATTTCTACAGCCTGCCCAAAGCCAAACAAGTGCCATGGGTCACCCGTCCGGACGAACGCCGCACGCTGTATTACGCCAACGGCATCACCGACATTCTGGTGTCGCCGCAGATGCGTGCCTCGTTCTCGATGCTCGAAAGTCATCTGGAGCCGGGCGCGAGCAGCGGCGACCGCCACATGAGCGACAGCTCGGAGCAGGGCGGTTATGTGCTCGAAGGCGAACTGACCTTGTGGCTGGGCAACGACGACGAGCCGGTCACCTTGAGGGCCGGCGACAGTTTTCAATTCGACAGTCACACCCATTGTCGCTACGGCAACCTCACCGGGCAGCTCACCCGTGTGCTCTGGGTCTACACCTGATAACAACAAAGGATGAACACGATGGACGCTGTCTGCTCTGACCTGCTCGCCGAAGTGCGCGCGTTTCGCCAACGTTACCCCGAGGTGCGTTATGTCGACCTGATTTCCCTGGACATTCCGGGGCATTTTTACGGCAAGCGTTATCCGGTGGACATGCTCGAAAAAGTCGCGGCGGGCAGCGCACTGAAGCTGCCGCAGAACTGCGTGCTGCTCGGCGTGCAGGGCGGACTGTTCAAGATTGGCGATTACTGCTTCAACGATGGCGACCCGGACGCCGTGCGCCGGTTGGTCCCGGGAACGCTCAAGCCCGTGACCTGGGAAGCGCAGCCGCTGGGGCAGATGCTGATTACCTCCGACGGCACCGCCAAACCCATCGAGTTCGAACCCCGTGAAGTGCTGGCGAAGGTACTGGATCGATTGGCGGGCAAAGGCATTCACCCGGTGGTGGCCTTCGAATTGGAGTTCTATCTGTTCGACAAAAAACTGCGCGACGGCCTGCCGCAATTCCCTCGGGACGAACTGACCGACGATACCGATGATCAGCCAAACATGCACATCGAACGTCTGTCACGTTTCGCCCCGGTGCTTGACGACATGGTTGAAGCAACGCGGGCGCAGGGCATCGATGCCACGGTGATTACCGCCGAGCTGGGGCCGGGGCAGTTCGAGATCAATTTCGGCCATCTGGACGACGGCTTGCGCGCTGCGGACTGGGCGGCGCTGTTCTGTCGTAGCACCCGCGGGGTGGCGCTCAAGCACGGCTACCGCGCCAGTTTCATGGCCAAGCCGTACGTGGAGCATCCGGGCAGCGGCATGCACGTGCATGTCAGCCTGTATGACGCCGCTGGCAATAACCTGCTGGCCGCCAATCACCAGCAAGCACTGCGCCATGCGGTGGCCGGTTGCCTGGATCTGCTGCCGCACAGCATGCCGATCTTCGCCCCGAACCAGAACGCCATGCGCCGCCTGAGCGGCACGGTGAACACCGCGACCCAGGCGAGCTGGGGTTACGAGGATCGTGACGCCTGCCTGCGCATTCCTGAATCCGACACGAAAAACCTGCGCATCGAATACCGACTGGCCGGCGCCGACGCCAACCCGTATCTGGTGCTGGCGGCAATTCTGGTGGGTCTGGAACATGGTCTGGAATCAGGCAAGGAGCCGATCCCGCCCCTCAACGATGACCGCAACAGCGGCATCGATTTCCCGACGGAAATCCTCGACGCGGTGCGCGCCTTGCAGCATCAGCCACAACTGCGTGCGGGACTGGGCGCCGAGTTTGTCGACGTGTATTGCGAGAACAAACGTCAGGATCACCTGGCATTCATGCAGGAGATCAGTGCGCGGGAGTATCGCTGGTATTTGTGATCACTGGTTCAGCACACCACATGAATCGGGTGCAGGGGCCGCGATGAGCGATGGAATTCAGTACCGGTGAATTCCATCGCTCATCAAAATTGAAGAGCGTGCCAAGAGATATTTTGAACACGGGGCGTGAGGATGGCGGAAGAACGGCTTCGAATGACGTTTGGAGATAATCCAACGCCATCCCGTGTAATGTCTGCGCTGAGTTGGAAATAGTTGACGTTGGCTGGCAGCTATCGGCCAAAAGCAGGCGGTCGGGAGTGGCGTCTTGCGGCCAACAGTGGACACTCAGATCAGTTGATGAGGAAATTACTCGGAAGTCCAAACCGTCTAGCACTCGTCTTGCCGCGTCCTTACCCATCGATCTCGCCGTTACGAATGGCCATCCTGATGGCTTGTGCTGTCGTTGTCACGCCCAGACGTCGGCGTGCTGAGCGCAGGTGATTTTCAACTGTACGCTCCGACAAACCGAGAGTCGCTGCAATATCCGCTTGCCGTCTTCCGGCAGCCGTCCATTCCATGACTTCGCGCTCTCGCGGGGAAAGGGTTCTTAACGCTTCGTCCAATGGCGCCTCAAGCAACCGCCGAGCCGCGAAAAAAGCGGCCGTCGCAACCAGGCTGAGTCCCAAGCGCACCCGCGCGCTCCCATCCACCGGCTCCCCCCCCAAGCTCATTGCGCCCTCAAGCCCCTGTGGGCCAAAAACTGGCACCTGCAACCCCTGAATTCCTGGTCCACCTGGAGAACGAATCATCCGGTAACGCTCTTCTCCCTTAACCTGCTCTTTCTGCCAAAAGAAGGATTGCCGAGCATTCAAAAGGTGACGAGTCACCGGACAATGTCGAACGTAAGTCTCGGCATCCACCGCTTGACCGTTATCGAACCAATCGCCTTCGACCCAGTAGATATGCTCAACCACTTCCTCACTTGCCGTCGATGCAGAAAACAGCACGAATCGATCATAACCGTAGGGTGTGGCGAAACCCCTGACGGATTTCTTGATTGATTCAAGCGTGCGCGCCGTCTCTATCTCCAGAGCAGCGCGCATCGCTGTTTCGGCCGGCCCGTCGCTCACTCCGATGCAACCTCTTTCAACAATGCTTCAGCTGCCAACTTGCCCAGATTGTTGCCTGCCAATGGGCTGTCGCCGGTCAGCAACTTGCGGTCTTGGAGCGTCGCACCTGAAATATCCTGATTGATGATCTCAACTCCCAAGGATTTCAACTGCTCACCAAATTTCCACGTCAGATGCCCAGGCATATACCCTATGTCGGGCGTCTTTGCGTCGAGACTGTCTGGAAATGCGCAGATCTTGTAGCCGTTGAATATGAAGGAGTTCCTTGACTCACCAATGCCCGCCGCGAGCATTGCTGCTGGGCCGTGACATAGGGAAATCACAAATTTGTCGTTGGTGATTGCCCAATGCAAAGCCGCTTTCACGTCGGCACTCTCCGGCAATCCAATCAGCGCGCCGTGCCCGCCAGGTATGAAAACGCCGATGTAATCCGAATCCTGCCCCAGCGCCTTCTCAACCACTTCGCACAGCTTCAAAGGTATTTTGAACTGCTCACGGTATTTGGCGTAGAAATCCTTTACCTCGGTATCTTCGCTAGGCATGGCCCAGAACTCGAATTTCACTGGATTGCCTGACAGGGTCGCAACGTCGAACGCGAAACCGGCTTTGTCGAGGTGATACATGGGCAACAATGTCTCGACTGGGTGATTACCGGTGGAAAACATTGTTCCGTTGTCGGTCAGTAAGTAGCGCTCATCGGCGCCAATCAGCAAAATCTTCCAGCGGCCACCTCGGTAGGGATTAGCGTAATCCGCATCACTCAGATCAGATTTTGGCGAGGTAAATTGGCTAAGCGAGTATGGGGAGGGAAAAAAGGCATTGTCCTCCGCCTGATCCGGAGTGGGGCGCTTGTCGTCACTCTGCAAGGTAGTCATGGGTTTTCTCCTACGAATGGGCCGATTGCCGAGGTTCATGCTAGTAGCGTGACGTAGGCCCAACAATGAGGGTTTTCCCTTAAAGAAATGTTCCTCACACATGCAGCGCGCCGATCGGCTGCTTTCGGCCAATAGCGGTCAGTGACAATATTCGCAAAGGCTACCGCTCAGCTTCCCGAAGACCGATCTCGACTATTCGTTAAGTACAGCACCATCGCTGCACGAGCCGCATTTTTGATTACCTTCAGCCTCAACCAAGGTGATATTCGCGCCTTTATCAGCCAGGTGATACGCCAGCGAAGTGCCCACGATGCCGGCACTGATGACAACGACTCGTTTGCCCAGAGCATTTCTCATATCAACCTTTATTCTGTCGACCTGAAGGCGGTTCATTGTCTGCCACTGGTCGATTTCTGCTTGTCGTAACGGGCAGCAGTTGTCGTCCAGAAAGCAGATGTAGATTTGTCTGAAGTGGCGAAATAGCTGCCAAAATCATCGTGTTAAAACGCCGCCTGAAATGGCAGCAAGATAAGCGCGTGAGTGTTGTTGGCACGTGAGGGTATCGAAAATTCGTTCAGCGACTACGGTAAGCGTCATCAACGACTATAGTCATTGGTGAGCCAGAGCGAATCCGACCATTCCCCTGCCAACTTGGCCTAATCCAATTCCGCGATTACACGGCGGATCTTCTTGTGTTCCTTGATGCGGAACGTGAACGTTTCGCTGCCGAAATCACTCAGGCTCAGGCTGAGATCGAGGCAGCGTTGTCTTTTTTTGAACCCCTTGATGGTGGATGGAGTTATCCCGCCGGGCACGTCGCATCCCACTGAGCACGTCCCAACAACCCATCTATCAAGGTTCAAGCAATGAATACTTCAGAGTTAGATGATGCACAAAAAACCAATGGCGACCTGGTTCAGGGTCCGCTGCCGGCCGGCACTGTCGCGCCCGACTTCACTCTTCACGCAACCCCTGATCAACAGTTGTCGCTGCGTGAGCTAAAGGGAAATCCCGTGATATTGGCGTTTTATCCCGCTGACTGGACTTCGGTGTGTGGTGACCAACTGACCTTGTACAACCAGTTGTTACCCACCTTCAGAGAATACGGTGCGGTGCTATTGGGTATCTCGGTTGACAGCGCCTGGTGTCATCAGGCCTTTGCCAAAGATCGAAATTTCCACTTCAGCCTGCTGGCCGATTTCGAGCCCAAAGGGGCGGTGGCACGACAGTATGGAGCGTACGAGTCCCAGCTCGGAGTTTGTAAGAGGGCACTGTTCGTGATTGACAAGGAGGGGGTGGTCGCCTGGAGCTACATCTCACCAATGGCAATCAACCCTGGGGCGGACGGCATTCTGGATGCGCTGGATGCTCTGGCGAATTCACCACAAAGCACGCCAACCAAAAATTAACAGGTGATTACATGGCCACTCTCAAAGTCCCGGTAAGTGCCAACGACCATCGCCAGGGAAGTGCGCATGCCAAGGTCACCTTGGTGGAATTTGGTGACTATGAATGTCCTTATTGCGGTGAAGCGTATTGGATGGTCAAGAATCTGCAACAGCATTTTCGCGATGACTTGCTGTTTGTGTTCCGTAACTTCCCTCTGACCACCGCTCACCCCCATGCATTGGGTGCAGCGGTCACCGCTGAGTATGCCGGGAGTCGAGGATTCTTCTGGGAGGCCCACGACGAATTGTACGAAAATCAGGATCGATTGGGCCTGCCGCTGTATCGCGCCATCGTTCTCAAACACGGCCTTTCCAGGGAGGAATTCGATCTTGCAATGCAAGAGGATACTTACATTCCCAAAATACAAGCCGATTTCAATGGCGGTGTACGCAGCGGCGTGAATGGCACCCCAGCGTTTTACATTGACGGGCTTCGCTATGACGGGGTCCCAGAGTTCAACGAGATGAGTCAGATGATTGAGCTTCTGTTAGTGCGCGGACGAAATCGCTAAATTGCGACATCGGCCCGGCATCACCCACACCAGAGCCGAGGGCAAACCAGCGTTAGCTTCCTTCTACATTAAAGAGGTGTACACGGAGCCGGCAGCTAATGAAATCTTTGAAGTATTATGAAAAAAATCGACACGCCACATGGTTGGAGTTGTTTTTTGACCTGACTTTCGTTGTTACGATAGGCCAGGTTACGCACACTCTCGGACATGTTCATGAAGGCCACTTTGAACATAAGCAACTATGGACATTCTTACTGCTTTTTGTACCGTTGTGGTGGATCTGGTCCAGTCACACGATTTACTCCAACAGGTTTGATACAGACAGCAATCTTCACCGTTTGGCAACATTATTCATAATGCTCCTGCTCATTGTGCTGTCGGCACGGATCGGGGAAGACCTGGAAGTGAACTACCCGCTTATTATTGCTTGCTATTTTGGTATACGTGCGATCATCAGTGTTATGTATATTTCGTCCATTAGTAAACTCGATTCTCGCGGCGAACTTTCCTCAAGGCTCGGCTTCGCCCTATTAGTTAGCGCAGTTATTAGCCTTTCATCCGTTATTTTTGACTCGCCCTTGCGTTACCTTGTTGCTTATATTGGGATTGTTCTTGATATTCTGTTTCCTGTATTTTTCTGGACTAAATTAAAACCGTTGCCAGCACACACAGAGCACTTGGTTGAGCGCATAGGCCTACTCACCCTAATCTTATTGGGGGAGTCAATTATTAGCCTTTCCGGAGGCTTATCTAACATTCAATGGGGTTATTACAATGTGATGGCGGCCATCACCGGATTCATCATGATTTGCAGTATCTGGTGGATCTATTTTGATAGTTTTTACTTATTGAACAAACATCAAAGCAGTATGAGTGGGCACGCCTTGATCTACTCGCACCTTTTTCTTTTTATGGGGCTGGCACTCCTGGCAAATTTGATCAGGCATGCGATCCTGAATGACATTGCGATGCGCGATTTCCAGATTATGTCGATCACCGGCATGGTCTTGTTTTTCCTGGGGAAGCAATATGGCTATTTCATAGCTGTGAGTCGAATAAGGAAATACATACTGCAAAACACCTTGATCGTGTTTTCTTTAGGTGGGTTAGTTATATTTCTACCGCGTGTCGAGTACATATTGGTCGGCTTGACAGTCACCATGATCTGTTATGTTCTCCTGAATTTCAGATATCGTTGAGTCTTGATTATCAGGCCACAGCTCGGGAAAAGTGATCACGCGGCTGGTATGCGGTTTGCGCGCTGCCTACTACGTCATTCTCAGTGTCCAAGCGACATGCGACGCTACCCTTGGTCTCTTTGGGTTTGTAATCCTGGTGTCGTCGACCATAGTTAATTGCCGGATGCCCCTTTTAGCTATTGCGACCCGATAGCACCAGCCGCACCGTAACAACAGGAGCCACGTCATGGTCAAAGTAGCGTTGTTCGTTCGTCTGGAAGCAAAACCTGGGAAAGAGAATGAGGTGGAGCGCTTTCTCTTGAGCGGCCTTCCTTTAGTGGAGGAGGAGCCAGCCACTACAGCCTGGTTTGGAATCCGCTTGGGGCCGTCCACCTTTGGCATCTTTGACGCATTCCCGGATGAAGCGGGCCGGCAGGCTCATCTTTCGGGCAAGGTCGCGGCGGCGCTTATGGCAAACGCTGCCGAGCTGTTTGCCGAACCGCCATCAATCGAGAAGGTTGACGTCCTTGCGGCCAAGCTGCCCGGTTAAGCAAATCCAACAGGAAGTTCCATTCAGTTCGGGGAGGCTCACGATGGCTTCGTCAAGTGAGCATCCGTCGGCGTAGCAGTGACCGATCCTCAATGCGCTGCCGGACGCGGCTGCACTCCGAACTGCGCAACGATGTGCGTACCCAATTCCTCAATAACCTCCGCCGCAGGGCGCTTGCCATATTTGAGATTGAGAATGACGTGGTCCACGCCGATTTCCTCAAGCGACTCCAGCAAAAACCGTAGATGGTAACGTCCAAGTTTGAACCCCAAATGGATACGTGTGGGTGGCGTGGACGGATTCTCATCGAGATCGATGTACAGCGACTGAGTAAAGGGCTTGTACACAGAGCCACATTGCCTGGTGACCTCAAGCCGCCAATCTTCCACGACCAGCCGCTGCATATTCGGTATGCGTGGATAGTTGATCCATCCGTTGCTCTCACGCGCGATCCAATCCAGTGACTGGCGACTGTTGCCGGTCACCAGCATTGGAATGAATTGGGTGGTGGGTTTCGGAATCAGGTCTGCGCCGTGCATTTCGCCAGTGCTCCAGTGGATGGGCTCAAAGCTGGTGCTGTGGGCTTGCCGAATCACTTCGTAGTGTTCTCGAAAGATTTCTCCACGCCTTTCGGGATCGACACCAAAAGCCGAAAACTCCACCGGCCGATCTCCCGAAGCCACCCCCAGAATCAAGCGACCTGTGCTCAACTGATCGACGCTGGCTGACGCCTTGGCCGTGTGCAGGGGATGGTGCAAAGGGATGGCAATGGAAGCGGTGCCAAGCGCAATCTCCGAGGTATGAGCAGCCATATAGCCCAGGTACACCCAGGGGTCGAAGACTTGGCCGACATCGCCGAAGCCAGGGTCGCGAAGCGGCACGTCGCGAAACCAGAGCGCGCAGAAGCCCAGCGCCTCGGCTTGTTTAGCCAGTGTGACCTGGTTGAGCATGCTCGGAGTGTCCCCGTCGAACGCCTCCATGGGAAAGAATAATCCAAGGCTCAAATGCCCCTGAGTGAAGGTTCGGCTAAACCCTAGATGCTGCTGGTAAGGAATCGTGCTCGGCCGATACATACGGATTGACCTCATGGCAGAACGTGAACAGCGCCCCCGTTTCCAGAGGTGCTGCGGCATCGGTCGCTTTTGAACGACAGGTGGGGGACTGGGTCTGGCTTTTACCCGTTGCGCCGTACTGCTGGTCGTGTGGACCGGATTCAGGGGGCAGTTGCTGGCGATAGGCGCGGGTCGGTCCGGGTGGGTGTTAAGTGGACGGTCAAAGGAAGTCAGATCTCTCGGCTCTATACCACCAGATGGGCAAGGTGTTCGAGGAATCATTCTATAAGCGTAGGCGGTTTTGCAGCTCTCCGCCATATTCTTACAATCGAGCCGCTGGCGTGCGAAAGTCGCGTATCGAAGGCAGTTATCGGTTGTGGATTCAACCGGTCGACGCAACAGATTGGCTAAATCGTTCTGCCGGTGTTTCGTAGTCTAGCGTTTTCCGAGGGCGGCTATTTAGCTGCCTTGCCACTTCATTGAGCGTGGCTTGCGAGTGCTCCGCAAGGTCGGTTCCTTTCGGGAAGTACTGCCTTAACAACCCGTTGGTGTTCTCATTTGATCCTCGTTGCCAAGGACGATGAGGATCGCAGAAGTAGACTTTGATGTCGGTAGCCACCGTAAAGCGTTTATGGTCAGCCATCTCTTTACCGCGATCCCAGGTCAGCGATTTGTAGAGTTCTTGGGGCAAGTTACGGGCGTTTTCAATTAGGGCGCTGATGACCGTCTCGCTATCCTTACCGTCCAATTTCACTAGCATTACGTAGCGGGTATGTCGCTCAACAAGAGTGGCAATTTGGCTGTTCCTGCTACCGCACAGCAGGTCGCCTTCCCAGTGACCTGGCACCGCCCGATCCTTAGCCGCGGCCGGGCGTTCACGGATCGATACAGCATCAGTGATTCGTCCGTGATTTTCTTTTTTCTGAGTGTGATGACGCGAGCGACGCATGGCCCGCGTGCGCCGTAAATGCTCAAGCAACTCCTTCTTCAGAGCCCCGCGAGCCTGTATGAAGAGCGTGCGATAGATCGTCTCGTGTGACACCTGATAGCTCGTATCGTCCGGGTACGTGCGCTTCAACCAACCGGCAATTTGTTCCGGTGACCACTGCAATTGAAGCTTGTCTGCAACAATTTGCGCCACCGTTCGGTTCTCAACAAGTTTGCAGACCTTGGGTCGATGGGCGCGATCCCAGGCAGCCTGATCAGCTTGATTAGCCCGGTAGCATCCTTGGCCACCGTTGCGTCTGATCTCACGGCTGATCGTAGAGGCTGCTCGCCCTAGCAACGCAGCCATGGAACGGATCGAGTTACCTGCCACCACGGCACGCGAAATCTCTTCACGCTCAGCCAACGTCAGCGCCAATCTGGATCTGCGGCGTACAGCGGGTCTGATACCGCCTGTTTCCGCCAAGATGCGCTGTATCGATGAATGGTTTCGATCAAATAGTTGGGCGATGTGCTGGAGAGAGTCGCCTTTCTGCCAGTGATCCCACATCAGTTTTTTCTGGCTTTCGGTGTAATAGATCCGAGGTCTCTGCTTCATCTGCAACACTCCTTCTGCTTACACAGAATTTAGTCGTGTTGCGTCGACCGGTTGAATCCACAGCCAGAAGGGGTCATTCAAAGGATGTTTGTCAGTCTCTAACTATTATTTCTGCACACTTTTTTTGCTTTATGGAGGTGCACCAAATAATTCATATGCGCTCCTTTTTGATGCTGTTGCAGCCACATCTCCACAATTAAAGGCTCCGTTGGTCGTGATTTATTTGCCAAAATGGTGCATAAAAAATAGTTTGACAGCGCAGTTTGGTTGAACATTAATTATCAGGGCGCTCAACTGGAATGTGAAACACACTCTGCTACGGTTCGTGTTTAAGGGTTGCTACTTCGTATTGAGCAGTTGTCGTCTCACGCTCTTCCCCCAAAATTGTAGATTTGACAGGGTAGCTCTCGCGGACTACTGTGATTTCGTATTTGTTCTGCTTGCCATATCTCTAGTGATCTCTTCCGAGAGTTTCCATGTTGGACCAATCCGCTTCTCGGATTGGAAGCTTCTGAAAGTAAGCGTGTTAATCACCCATCAAATACGTAGAGGCTAGCAAGAATGGAATCTCAAACGTACGAAGTTGTCATCGGCAATGAACGAAACCTGGATAAGCCAATAGTTGCTCTGACCAACTGTGAGGTTGCTTTTTCAAGCAAGGAAGAACTGGATCTATGCATTGTCGCGGTAATGGAGTCTGATGAGCGATTGGGTGCTCGACCGGTTGAGGCCGTTTTCTACGATTGGCAGCTTGCGACTGTGGTAAGGGGGTTGACCATGTTTTTCGGCGTAAGATGGTATGATCGAGAGTATTTCGAAAAGAATCGAGATATATACAAGAATAGAATGCACGGCCACCTCTTTTCTAAGTTTGGTGTGAGCGCAGAAAGCTTTAAAGTCAATCATTTTGTAGCAGGCTGATTCGTGTGAAGGGGTCGCCATGGCAGGGAGCTATAGCGGCCCCCATACGAAGAAGGAAATTATGAATTGAGTACATTCCGAACGTATCTATACCTGGAGTTATTGCTCTGGATCTACCTCGGATGTTGGAACACAGCGCTGCCTCTGATTATTGTACAGCGGGGCAGCCTGTTTGAACTGGCTGTCTACGAAACAGCACTCGCATTCGCAGCGATAATTTCAATGTTGTGCTTTGCACCACGCGTTGAGTCGATGCGCCGTAGTACTGCTCTTAAGGCAGGTTGTATTGTAATCTTGTTTGCCAGTGCATTGCGGTACCTATTTGCCTCTAACTGGTATTCGCTTGACGCCCTGATTCTCATCGACGTTATTGCTGTAGCAGCATTTGGAGTGGTCCAGCCTCTTTTTGGCATCTATCCTGCTGAAACTGTTGATAAACATCAAACGAGTGCTGCATTTCGCATTCGGCGTATCGTTGTTACCGTGGGTAGGGTTGCGGGGCCTTTGTTAGCGGGCATTGTAATTGCGGTGTATTCATTGGACATCTCGCTACTTTTTTCTTCAATACTGGGACTGGTAGCCGTAGTAATAGCAATGGCTCTACCGATAAGTGAAGCCCCCACAAAGCCGAGATCAACATCACATCGTATTAATGAAATATTTCTTGGGCTTAAACTTAAATGCATTCTTCCGCCAGAACAATTTTTGACCTGTTCTGGGCTGCTACTTGGTTTGACCGTCACGGCGATCGTGCCGATGCTGGTTCCAACACTTACACATACTCGCAATCTTGCGGAAGGCAGTGCAGGCCTGTTGAATGCTGTCTTCGCGAGTGGAGCTATTGCAGGCTTGTTAATTTTGAGCCCAATTATTGCTAAAAGACAAAATCAGCGCAAAAAGTATCTTGGATGTTGGTCGTTGCTGACTTTTTCACTTTGCGCGACGACGCAAAGCGACGAAGTTTGGCTATTGATTCCTTGGCTATTTTTCGCGGGGGCGGCCAGTGCTTGTATTACCTTGATCGGAATGGATAAAAGAGTTATGTCTATACCTTCGGGTGCACGCGTAAGATTGATGGCGTCCACGTTGGTTATTAGTCAGTTGGGAAGCTCGGTTTCATTCGTGATAACTGGCGCAATCATGTCTAAATTCGGCACGGCGAGTCTGGTATGGCTGTATCTGGGAGTGTTTGCAGTTATCGTTTTATACTCCATGCGTTCAAAAGAGGTATGGCAATTCCTGGAGAATGATGCTGAGGTGGAGCTGTATTATCAAAATAAACATCCCAAGCTCGCGGCAGTTATGGCTACATGATATAGGCTTCAGGTAAATGGAAGGGTTTATTGTAAAATATCAAGGGATTGTGGTTGCTCGTGTGCGTCATACAAACATGACCTTACCGTGATAGGCGCTCCATCGAGTAAAGGGCATATTGCAGGTCTAGGACAGCTCTTGTAGGGATGGGGGTGTCGACTAGGCGTCGGGCACCTCATATAGGTTGGAAGAGAGGCAGATACTACACAGATGCCAATACGTCCGCTTCTGGCCCAGAGTGTGTAAAAACGCTTGATCCCCTCTCGGTCTTCAAGGCTGACCCTGCTCTCGCGAAACGCGGGGTCGAAGTTATCTGATTTGGAACAGGCGGGAGATCGCGGTTATGGCCTTGTCTCCGTCAGTTTCATAGAGACCGAACAGGCGCGTTTGGTCGCTCAGACGATGAAGCCGAAAATGGTTATAGAACGCTTGGCCTAAGCGCTGATTATCGAATACACCGCGTTCCCAAAGAGTTAAAAACTCTTGATACGCAGCGCGCTCAATTTCCAGTCTCGGCATGCTTTCCATGTACACATCCATTTATGTCAGCGATGACCGAATCCTACTGACGCAGGACAGATGCGGCAATGCGTGTTTGGGGGCGATTTTTAATCATCCGAGCTGGCTTTGGAGTTTTTACACACTCTGGACAGGTTCCTGCCCTTCGTGACAGGCAGCAAACGACACAAAGGAGACGGTTTCCATGTGGGCTGTGGGCATGGTTTCAGCTCCAATGTGAGCAATAAGGCTAGTACGCAGGCCCTGAAAATGTGGTGTCCATCGTGTGTCGGTCGTAATCCAGCAGGTATGTATGATGGAGACGATACAGCTGTAAAAGCAGATTTTTGTTGGGGCCGACCACATCCATACCTCTGTCGTCGTAGGGGAAAACCATGACATGTTTCTTCAAATTGAAGAGGTACAAAATGCAGTTGGGTTTAGGCTGAATTGCGGAAAAGTCCCTAGCCAAGGCACACCAAAGAAATGTTTGAAGCAGGGTGGCGGGTGCTTCAAAGGCGATGTTGATCCAATACTCCGGCTCTTTTTCGCAAAACCATTCCTCCGGATCTATTTCCTCACTCCAGACTGAGCATTCCGTGGGTATGTTAATGTCTGCAGATCGAAGAGCGCGAATCAGGGGCCGATGAGCAAATCGGTTGATGCCAGAATGAACGCGCAGACAAGCAACAAGCGTCGCGTCATCAAGGAAGATATCGCTGCAGATCTTTGCTGATTTTCGTAGTGCTGTTAGAAATTGCTCAATCACTCCGCCAGTTTCAGAGAGCTCAAAACGCAGACCTCCTGGATAGGTATAGAAAAGTGGCCTGGCAAATGCTTTACCCTCGAAGATCCTTTCAATTTCAACTTGTAGATTCACTTGATCCCTTCATGGCTAATAGCCCGACTCCATAGCTTGGGCGGTGCAGACGGATATTACTGTATACGTTAGATCTGAGCTAAACCGCGATCGTCCTTTATTGGCCGATTGCTGTCTGTGCCTACGGGCAGCTTCCGGTCGGAAGACGACACTCGCGAGTGACCGCTTTCCCATAGCGGCCCTGCGCGAATGGCAGATAAAGAGGAATGTCTGTCGCTCTCGCTTAGCCCAACCTCATGCCAGCGCATCATCCTGATGTGACAGCGGCTGCACCGCCAGGTGTGGCGTTTCGCCGAAGAACTCGATCAGCAGTTCAGTGAGCACACGAATTTTGCGCGCAGGGTGCGGACCCGGCGGGCGGAGGATGTAGGCACCGGCCGGAGGGGGAGGATGGTTTGTCATGATCGGCACCAGTGCGCCGGATGCCACGTGTTCATGGGTGAGGCAGTCGGGCAGGTAGGCGACACCCAGGCCTGCGGTCGCGGCGGCGACCAGGGCGATGCCGTTGTCGGCTTTGAAGCGGCCTTGCGGACGAACCGTGATGACTTTGTCGCCATCCATGAATTGCCAGGCTTCGGTGCCCTGCATGAGGGCCTGATGGGCAATCAGTTCATCCGGCGTGTGGGGTTCGCCGTGCGCGTTGATGTATGCGGGACTCGCGACGAGCTTGGCGTAGACCGGGCCAATCCGTCTGGCGATCAGATTGGAGTCCTGCATATAGCCCACCCGGATGGCGCAATCGTACCCCTCGGCAATCAGGTCAACGAAGCGATCGCTGTAACAGGTCTGGATGTGCAGTTGCGGATGCCGACGCGCCATTTCTGCCAGCATCGGGGCGAAGTGACTCTGGCCGAACGACAACGGCACGGCCACGCGCAAGCGGCCGCGGAGGGCGCCGGCGGGCAGGATCGTTTCCTTGGCGATGTCGATCTCGGTGCAAACCCTGGCGGCGTAGTCCCGGAACGTCGCACCGGCCTCGGTAAGCGCCGCCCCGCGAGTGGAGCGTGCCAGCAATTGCACACCCAATTCGGTTTCAAGCCGAGCCAGGCGGCGGCTGACGATCGATTTCGACACGCCAAGACGCAGGGCAGCCTGCGAAATGCCCCCGGCATCAGCCACTTCCACGAAGGTCTGCAGTTCTTCGATGTCCACTCTTGCGTTCCTCTTTTCGCGACACAGCACGTCGCGCAATGCTACTACTGCGTCGAACATGGGAACAGCACAATGGATTTGCCGGGCATGGCGCCATTCGCACGTGTCTCGGAATCCATCACCCGCACAGGCTTCGGCCTGATTCACAAACGTGCGTCACCCATGAAAAGGATTTAACAATGGCAAGCGAGACTCTCCGCAACCCCCATACCGATCAGCTACTGACCCCGGAAAACTCGGCGTTGATCATCATCGATTATCAGCCGGTTCAGGTTTCTTCGATCCGCTCGATGCCGCGTGATGAACTCGTCTTCAACATAACCAGCGTTGCGAAGGCGGCGGTCAACTACAACCTTCCGATCATCCACTCGACAGTCAATGTCGCGACCGGCCGCAACAAGCCGCCGATCCAGGAGCTGCAACAGGTGCTCGGCCATCTTCCGACCTACGACCGCACATCGATCAACAGTTGGGAGGACACGCAATTCAAGCAGGCAGTCAAGGCGCTCGGGCGCAAGAAGCTCATCATGACTGCACTCTGGACCGAAGCGTGCCTGACATTCCCGGTGCTCGACGCGATCCAGGAAGGTTATGACGTTTATGTGCCAGTCGATGCGGTCGGCGGCACATCGCTCGCCGCGCACGAGGCGGCGTTGCGCAGAATGGAACAGGCGGGCGCGAAGCTCATCAGCCGGGTGCAAATGTACTGCGAACTACAGCGCGACTGGGCGCGGGAAGTGACCGTGCCGGGCTTTCTGGGCGTATTCGAGAACTTCGACGGGTTCAACGCTGAAAAAGCGCTGGAAGAGGCGAACAACAAGGCTTGATTAGCGGGCAGTGGATGAAGGTGTCGCTCGCGAAAGCGGGCGCCACCTTATTTTTTTACTGCTGCAAACGACTGCTTTTGCGCAGGGCCCTGCCGCCGATTCAGTACCCTGAATGCGTCATGACTCTGTCAGATATCAACATGTGAATACTGGACAGTCGTGTCGCTTACTCATGAATCAGGAAGAGGCTTCACCAAAACCAATACGGCAGAAACTTCGGTGTGGGTTCGAACATGAGTTCCAGGTGGTAGGTGATCGGGTTGAAGAAAAACATATCCAGTATCAGAAATGCCGCTACGCCAATCGACAGCGTCATGAACTCGCGATAGGGATGCTCGGCGAAGTACTGGTGTTTGCCATGGTAGAAGCTCAGCAGCGCAGACAATCCCAAGACTACGCCCAGGTAGTTGGGCTGTAACGGAACATCGGCGAAGTTGTTGTAGACCAGCACCGCCACCAGCATCCCCAACCCCAGCATGGGCAACTTCAGGCAGAAGTTCAGCAGGCCGTTTTTGGCGCGGACCAAGGCGGCTTCCTTGCTGACGAAGAGGTAAGCGGCCAGCAGCGAAATGGCCGGGGTGATTGCGAGGATGTAGCGCGCTTTCTTCGAGCTGGGAACAGTGAACAGCACCAGCAGCACCAACAGCCACCCGCTCAGATACAGCAGCAGGTCGATGTCTTTATCGCGGGTCGGGCGAAAGAACAGTTTGTACTTCTTGAGAATTACATTAATGGCGTAAAACACCGTGATGCCGTAGGTAAACAGGCCTGCGGAGAAGTAGAAGTAGTAGCGTGGCGCGTGGTCGGAACCGAAGCGTCCGATGCCCTGCATGTTCAGCACTTCCTCAAGGAACGCTTGCCCCCCTTGCAAGTAGGCGGCCCAGGCCAGCAGCGCAACACCAACAGTCAGAATTACGCCCGAGAGCAATGAAAACAGCAGCAACATGCGCCACTGCCGGCTCAGCAAGTAATAAGCACCAATGACAGTCGCGGGCCCGATCAAGCCAATAGGCCCCCGAAACGCGAAACCCAGTGCCAACCCGAGGTACAGCAATGCAAGGCGACGCGGGTCCTTTTTTATATCGGCCGCATAGGCAAAGTAGAAGCACATCACCGTTAACAGCGCCGGATAGATATCCAGTGCCAGTGAGTTGACGCCGTCAAGAAAAGCCCAGGTGAGCAGGCTGAAAAGAACGCCATACGCGCCCCATTTCTTGCTGTGCAACGCGCCCAGCCGATAAATGAATACCAGCATCAGCGAAGCGGCCACGCAGGACGGAAAACCCATGGAAAGAATGGACACCCGGCCGAACGGCAAGGAAACCAGATAGACCAACAGGGTATTGAGAACCGTATAGTCGGGATAAGGCTTGAGGTCGTCGGCAATCGGGAACAGTGTGATGCCGTGCAGCAACATGTACTCGGCAAAGTCGACAAAACGTGTTGTGTAGTTGAGGACAGCGGGTTTGTACTGCAATGCCATGAACACGGCCAGTGTCATGAAAAAAATGCTCAGGCATGGATTTCTTGTAATCAGTCCCGTCAACATTCCAGCCCGCGAAGTGCGCCCTACAACAAGCGGGGCATCATATCGATCCATCGTTAACCCTTTGGTGACGTTGTTCTTTTGACCGCAGTCTTGGCAGTCCGGTGATGCCTGCATTGAACTTGTGTGTAGCGCGAGATTGACGTTGAGCCTGATCCGCGGTGAGGAATATTCAAGCATGACGGCCCTAAACACACCCTGAACAAAACCAATTGAAGTCAACAGGAACACCGTATTAACGAAGAGTGTCGAGCCGGGCTTTGTGCATTGCTACGATGGATTATTGCCAGCGATGCAAGGCCAGCTAAATGACGCGACCTTTCTTCGACGGCGAATGATCGGCCGGCCCGGTTCTGGCGGTTTGCAACAACCGGGCGAACGCCGTTTTGTCTATTGGTCGACTCATGAAGTAGCCCTGCACCTCATTGCATTGATCCTTGCCGAGAATCTCCAGTTGCTCCTCGGTTTCCACGCCTTCGGCGGTCACGGTCAGGCCCATGGCTTTGCCCAGGCCGATGATCGCCTGCACCACGGCGCGATCGTTGGCGCCGTTGCTGATCGAGGCGATGAAGCGCTTGTCGATCTTGATCCCGTCAAACGGGTAGGCGCGCAGGTAGCCGAGGGACGAATAGCCGGTGCCGAAGTCGTCCATGTTCAGCCGCACCCCGAGTTGCTTCAGCGCATTCATCGTGGCCAGCGCACCGTCGGTGTCGACGAGCATCACGTTTTCGGTGATTTCCAGTTCCAGGCGACTGGCCGGGAAACGGGTCTGGATCAGCGCTTCGCGCACGTCTTCGACGACATCGCTGAGGGCAAACTGCGCCGGCGACAGATTGACCGAGAGCAGAATGTCTGACGGCCAGCTCAGTGCGGTTTCACAGGCTTCACGCAATACCCAGCGCCCCAGCGCCACGATCAGGTCGGTCTGTTCCGCCAGGCCGATGAACACGTCCGGCCCCAGCAGGCCCTTGGTCGGGTGTTGCCAGCGCACCAGCGCTTCGACCGAGACGATGTGCTTGCCGTCGACGGTGTAGCGCGGCTGGTAATGCAGGATGAATTCATCGTTTTTCAGCGCACCGCGCAGATCGCTTTCCATTTGCCGGCGGGTCTGGATCTGGTCGTTCATGTGCGCTTCGAAATAACACCAGGTGTTCTTGCCCTCGGACTTGGCCTGATACAGCGCGATGTCGGCGCAACGGATCAACTCGCTGGGCACGAAACCCTGACGGCGGCTCAGGGCGATGCCGATGCTGGCGCCGACGTGCAGCGGGTGATGCTCGAAGACCATCGGTTGATGCAGGCTCTCGACCAGCCGGGTACAAAAGCGGTCGACCTCTTGCCGAGTGTCCATGCCATTGAGCACCACAACGAATTCGTCACCGCCCAGGCGGGCGACGATGTCGTGTTCACGGGTGCATTCGCGCAGGCGACTGGCGACTTCCTGCAACACCGCATCACCGGCCGGATGGCCGAGCGAGTCGTTGATCGGCTTGAAGTTGTCCAGATCGATCACCAGTAGCGACAGTGGCGGGGCATGTTCTTTGAGCAGCAGCGCGTCATCCAGATAACGCGACAACTGATTGCGATTGGGCAGGCCGGTCAAGGCGTCGTGCATCGACAGGTGCTGGATCTGCGCATGGGCAGCGACTTCGTCGGTGATGTCACTGGCGGTGCCGCGATAGCCGACCACGCTTTGTTTCTCGATGATCGGCCGCGCTGATAGCCGACAGTGGCGTTGCTGCCCGGCGTGATCGCGGTAGGTGCAGCGCAGGTCGCTGGCATTGCTGTCTTCGGTGAGTTTTTTCAGCCACAGCTCCAGCGGCGTGGTATCGCAGGACACCAGTTGCCCGATGCCTTGCCCCAGCCACTCGGTTTGCGGGTAACCGGTCACCTCGCTGAAGCGCGCCGAGAGATAGGTCAGGCGCAGTTGATTGTCGACTTCCCAGATCCAGTCCGATGCGGCTTCGGCCACGGCGCGAAAGCGTTCTTCGCTGGCTTCCAGTGCATGGTTGGCCGCCTCCAGCGCCTGATTCGAGCTCTTCAACGTGCTGAAACTCTGATCGACGTAGGTCGACGATCGCACGGCGTGACGCAGGAAATAGGCGGTCAACAGCATCAGCACGGCCAGCACGCTGCCGAGTGTTGGCAGCAATGACCACAACAATTGCTGCCCGGGTCGCTTCAGATCTGCCGTCATGCTGAAACCGGTACTGTCCAGCGGCACGCGTGGTTGCTCCCCGCTGAGCTGTTCATCCGGCATCAGAGTCAGGTTGTTCAGGCCATAGGCCACGCCAAGCGCTTGCAGTTTGGCCGGTGTCAGCTTGTCGACGAATACCAGCACCGAGGTCTGTTGCGGATCGCCCACTGGACGCTCATCGTTGGGCAGAATGGCCGCCGCCGTGACCAGCGCCGGCCAGCCGTCGAACAGCGAGTAAGTGCTGACAGGCACAGTCAGATCAGACTGGTTTTGCACCTGATCAATCAACGACGCGGCAGGCTCCGCGAGCCAGCGCGCGATGTCCGCGTCTTCCTGCTGTCCCTGCACCACGGCGTATTTGGTGCGCTGCCGATCCAGCACGAACACGCCGTCATAACCGTCAGTGGTGAACAGCGTCTTGCCGATGTTCTGCTGGGTATACGCCCAGTCGGTATCGACTTGGTTGTGCAAGTGCTCGTAAGCCGTGGTCCAGTCGGCGTAACTGGTGATGTAGCTCTTTGAGGTGCTGATGCGGTTTTCCAGAGCGCGGGCCGTGTAGAAACGGTTTTGCTCGACATCCTCGCGATCCAGGCGAGCGGCAATGCCGAGCAGGGTGCCGATAGCGGCAATCACCCCGACGATAAACAGCGTGCCGACCGCAAACGCCAGCCGGCGGGTGATTGTGCTTTGCTGAGGCGGAACAGGCGCAGCGGGAGCGAAGACATCCATATGTTCGTCCTTGATTCTCTGTCTGAATCATCTGGAACAGCGGCCCGCGTGCAATGTTCAATGTGTTTGCCGGGCTTGCACCGAGGCGGATTTCTCAAGCGTAGTGAATGCGCGGGGATTTTGCCTTGAGACTGCGGCGGGCATGCGATGGCCGGGAGCGATTGGTGCTTAGTGCGAAGAAACATACGGGGAGGGCGTGGCGGACTGGGGCAGGGCATACGTGGCTTTCATCCACGCAATTTCGGCCAGCGGCGTGCGCCCGAAGAATCGCTTGAACTCACGGCTGAACTGCGAGGCGCTTTCATAACCGACGTTGAACGCCGCCGTCGCGGCCGGCATGGCGCCACGCAGCATCAGCAAACGCGCCTGATGCAGGCGCGTGGCCTTGAGGTATTGCATCGGCGACGAGTCGGTGACGTTGCGAAAATGCGCATGGAAGCTCGGAACGCTCATCCCGGCTTCCTCGGCGAGGGACTCGACGTCCAGACGCTGTTCATAGCTGCTGTGAATCCGCCGGATCGCCCGGCTGACCTTGCCGAAATGCCCTTGCTGCTGGAGCGCCGCACGCATCGACCCGCCTTGGGCGCCGGTCAGAATCCGGTAGTAGATCTCCCGAACCAGCGCCGGCCCGAGGATCTGCGCGTCGCCCGGATCGCTCATCGCTTCGAGAAAACGCAGGGTCGAGGCGCGCAATGGATCATCCATCGGCGAGGCGTACATGCCCCTTGGCAAAGCGTCGCTGGGGCCGAACACCTCGTCGACCTGCAGCATCAACTCGCTGGCCAACTGCAGGTCGAGGCGCATATACACCGCCAGCATCGGCTCAGCCGCACTGGCCTCGGTTTCCATGGTGAACGGCACCGGCACCGACACCACCAGATAATGCTGTGCGTCATAGACGTAGACGTCATCGCCCAGAAAGCCGCGCTTGCGCCCCTGACAGAGAATCACGATGCCCGGCTCATACAGCACCGGGGTGTTGCTCAGCGGCCGATTCGAGCGCAGAAAACGCACGTCCTCCAGCGCACTGAGGTTGTAACCCTCCAGCGGCGCGAGCTGTTCAAGCAACTGCACCATGCGCGCGGTGTACGGATCGGATGGACTCATGGGCATTTTTCTCCTCGCCGGGTACTCAGCCATCGGTGGAGCGGGTCAGGGTTTCCCATTGCTCGATGTCGCTGAGACTGCGTTGCAGTTTATCGCGCACCAGATTCAGCGCATCGCTGCCCAATAGCAAGTGTGCGGGCGGTGCGGCGCTGGCGATCAGTTGCAGCATGGCCTGCGCAGCTTTGCGCGGATCGCCCAACTGCTTGCCGCTTTTCTCTTCGCGGGCCTTGCGCACCGGGTCGAAGCTGGCGTCATAGTCGGCAATGCTGCGCGCCGTGCGCTGCATCGAACGCCCGGCCCAATCGGTACGAAACGAGCCAGGTGCCACTGCCGTGACAAAAATGTTGAACGGCTGCAATTCCTTGCTCAGCGTATCGGAGAGCCCTTCGAGGGCAAACTTGCTCGAGCAGTAATAGGCAATGCCGGGCATGGTGATGGTGCCGCCCATCGAGGTGATATTCAGAATGTGTCCGGCGCGCCGTTGCCGGAAGTACGGCACGAACGCCTTGATCATCGCTGCCGCGCCAAACACGTTGACGTCGAACTGACGCCGCATCTGCGCCAGCGGTGACTCCTCGAAAATGCCCTCATGTCCGTAACCGGCGTTGTTCACCAGCACATCGACCGGACCCAGTGTGGCGTCGACGTCGGCGATCACCTCGTCGATGCGTTCGAAATCGGTGACGTCGAGCAACACCCCGTGTGCCCGATCCGCTGACAAGGCCTCGAACGACTTCAGATCGGCCTCGTTGCGCACGGTACCGATCACCCGGTGACCGGTGTTGATCGCTTCTTGCGCGAGCGCGCTGCCAAAGCCGCTGCTGACACCGGTGATGAATAAGGTTTTGCTGCTGTGCATGGCAATCTCCGACAGATAGGTGAAACGACATGGTAGGCAGCGCGGCGTGGCAGGGGTATGCCGGTTTGTCTGGGAGGATTGCCTATTTCTATAGGCAGGCCTGCAAGGGAAGTTGTCCTTCAGCCCACAAAAAAAAACGTCGTTCCTGGAGCGGCGCTGCCATTCAGTTGAGTGTTACTCAGCTACCAATCTGCACCTTTGCGGTGCTCGCCATGGGCGATCGGGTAGCACCGCTCGAGTCTTGCACGGCAGGGTCTTATCGCCGTTTTGCCGCTTAAATCATGCAAATCAAAAGCTTGGGCTGCACATGTGAAATCTGGCATGCATCGTGCCTTTTTGTATCCGTGGATAATTGGATACAAAAAGACAAAAGGTGCTGCCATGCAATTCGCTCCCGCCTACGATCAGCGTCAACCGATGACCGCCGAGGAAGAGGCCTACAACTTTCTGTTGGAAGGCATTTGCGGTGGTCGTTATCGCAAGGGCGACCGGTTGATCGCCGAGGACATCGCCAGTGAAATCGGCATGAGCCGCATGCCGGTGCGCGAAGCCTTTCGCCGCCTCGATGCGCAGGGCCTGGTGACGCTGCGGCCTAACCGCGGCGCAGTGGTCAGCGGTCTGGATGTCGAGCAAATGCATGAAGTGTTCGAGATGCGCAGCGCCCTGGAAGGGCTGGCGATTCGCATCGCCGTACCCAAGATCAGCGAGCGTCAGTTGACCGCGCTGGAGCGGCTGCTCGATGAAATGGACGACTACCGCGAGGAGAGTGCGGCATGGGTCAGCCGCCATCGCAAGTTCCATGAATACCTGTGCAGCCTCAGCGATCGCCCACGACTGCTGAAGCAGATCAGCGCCCTCTATTCGCTGATCGAAGCGCCGATGCGCCTTTGGCTGCAGCACATCGAAAAGCCCCTGAGTGCGCGCCAGGAACACCAGATGATCCTCGATGCGATTCGCGCCGGTGACGCCAGCAAGGCCGAAGCCGTGGTGCGCGAGCACATCGAAGGCACCGTCCCCGAACTGATCAAATTTTTGCAATCGGAAAAATAACCACAGAGCGGAACACGAGTCCGCCGATGTTTTGACTTTGAGTACTGCCCCGTTACTAACCGAACTGGAGTGTCTGGTCATGCATACGTCTCGCCTGTTACTGGCTGCAATATCCCTCGGACTCTGTACGCAGTGGGCGCTTGCCGCACCCACGGTGCCGGAGCGTCTGCTCAAGGTCGACAAACTGACCTATTGCTCGGGCATGGATTCACCGCCGCTGGTGTCTTTTGATGAAGCGCAAAAGCCCAAAGGGCTGACCGTCGATCTGGGCCTGGAAATCGCCAGGCGGCTAGGCGACAAGAAGGTCGATTGGCGGGTGATTCCATTCTCCGGATTGCTCCCGGCCTTGCTCGCCAAACAGTGCGACATGATCGTCGACCAGTTGTTCGACAAGCCCGAGCGCCGTGAGGTGATCGACATCGTCAATTACATGTATTCCAGCCAGGCGGTGGTGGTGCCCAAGGGCAATCCGAAGGCGCTGAAAACCCTTGCGGATCTCAGCGGGCACAAGATCGCGGTGCTCAACGGTTCGACCATCAAGACCCTGCTCGACACCGAAAATGAAAGCCTGAGCAAGGCCGGCAAGCCGCCGATGAAACTGGTGGTCTACAACACCGATACCGATGCCTTCCAGGCCCTGCGCATCAATCAGGTCGACGCTTACGGCACCACCGTAGAAACCGCCGGCTATTACGCGGCGATGGCCCCGGACCTGTTCGAGGAAGGCGTGCCAGCCTTCAGCCGGATCCTCACCGGTCTGGGCATTCGCAAGGACGATCCACAACTGAGCGCCGCCGTGCAGCAAATCATTACCGACATGCGCAGCGATGGCAGCTACAACCGGCTCTTGAACAAGTGGCACGTCTCCAGCGACACACTCGATTGAGGTAAGCGTTGATGAACTTCAATTGGGATGTGTTCTGGCAGTACCTGTTGCAGCCAAGCGGCGTGTACCTCACCGGCCTGTGGCTGACGTGCCTGATCAGTGTGCTGGCGATGTTGCTGGGCTGTGTGCTGGGGCTGGCCGCCGCGCTGCTGCGCTTGTCGAAGAACCCGTTGTTGCATCTGCCGGTGCGTTTTTATGTGTGGCTGATGCGCGGCACACCGTTGCTGGTGCAGATCGTTTTCCTCTACACCGCACTGGCGGCGGGCGGGATTTTTCGCTTCGAAGACATCGAGCTGTTCGGGCTGGTGGTGCCCGGCAACATTCAGGCGGCGATCATTGCTCTGGGCCTCAACGAAGGCGCGTACATGGCCGAGATCATCCGTGCCGGGATCGGTGCCGTGGACAAGGGCCAGTACGAGGCCGGCCGTTCGCTGGGCATGACCTTCGCCAAACTGATGCGCCGAATCGTGCTGCCGCAAGCGTTCCGGGTGATCGTGCCGCCGCTGGGCAACGAGTTCAACGTGATGCTGAAAAACACCACGCTGGTCAGCGTGATCGGCGTGCAAGAGCTGTTGCTCAGCACGCAGATGGTCACCTCGGCGACTTTTCGGGTGTTCGAGCTGTACCTGGTGGTGGCGATCTATTTCCTGTTACTGACCACGCTGTGGGGCTTCTTTCAGCGCTGGCTGGAGAACCGTTTCGGCCAGTCCGACCGACCTTCTGCGCCACCGCCGGCCTCCAGCCGGATGTTCGGTCGCAGCACTCTTAAACTGCTGAGGGGACGTTGATCATGGTGCAGCAAAGTGACGAGCTGATCATCGAGGCGCTGAACATTCACAAGGCCTTCGGTGATCTGCAGATTCTCAAGGGCATCTCGCTGCAAGTGCGACGCGGTGAAGTGGTGGTGCTGATTGGCGCCTCGGGTTCGGGCAAAACCACGTTTATCCGCTGCATCAATCTGCTCGAAGACATTCAGGGCGGGGAAATTCGCGTCAACGGCCAGCCCATGGGTTATCGCACCCGGGCGGACGGCAGTCTGGTGCGCGACTCGGAACGCAACATCGCTCGCCAACGCCGGGACATTGGCATGGTGTTCCAGCGCTTCAACCTGTTCCCGCACATGACCGCGCTGGAAAACATCATCGAAGCACCGATTCAGGTGTTGGGTGTGCCACGCCAGGCTGCGCTGGAGCAGGCGCGAGCCTTGCTCAAGCGAGTCGGGCTGGCGGACAAGGCCGCTCATTACCCGTCGATGCTTTCCGGCGGCCAGCAGCAACGGGTGGCGATCGCCCGAGCACTAGCGATGAAACCCCAGGCGATGTTGTTCGACGAACCCACCAGCGCCCTCGACCCGGAAACTGTCGGCGAGGTTTTGCAGGTGATGAAGGAGCTGGCCGAGGAGGGCATGACCATGGTCGTGGTCACCCATGAAATGGGCTTTGCCCGCGAAGTGGCTGACCGAGTGGTGGTGCTCGATCAGGGCGAACTGATCGAACAAGGCCCGCCGGAGCAGATTTTCAGCCGGCCCACCCATCCCCGTACCCAGGCCTTTCTCAGCCGCGTGCTGTGAACTTCACAAGGATATTGACGATGCGTTTATCGAGCTTGTGCGCGGAGCCGCAGCCCCGACACGTTGAAGAACTTCGAGAAGATCGCCGAAAAACATCCAGCGCCTGATCACCCGTGAAGGGAACCGGATCAAGTCCGGCCAATGAATTGCTGATTTGAAGAGCCTTTGCCATGTTGAAATTCTCTGCTCACGAATATCCCTATCCATCGCAACGCCAAAGCGTCTTCGCCCGTCGCGGCATGGTCGCGGCGTCTCAGCCACTCGCCGCGCAGGCCGGCATAGAGATGCTGCAGAAGGGCGGCAACGCGATTGACGCGGCCATTGCCACGGCGGCGGCACTGACCGTGGTCGAGCCTACGGGCTGCGGCCTGGGCGGTGATGCGTTTGCGCTGGTCTGGTTCAAGGATCAGCTGCATGGCCTCAATGCCAACGGCCATGCCCCGGCCGGTCTAAGCATCGAAGCGGTGAAGACGGCCGGCCATGAGCAAATGCCGTTGTATGGCTGGACGCCAGTGACGGTGCCCGGTTGCCCATCGGCCTGGGCCGAGCTGTCGCAACGCTTTGGCGTGTTGCCGTTCGCCGATTTGCTGCAACCGGCGATCAGTCTGGCCAGAGACGGTTTTCCCTTGTCGCCGGTGGTTGCCCATCAATGGCAGATCGCGTTGGATGAGTTCGGCCCGCATCGTGATGAGGTGCTGCAGGCCTGGTTCGATACGTTTTTGATTGACGGTCGCGCGCCCCAGGCCGGAGAGATTTTCCGTAACCCGGCGCAGGCGCGAACCCTTGAGGAGTTGGCCAGTACTCGTTGCGAGAGTTTGTATCGCGGCGCACTGGCGCAACGCCTGGATGCGCATTCACGAGCTACCGGCGGCTATCTGCGCGCCACGGATCTGGAGCATTACCGCGCGCAATGGGTCGAGCCGATTCACGTCAATTACCGTGGCGTGGATGTCTGGGAAATTCCACCGAGCGGGCAAGGCCTGGTTGCGCTGATGGCGCTGAAGATTCTTGAAGGCTTCGACTTCGATCACCGTGACAGCCAGCAGACCTGGCACCGGCAACTGGAGGCGATGAAGCTCGCCTACAGCGATGGCCTGCACTACATCACCGATCCGCTGCACATGCGCGTGGCCGTGGCCGATCTGTTGAGCGACGAATACAGCGCCCGCCGCCGCGCTCAGGTCGGCGAACAAGCGCAACCGCCGAAACCGGGCGATCCCCATGCCAGTGGCACGGTGTACCTGGCCACGGCGGACGGGCAGGGCAATATGGTGTCGTTCATCCAGAGCAATTATCACGGCTTCGGCTCAGGCGTGGTGCTGCCGGACAGCGGCATCGCCCTGCAGAACCGTGGCCAGGAATTCAGCCTGGATCCCGAGCATGCCAACGCGTTGGCGCCGGGGAAAAAGACCTTTCACACGATCATTCCTGGCTTCCTCACCAAGGACGGTCAGGCGTTGGGCCCGTTCGGTGTGATGGGCGGCTACATGCAGCCGCAGGGCCATGTGCAGATGGTCATGAACCTGGTGGATTTCGGCTTGAACCCGCAGTCGGCACTGGACGCGCCGCGCTGGCAATGGCTCGGCGGCATGAAGGTGGGCATCGAGCAGGGCGCTTCAAGGGATCTGGCCAATGCGTTGGCACGTCGCGGACATGAGGTGCAGATCGCCAGTGACCTGACGGATTACGGACGAGGGCAGATTATTCTGCGTGATCCAGTGACGGGCGTACTGTGTGGCGGGACTGAGCCGCGGGCAGATTCGCATATCGCAGTCTGGTAGAGACGGCAGGCACTCGTCAGGTCGGGAGCACACACTTTTTCACAAAGACCTCCCGGGATCCAATCGGTGGCAGAATCTCCCTGACTTGAACGTTCAGGAGAACATCATGCTTCGTGTGTTTGAACGAAGACTCGACCCTTTCCCGCCTGACGAGGTGCCACCGCCACCCAACGGTCTGGCTAAATTTCTCTGGGCCTGCACTCGCGGCGCTCGCGGCTACATTCTGGCACTGGCGTTGCTCAGCGCTGCTGTGTCGATCTATGAAGCCTGGCTGTTTTCCTTCCTCGGCCAGGTCGTCGATTTGCTCTCGACCTGGCAGGCCGGCGGCGAAGCGGCGGTGCAGGAGAGCCGCGTGTTGTGGGGCATGGGCATTGTCATGGTCTTGAGTGTCGGGTTGGTGGCGTTGCGCACCATGGTCCAGCACCAGATTCTGGCGATTAACCTGCCGCTGCGCCTGCGCTGGGATTTCCATCGGCTGATGCTGCGGCAGAGCCTTTCGTTTTTCTCCGACGAGTTCTCCGGCCGGGTCACGACCAAGGTCATGCAGACCGCGCTCGCTGTACGCGACGTGCTGTTCACCATGATCGAGATCTTGCCGGGGATTGGCGTGTACTTCATCGCGATCATTGCCCTGGCTGGCGGTTTTGCGCTGAAGCTGATGTTGCCGTTTCTTGCTTGGGTCGTGCTGTTCGGTCTGGCCATGTGGTACTTCGTGCCGCGTCTGGGCAAGGTCGGCCAGGAGCAGGCCAATGCGCGGTCGATGATGACCGGGCGTATCGCCGACGCGTACACCAACATCACCACGGTGAAGTTGTTCTCCCACTCCAACCGCGAAGCACATTTTGCGCGGGCGGCGATGGAAGATTTCAAGCAGACCGGTTTTCGCCAGATGCGTCTGGTCAGTCTGTTCGAGATCGTCAATCAGGCCTTGGTGGTGGGGTTGATCATGTCCGCCGGTGGTTACGCCCTGTGGCTTTGGCACCAGGGCGATGTCGGCGCCGGTGCGGTAGCAGCGATCACCGCCATGGCGTTGCGGATCAATGGCATGTCGAACTGGATCATGTGGCAAATGACCTCGCTGTTCGAAAGCATCGGCACCGTCCAGGACGGCATGGCGACGCTGACCCAAGGCACCAAAGTGCAAGACGCGCCGGATGCCGGCGTGCTGGTCACTTCTGGCGGCGCGGTGACGTTCGACAAGGTCAAGTTCAACTACGGTGGCGAGCGTCAGGTGCTCGATGGCCTGAGCCTGAGCATTCGTCCCGGTGAAAAAATCGGCCTGGTGGGCCGCTCCGGTGCGGGTAAATCGACGCTGATCAACCTGCTGCTGCGCTTCTATGACGTCGACAGCGGCGAGATTCGTATCGACGGCCAGAACATTGCGCACGTGACCCAGGACAGCCTGCGCAGTGCGATCGGTATGGTCACCCAGGACACCTCGCTGCTGCACCGTTCGATTCGCGACAACATCGCCTACGGCCGGCCCGATGCTACAGACGCACAGATCCGCCGCGCCGCTGCCAATGCGCAGGCTGACGAGTTCATCAGCCAACTCAGCGACCGTCAGGGCCATACCGGCTACGACACTCTGGTAGGTGAACGCGGGATCAAGCTGTCCGGCGGCCAGCGCCAACGGGTGGCGATTGCCCGGGTGATGCTGAAGAACGCGCCGATCCTGCTGCTGGACGAAGCCACCAGCGCGCTGGACTCGGAAGTCGAAGTGGCGATTCAGGAAAGCCTCGATGACATGATGCAGGGCAAGACGGTGATCGCGATCGCACATCGACTGTCGACGATTGCAGCGATGGATCGGCTGATTGTCATGGATGACGGGCGCATCATCGAGCAGGGCACCCATTCCGAATTGCTGGAAAAGAACGGCGTGTATGCGCGGCTGTGGGCGCATCAGAGCGGCGGGTTTCTTGGAGAAGACAAAGGCGTGGTGGAGGCCTTGGATCAGGCGTAAACGGGCAGGGCACATGGCCGGGGCATCTTGGGTGTTCCCGGCCGATTTGCCTCGGTTTGCTCAAGCCAGATCGGCACTCGCCATCATCCGAACACTGGCAAATGTCGATTCGTTTCTCGCCTGATCAAGCGTTGTCAGTGTGTTGATCGATGACGGCGGCGTTACCCGTTTACGACTCATTGCAGAGCCTGAGCGCTCGTCGCTCGGCGGCACCCCAAACTGCTCGCGATAGCATTTTGAGAAATGCGGTGTGGAGGCAAATCCGCAGACATACGCCAGTTCCACGATCGACAGCGAGGTTTGCTTGAGCAGTTGTCGCGCGCGAATCAGCCGCAACCTCAAGTAGTAGCGTGACGGCGTGCATTGCAGGTATTTCTGAAACAACCGCTCCAACTGTCGGCGTGACAGATCGACGTATTCGGCAAGGTTGTCCAGCTCGATCGGTTCCTCAAGATTGGCCTCCATCAACGCAACGACTTCTTGCAGCTTGGGCTGATGCGTACCGACCACATGCTTGAGCGGTACGCGTTGATGGTCCTGCTCGTTGCGGATGCGCTCGTAAACAAACATCTCCGAGATGGCGGCGGATAACTCTCGACCGTGATCACGGGCGATCAGGTGCAGCATCATGTCCAGCGGCGCTGTTCCTCCGGAACTGGTAAAGCGGTTGCGGTCGAGGGTGAAGAGGCTGGTGCTGACGTTTACGCGTGGGAAAGCTTCCTGCATGGCCGCCAGAAATTCCCAATGCACGCTGCACTCATAACCATCGAGCAATCCGGCTTTGGCGAGTGCCCAGCTACCGGTGCACACACCGCCCAAGCGTCTGGATTGCCGGGCCAGGGCTTGCAGCCAGGATGTGTGCTCGCGGGTGATTACGCTCTGGATGCCGACCCCGCCGCAGACAATCACCGTGTCCGCCACGCCGGGGTTGCTCCACGAGCCATCCGGCGTGATCGGGACCCCGTCGCTGGCCCAAACAGCCGCACCATTGGCGCTGAAGGTATGCCAGCGATACAGCGTTCGCCCCGACAATTGATTGGCCATGCGCAGTGGTTCGACGGCGGATGCCAGCGACATGAGGGTGAATTTATCCAACAGCAGAAACCCGAAGGATTGGGTCGTACCGTCGGCCACGGAGGGGGTCGATGACATCATGGCCTCACAGGAATCGGTCTGAGATGCAGGCGTCGGTCATTCCCTTGGTCTTCGCCAAGGGAATATCGGCTTCGGCGTGAACGCCTAGCCCACCGACGTCGCGCGTGCCGCCGGGGCAGGGTGACGCGACGTGATCAGGCCGATAAAGGAGATTGCCAGCGCCAGGCCAATGGTGGTGGTGACTTCGGTGCGGTGCTGCGGGGTGATCATCATGACCGCCAGCGCCGCGCAGATGAAGCCGATCACCAGCCACGTCAGCCACGGGAACAGCCACATGCGGAAGGTCAGCTCAACCTTGCGCTGTTGCAATATCCGCCGCATGCGCAGCTGCGACACCGCAATGGCGAGGTACACCAGAAGGGCAATCGCCCCGGAACTGGCCAGCAGGAACTCGAACAGCCCGGCGGGCATGAAGTAGCTCCACACGGTGATCGACGCGCCGAGCACGGTGCTGGCGATCACGGCGGCCCGTGGCACACCGGCAGCGGAAGTCGCCTTCAGCGCTTTCGGTGCATCGCCGCGACGACCCAGCGAGTACAACATGCGCGAGGCAATGTAGATCGAGGAGTTCATGCAACTGGCCACGGCGATCAGGACGACGACGTCGACCATGAACTTGGCATTTGGAATATTCATGATTTCCAGGGCGCGCTGATACGAGCCCACCGAGGCCAGCAACGGATCATTCCACGGCACCACGGAGATGACCACGAAGATCGACAGCAGGTAGAACACGCCGATGCGCCAGATCACCGAGCGGGTGGCTTTGGCAATGTTCTGCGCCGGGTTATTCGATTCGGCGGCCGCGATGGTCACCGCTTCCGTACCGATGAAGCTGAACATGATCGTGATGAAAGCGCCGACCACTGCGGACAAGCCGTTGGGCGCAAATCCGCCGTGCTCGGCCATCAGGCCGCTCAACCCGCTGACTTCGCGGTCGGGCACCCAGCCCATCAACACGGCAAAACCGACCCCGATGAAGCCGATGATCGCCACAACCTTGGCCATGGCGAACCAGAACTCGAACTCACCATACTTGGACACGCTGAACAGGTTGGTCACCACCAGCGCAATGATCGATCCCAACGCGAACAGCCAGGCATCGACCTGCGGGAACCATTGGTGCAGCACATGCCCGGCCGCCAGTGCTTCGATGGGAATCACCAACACCCAGAACCACCAGTACAGCCAACCGATAGTGAAACCGGCCCAGCGGCCGATGGCCTGGTCGGCATAGGTGGAGAACGAACCGGTGTCCGGGTTGGCCACCGCCATCTCGCCGAGCATGCGCATGACCAGCACGACAAGCAGACCTGAAAACAGATAGGCGAGAAGCACGGCCGGCCCTGCTGCGGCAATGGCGTGTCCTGAACCGACGAACAAACCGGCGCCGATAATCCCGGCGATGGACAACATTGTGACGTGACGAGGCTTGAAGCCCTGCGCCAATTGGCTACTCGAATCCATGGAGTTCGGGCTGATCATCGGTATTTTTATTCTCTGCTGATCGACATTTAAGCAATTGAACGGGCATACGATCGGTCACCATCGTTGCCTGCTGAACTCCCGAGAGAAGCCCGTCCAACCGCCGCAGTTCTTATCAACCCCATGATCTGACCGGGATTGTTTTGATAGGAAGACACGGCACCTTAGCCGGCCTTGCTGCCGATTCAATAGCCTGATTGCGCCATGATCGTGTCTGATATCGACATGTGAATACCATGAGGTCGTATTGGAGACCTGTCGGTCACGCAAGGCTCTGGCAATCAAAATCCAGATTGATCAGGTCATGTTCGTTTTTGAGATGGGGGCCTGAATTCGACGGTGAAGCCAAACTGGGCCCCACAAGCCAGGCTCTCTATACTGGCCTTCCAGGATGGTAAATAGAGCACAACCTATGCCCGTCGCACCCAATCAAAATTTCCCAGTCATTTTGGTTCCGGCTCACCCAAGCGACCTGGAAAATCTTGTAGCCATTCGAATTGAGGCCATGCGCGAAAGTCTGGAGCGTGTCGGGCGATTTGATCCGGTGCGTGCGCGTGAGCGGTTTGTTGGCGGTTTTGACGCTCGCAACACACGCTATATCGAGGTATCTGGAGAGAGGGTTGGTTTTGTAGTGGTCAAGCATCACCACAATGAACTCTTGCTCGACCACTTGTATGTGAGACCGAGCGCGCAAGGATCAGGTGTAGGGGCTGCTGTTCTCACTCAGATTTTCAAAGAGGCGGATGCGGCTGCGCTCCCTGTTAAAGTTGGCGCTCTCAAAGAAAGTGCTTCGAATCGCTTTTATACCCGTCATGGCTTCCAATTCACCGAAAGCAGTGAATTCGACAATTATTATGTTCGTCAGAGTGTTCCGGTGAATGGCCCGGCTTGCTAGCTGGGATATGGGAACCGCTTTCGGTTACCTTCTCCACAGCAACCCTTCAACGTCATCAAATTTGCCGGCGACCTTCAAATAAGTCTCAGCCCATCCACTGCTCATGGCCAGCTCCTGTAACGGTCCGGTGGGCGCAAACAACACGGCGACGTCCAGCCGCTCAGGCAAGGTGCCGGTTTTTAATGAGTGGATCAGGGCTTGTAATTCAGTTTTCGCCTCAAGCTCATCAGCCCAATACGACCAGCAGAAATCATTTTCGGGAATCGACACCAGTTCAACAGCGGCCTCAAGTACGAGGACGAGAGACTCGACGGCGGAATTACACTCCGCTGTTCCCTGGAGCAAGAGACGAAGGTGGCGGTTTTCCATGGGGTATTCCAGGGCAGTATGGACGATAAAAAGTGGGCAAAACAGGATCAAACCACAGTAGGCCGCAACTCCTGCGCCAGTTCAATCAATGCACGCAACCGCGCGGGCACGAAGCGATGGCCCGAGTAATAGAGCCTCAGTCCGCCAAAAGACGGGCACCACGGCATCAACACCGGCAGCAGGGCGCCGCTCGCCAGCTCTTCCTGGATGAACCACTCGGAAATGAAACCAATACCAAGGCCTGACAAAACGGCCTGTTTGATTGCCAGCATTTCGTTGGAGGCGAAGCTCACCGGCAGATCCATCTGCAGCTTTTGGCCATCGCGCTCCAATTCCCACTGGTAGAGGCCACCATGGGCCATGCGCATGCCGATGCTCCGGTGGGTGAGCAGATCTCGCGGATCTTCGGGCACGCCGTGGCGTTCGAGGTACTCGGGCGTTGCGACCACAAGCATCCGAATGTCACCTGACAGTGCCACGGCAATCATGTCTTGCGGCACGGACTCCGCCAGGCGGATCCCGGCGTCGAAGCCACCGGCGATGATGTCGACCATGCTTGATTCGCTGACGATGTCGATACGTACGTCGGGATAGCGCTGAGCGTACTGCTTCAATAGCGGATCCAGCAGCAGGTAGGCCGCGCCATGGGGTGCATTGATGCGCAACGTGCCGCTGGGCTCATCGGGGCCGACGCTGGCTTCTTCGCCGGCACTTTTGATCTGTGCCAACGCAGGTGCGATGCGTGCCACATAGCGTTGCCCAATGTCGGTGAGAGCAACGCTGCGCGTGGAGCGATTGAACAGGCGCACTTTCAGGCGTGCTTCCAGACCGGCCACCGTGCTGCTCACAGCAGTTGTGGACATGCCCAGCTCCTGTGCGGCGCCGCGAAAACTGCTGCGCCGCGCCACGGCCAGTACCACTTCCAGCTCGGTCATTCCTGTTCTGTGCATGGATCGTCCTGAATATAAGGATGCTTCATCAGCCAAAGGATGGCTTATCGGAATAATGAACCCTTCTTAGACTTCATCACAGAGGCTCGATTCAGACGAGTCGTTTTGAGCGAGGAGTCGCCATGCAACGCATTGAACATATCTATATCAACGGCGAGTTCGTTCTTCCACAGGGTCAGGAATGGTTCGACCTTCATAACCCGAGCACCGAGCAAGTCATCGGTCAGGTTCGGTTGGGCGATGCACTGGACGCACAGCGTGCGATCGCAGCCGCCAAGGCTGCATTTCCGGCGTGGGCCCGTACAAGCCGGGAGGAGCGCATTGCGGGACTGCACCGCATGCACCGGGCGGTGGCGGCAAAGGAGGAAGAGCTGTTGGAAGCCATCCTCACGGAGTACGGTGCACCTGTAGCTCGCGGGCGCTGGATGGCGACTTATCCGGCCGACGTGATTGCGCAGGCAATCGATGCTCTGGAGGCGTTCGATTTCGAGGAACAGGTCGGCACGGCCAGGGTCATTCTGACGCCCGTGGGGGTGACCGGTCTGATCACGCCATGGAACAGCGATGCGGGCTTCATCTGCAACAAGCTGGCCACCGCGCTGGCGACAGGCTGCACCGCCGTCATCAAGCCTAGCGAGATGAGCGCGTTGCAGACGCAGGTCGTGGTCAGTGCGTTGCACGAAGCGGGGTTGCCACCGGGTGTATTCAATATCGTCAACGGACGGGGTGATGTGGTTGGCGAGGCGATCGCCGGTCATCCCGACGTTGCCAAAATCTCGTTCACGGGCTCATCCGCTGTCGGTAAGCATCTCGTCAGAACCGGTGCCGACACCATGAAGCGTGTGACGCTGGAACTCGGCGGCAAGTCGCCCACCGTGGTGCTTGATGATGCTGATCTGCAGGCGGTCATGCCGATGGTGCTGCAAGCCGGATTTCTCAACAGCGGTCAGGCGTGCATCGCGGGCACTCGCATTCTTGTGCCGCGCGGCCGGCTGGCAGAGTTTGAGCGGATTGCGAAGGAGGGCGTCTCACAGATCCGATCGGGCGATCCGCGCAACACCGACACCGATATCGGTCCGATGGTGAGCCAGAAACAATGGGAACGGGTGCAGCGCTACATCCGTATCGGCCAGGAAGAAGGCGCAAGGTTGCTGGCGGGTGGCGAAGGTCGTCCGGAAGGCTTGCATGCCGGTTGGTTTGTGAAGCCCACGATCTTCACTGATGCCAACAACCGGATGCGCATTGCACGTGAGGAAATCTTCGGGCCCGTATTGACGATCATTCCCTACGAGGAGGATGCCGATGCGATCAGCATTGCCAACGATACGGACTATGGGCTGAGCGCCCTGGTACTGGGAAAAAGCGCTGAACGTTGTATGAACGTAGCCCGTCAGATCGATGCGGGACGCGTGCTCATCAACACCCTGACCCACGAACCGCGTGCCCCCTTCGGTGGATTCAAGCATTCAGGCCTTGGGCGCGAAATGGGCAGGTGGGGGATGAGCGCGTATTTGGAGCCGAAGACGTTGATCAGCCATGACACGTTGAAATGACTGGGTCAGGTTCCTGTCGTCAACAGGGACGAGCAACCTGCCGCCTCACGACGGCAAGTTGCTTCAGGCCTTACAGAGTAAATGACAACGCAGAGAAGACCATCCCGCCACTGCCTGCCCAGCCCATGCAAAACTGGCCGTTCTCGGCTTCGCCCCGACTCATCGCATCGAAGATGCCGTAGGGGATGGACGCGGTAATGATGTTGCCGGTTTTATGCCCGACATGGTGCAATTTGTGATCAATACCGATCAGTTGCCCAATGTGCTCCCACATCTTTGGCGAACCGGTATGAATAAACACTTTATGAACATCTGCTGCAGAGATGTTTTGCAGATTGAAGACTTTTATCGCTTCATTGCGGCCATCTTCATGCAAGGCTGCCGCGTAGGAGTTGAATTGATATTGCCCGCCGGTCGGTGAAATACGTGGAATATCCTCCTCATTGCAGAACAGTTTCCAGTCCGGCAGGGAGATGGTCGACAAGTCACTCAAGTCAGGCCTGTTGATGTACGAGAACTTGAAGTTGCCCGGGGCCTCATGACTGAGGATGGTGACCGTGACGGCTTCGCCAATGGTAAAACTCGGAAACTTGTAAGCCAGTTCCGCCGACGACTGTAAGGAGAAGTTCTTGGGCATCACCGGCCCGCCAGCAGACATGCCAAATTCCATATTGACGATCGCCGCGTAGCGAATCTCGCCGGCCTGCATTTTGCTGTTGATGACATCCATGGCTGTCACCCAACCGTTGCAGGCGTCGACCACATCGAAGTTTCTGCAACTCAGGCCCAACGCCTTGGCGATGAACGTACTGTTGGCCGGCTCGATGAAGCCTCGCGTAACGTTCGGATAGATCAACAGATCCAGGTCGGCCTTGTCGATGTTGGCCTGAGCGAGCGCCGAGTTGAATGCAGTCTCCATCAATTGCATTGGCGTTTCGTCGGCGCCCAGCCAGTGGCGCGTGCCGCTGCCGCTTTTTTCAAGCAACTTGCTGATGGTCTTCAATGTTTTTGGCAAGTCTTCCTGGAAGGTATCTTTAGAGTGTTCCTCAACCAGGTTTATAACGTCCTGATTGCTGACAATGCGTGACGGGAGAATCCCGGACAACCCAACTATTTTCATAGGACTTCCTTGTTGAAAGTATGCATCCGTGGGCAATGGCTGCGGATGAGCAAACCCTTACTCATCCCTGTAAGGAGCCACTGGCGGCAATACTTTTAGCACAAAGAAAATGCGGATCAAGGACGTTGCTCGTTATTTGCCTCAATCGAATTGAATCATGACCTGGGTCAATTTAACGGCTTTCAAGTTAATCGAAAAAACAGTCGGGCGGACCCTCGCGACGCGGTTGGCATCTGTGTTTGATGTCGTCGGCTATCGGCGAAAAGGACACACCTGAAGGGATAAACACCCCTCAATAGCCAATTTTCGTCACGTGGTTGCGTAAAAGCCCCAAGCTGGCCCTAAAATCCTCGAACACCGAGGGAACTATTAACGTCCACCAACAGACTGAGCTGCTGTTGCGACCCTCATGCAAACGTCGCACGAAACGATTTCTACAATAAATGGAGCGCACAATGGGCAGGGCAGGCGATGAATTTGATTTCTGGTGGGGTACGTCCGGGTCGTGGGTGGAACCGCCGAATGTGCGCCGCAGCGGCACCAGTGGTGTCCAACTGATTGTTCAAGGTGACAAGACGTTTTTCGTAAAGCGCCAGACCGGCCATTTGTTCCGCAGTCTCCGTTACCCCACTGGCCGACCCACCGCATTGCGTGAAGGCGTTGCCCTTTCAAGACTCGAAGAGTTGGGCGTGAATGCGCCAAGACCGGTATTTTATGGCGCGAGAAAAGTCGACGGCGTATGGCAGGGTGTCTTGGTTACCAAAGACCTGGGCGGCTTCATCGATCTGGATACCTGGTATAGCCAGGGCGCTGCAAGCCTGTTGACCACAGAGCAACATCTGCGACTTCTTGAACGTTTGGCGCAAATGCTGGCGCGGATGCATTCGGGCAAATGGCAGCACGGTTGCATGCGTTCCAAACACATCTTTATCAAGGCGTCGATTACCGACACAGACTTCGATTTCGAACTGGCGCTGCTTGACCTGGAGAAATCTCGCGGTCGTGCTACGGCAATGGGTGCGGCGCGTCACGACATTCCTCAACTCAGACGGCATTCTTTCTGGGATGAGTCGCAGTGGCGGCATTTCCTTTCCTGCTACGAGCAAGCCGTTGGCAGAACCCTGTAAAAAGATTGTGCGGCAGTGACACCCGCTCAATCTGCGCCTGACAATAGCACCAGCGAACGCCGTCCGGGTTGGTAATGCACACACTCAGGCGTGGGGTGGCGGGCGACCGCGACAGTCGCCCGCTGGCTGCTCAGATTTGCGCCTGGCCACCGTCAACAAACAGCTCGATACCGTTGACGAAACTGGCGTCATCGGAGGCCAGGAACAACGCGGCGCTGGCAATTTCGTCAGCTTCACCGACACGCCCCATGGGGATCAGCGAGGCCATGTAGTCGAGCAAGCCCTGCTGCTGAGCGGCATCGGGGCCGGCCAATTCAACCAGGCCAGGCGTGCGGGTGGCGCCGGGGCTGATGGTGTTGATGCGCACCTGGCGGTCTTTCAAGTCCAGAATCCAGTTGCGGGCAAATGAACGCACGGCGGCTTTGGACGCGGCGTACACACTGAATGCGGCGGTGCCCGAGCTGCCCGCCGTAGAGCCGGTGAGAATCACCGAGGCTTTTTGGGCCAGCAGTGGCAGTGCCTTTTGCACAGTGAACAGCACGCCTTTTACGTTGCGATTGAAGGTGTCGTCGTACTGCTGTTCAGTGATTTCACCCAGTGGCAGCATCGATCCGCCACCTGCATTGGCGAACAGCACGTCGATTCGGCCGTGGGTTGCGCCAATCTGGCGATACAACGCGTCCAGCTGATCAAGATTGGTGGAATCCACTTGCACGCCGGTGGCGTTGCCAACCGCGGCGACAGCGGCGTCCAGTTCGGCTTGACGACGGCCCGTGATATAGACGTGAGCGCCTTCCTGAGCGAAGCGTTTGGCAGTGGCCAGACCGATGCCTGAGGTGCCGCCGGTAACCAATGCAATTTTGCCTTCGAGTTTGTCAGTCATGGTGTTTCTCCCGTATTTCGATTGAGTGGGTTGCGATGTGGGAGAAGCTTATCGACGGGAAAACACTTTCAAAATAGAATTGTCTGAAATCTATCGTTGCAGAAATGAAATGAGCAGACTTCCGGATTTTGAAGGGTTGGCGATGTTTGCCAAGGTAGCCGAAGAGGGCTCGTTCGCCGGTGCGGCACGGGTCATGAGCGTGTCGGTGCCGACGGTATCGCGAGCTGTCGCACGGTTGGAGGAGCGTCTGGGCGGGCGCTTGTTCAACCGCACCTCGCGGCAACTGGCACTCACCGAATTCGGCGCGAGCATGGCGGCCAAGGCGGGTGAGATTTATCGGCAGGCTGAAGAGGTGGAAAGCGAGGCTCAGGATTTATCGGTCCAGCCCCGCGGCCAAGTACGCTTGGCGATACCCATGTCGTTTGGCTTGCGTTGGGTGGCACCACTGATGCCGCAGTTGCTGCGCCAGTATCCCGAGCTGTCGATTGACCTGCACCTTTCGGATGCCTCGGTTGACCTGATCGCCGAGGGCTTTGATGCGGCGTTACGCATCGCCGTATTACCGGATTCCTCGCTGGTTGCAAGGCGCCTGTGTGCCGTCACTCAATACCTGGTCGCCTCGCCGGCTTATCTGGACGCTTATGGCCATCCTTGCCACCCCCGCGAACTCGCGTCCCGCACGTGCCTGAGTTATGCCTACCGGGCCCGCAGCCAAGTGTGGCGGTTCACCCATAAAGACGGCAGCGAAGAAGACGTGGTGCCCAGCGGTCCATTAAGAGTGACCAACTCGGATGCGTTATTGCCGGTGTTGCTTGAGGGCCAGGCCATCGCCGAACTGCCGGAATTTATCGCCAGCGAATACTTGAAAGACGGACGCTTGGTCGTGGTGCTACCGGAATGGAGCATGGCCCGTGGCGGTTTGTATTTCGTCACCCCCTCGGCGCGTACACGGCCAGTGAAAATCAAAGCGCTGTCGGACTTTTTTGCCGAACATCTAAGCCAGCCTGAATGGCGATGGCCGTCATGAGACGTTGCGGATGTGGCTTTCAATTATGAAACGATGATTTTCATTAACGTCTATTTTTGAAATCAAAGGGATCTCCTAACGTGATCAGGTCAGCACCTGCAGCGTGCCCATCCCTTATGCGTTTAGGAGAAAGTCGTCATGAAAAATGCCGTGGAATTACTTCAAAACTACCTGGATGCCATCCAGACGCCGCACCTGGCGGCAGCACTTTTCGCGGAGGATGGCGTGCTGGAGTTGCCCTACCTGGAGTCGCTGGGCATACCCCACCGTGTGCAAGGCCCCGCCGCCATTGAGAGTTTCATCGGCTCATTGCTCGGTAAAGTGCCGGACTTCAAATTTCGCAACGTTCATTTTCTGATCGAAACACCCGACCAGGCGTTTGCCGAATACAGTGTAGAGGCCTTGGTGCCTGCCACGGGGCGCATCTACCGGCAAATGTACGCAGGCCGCCTGGTGGCCAAAGACGGCAAGATTCAGCTGCTGCGCGAATCTCTGGATACCGTGGCCGCTGCCAAAGCGTTCGCGCCGGTTGATTCAGAGCGAGACCAATAAATCGCGATTATCCCGGTATGGCGGGCAGGGACTGGTGCTGGCATGGATCACTTCCCTTAGTGGGCGTTCGAGCGCAGATAATGATGCAGTTCCTCACCCACTACTTCGAACGCCTTGGCGATCCGTTTGATTTTGCGCAAGTCACTGTGCATCGCGATCCACACTTCGACCTCGAAGCCGAAGCTGTCTGGCAATACGTGAATCAGCCCATGACTTCTGGCGATAGGTATCGGGCAAAGACCGAAGCCCAATCCCGCTTTCAATGCAGCCAGTTGCGCAAGGTGGTGATCCGTGGCAATCGCGAAATGCTGATCGGCTTCACACAGCCCGGCTTCGACCAAGCGACGCAAGTCAGCTGAGCGACGGTCTGGCCCGATCAGCGGCCGCTGGCGCAGCGACGTCAGGCTGCCGGGGTCACCATAACGCTCCAGGCACTCGGCACTGGCATGGACGCCGATCCGCAAGCTGCCGACCCGCCGCACCGCGATATCGGCCTCCATCGGACGCATCAGGCGTACGGCTATATCCGATTGCAGCCTGGCGATGTCTTCCAGTGCGTCGCCGATGCTCAGTTCGAGCTTCAGTCCAGGATGGTCGTAATGGAAGTTCCGCAGTAAAGCGGGCAATACCTCCACTCCCAGCAACTCGCCACAGGTCAGCCGCACCGTGCCGTGGTCCACCGACGTTTCAGCGCTGGCCGCCCGGTTGAAGGCTTGCGCGGCGAGATCCATGGCCTCGACATGATCGATGAGGCGCTGCGCCCCACTCGTAGGCGTCAGGCCTGAGGGCGTGCGGGTGAACAGGCTCAAGCCGAGTGTCTGCTCAAGATGATCGAGGCGTCGGCGGGCCGTGGCCTGCGCAATCCCCAACAACTTCGAGGCACCGCTCAGGCTGCCCGAGCGCAGCACCGCAAGGAACACCTGCTGGCTTTCCCATTCAAGACCGCTCATACATTCTTGACCAACAGCTGCTCCTTTTTTGCTCTTCTGCTCGGGCGAGTGAAAAGGGATCATGCGCGCCGAACTTATCCGGGCGTCATTGTAAGGAGTCAACGCATGAGATTCACCGGTCAGTGTCTATGTGGACAGGTCAGCATCGAAATCGAGGCGCAGCAACTGCCACCGCTGTATGCCTGTCATTGTCTGAACTGTCAGCGTTGGAGTGGCAGCGCGTTCGGCCTGCACGTGCTATGCCCGGCTTCGGCAGTGCAGGTGAAGGGCGAAACGGCGACCTTTGTACGCGAATACCAAGGGCAGACCTCCACGCAACATGTCTGCGGCGAGTGCCATACCCGCCTGTTCAACGAGACAACCGCCGCGCCCGGCATGCGTGTGGTGCGGGCCGGCGTGTTGGAAGGTACGGAGCGCTTCACGCCGGTGGCGCATATCTGGACGCGACGCAAGCAACCCTGGCTGGTTCTGCCGCAAGGCGTTGCACAATGGGAGGAGAGCCCGACGCCCCAGGCGTTTGCCAGCGCACTCGGGTAAAGAAGCAAGATGGTGGCTTAATAATACTCACCAACGCTTGTACGTTGCCCCTTGGATAAGGGGGCAACACACTTCATCTCTATTGATCGAATCAAATCATGCGTCCTCCAGCGCTGGTCAAAAAACGCTTGCTCTGGGCCATTACAGCTGCACGAGCACTGTGATGCCTTTCTTCCGTCGCGATCCTTATCAGAGTTCTTGCCCTCAGCCTGGAATGTCGGCCAAGAGCTGAGGAGCAGTTATCAGAAATGGAAATAGGATCTTAATTTTTCATACCTTTTCTGGCCGATCTCATTTCCTCTGCTAGGTTTTTCTAACGAACAATCTTCCATCAGTAGATTCGTTTGCCGAGAAACCGTCCCAAGCAAGGATGCCTTCCGTATGAACAAAACACCTTTATTCGCCAGCGGTCTGTTCGCTACCGCGGTATTGCTCGGCGCGGTTGCCGTGCAGGCACAGACCTCGCCAGTAGTACAGGTATCCGGCCCCGAAGCCGATGTGAAGGTGACCGAAACCTACGTACGGATGATGGCGCGGGAGGCGTATTTCTGGGGTTGGCCGATGGCCAATATTTACAACCGTCGCCTGAAGTTCAAGGATCTGCCGAAGGCCGGGTTGATGGGGGGCATCGTGCCCGTGGCGCCGATCAACCATCTGTCGATGCTCACCGACTACATTTCACCGGGGGAACGCCTGGTGGCTTGTCCGAACCAGGATGTGGTCTACGGTGCGGGCAGCATTGCGCTGGATATCGAACCGGTGGTGATTCAGGTCCCGGACTTTGGCGACCGGTTTTGGGTTTATCAGGTGGTGGACCTGCGCTCCGACAGCTTCGCCGAGCTAGGAAAGATGTACGCCACCAAACCGGGCTTCTATCTGTTGGTGGGGCCGGACTGGAACGGCAAGGTGCCTGAGGGCATCACCCAGGTCTTTCGTGCAAAGACCAACACCGGTTTCGTGATTCCGCGGGTCTTCCAGGACGATACGGCCGAAGATCGCAAGGCTATTCAGCACTATCTGTCGGGCATCGACATGTACCCGCTGTCCAAATACGACGGCAAACTCAAGCAGCGTGACTGGAGCCAGTCGCCGAAATTCCCCGCCGAGGCGGCGGGTGACGAGGAAACGCGTTGGGTGCTCCCGGAAAAGTTCTTCGATGAGCTGCCGGCGATTCTCAAGGACGCCAAACCGCTGCCGGGAGAAGAGGCGCGCTATGCGCAATTGGCGGTGCTGGCACAAATCGCCCAGCGCGATCCCGAGCTGAAAAAAGCCATGATCGACGAGGCGCAAAAGTCTGATGCAGACGTGGTCAAGCCGTTGTTGCAGTTCCGCAACTACGGGAAGCAATTGCCCAATCACTGGAGCACCATCGATAACGGCGCAGCGTTTGGCACCGACTACTTCCTGCGCACGGCGGTTGCCCGGTCAAACATCTTCGTCAACAAACAGATCGAGACCAAGTACTTCTATCAGGATCTGGACGAGTCCGGCGTCCGACTCAACGGCGCGCAGCGCTACAGCGTGACCTTCCCCAAAGGCGCGCTGCCACCGGTCAAGGGTTTCTGGTCGCTGACGCTGTACAACCAGCAGCATTTCTTCGCCGAAAACTCGTTGGGGCGTTATTCCCTCGGCACCAAGAACAAGTCGCTCAAGACCAACGCCGATGGCTCGCTGACGCTCTACGTGCAGAGTGACTCACCAGGGGCGAACAAGGAAAGCAACTGGCTCCCGGCGCCGAAGGGCGCGGACTTCTCGCTCTATGTTCGCGCCTACTGGCCGGAAGCGGCCGCGATGAATGGCCAGTGGACGCCACCGGCGGTGGTCAAGGTCAACTGAACCGATTTCCAACTGCGTTCATAAGGACAGCCCATGAACCGTTTGCGCACCTCACTGACGGCCCTGGCCGTAAGCCTCTCCCTAAGCGGCCTCGCCGATGCCGCGACGCGCTATGAAGAACTGGCCAATCAGCCTTTTGAAAAAGGCTTCCCGACCGAAGCGACCGCACGCAGCCTGATCGATGAGCTGGTGTTCCAGCGCGCCGTGCAGTCGTATCTGTGGGCCTTGCCGGCGATCAACATCTGGTCGATGAAGGAAGCGTCGGAGAAGCAGTTTGGCGCGGGCTACAACATCTTGCCGACCTGGAAAAAGCGCATCAACGCCAAGACCTTGGTGACCACGCCAAACTCCGATCTGGTCTACGCCATGAGCTATCTGGATCTGGCAAAGTACGGCCCGCTGGTGGTCGAAGCACCGCCCGGCGTGCAGGGCATGTTCGATGATTTCTTCCAGCGCCCGATTGTCGGGCCGACCATCGACGGCAGAACCTGGCGCGGTGACGTTGGCCTGGCGGGTCCCGACAAAGGCAAGGGCGGCACCTATGTGCTGCTCCCACCTGATTACAAAGGGCCGGAGCCGACCGAGGGATTCGTCTATCGCTCGCGCACCAACAACGTGTTCCTGTTCTGGCGCACCTTTTTCAAGGATCCGAAAGACCTCAGCGTGCCGGTAGCCGAAGTCGAGCGTACGAAGATTTATCCGCTGGGCAAGAAGGACTCGGCCCTGCCGATGCAATTCCCCGACGCCACCGGCGCACCGATCAACATGCTGTTCCCCGAAGACGGTCGCTACTTCGACATGCTCTCGCGTTTCATCGACGCCGAAGCCGTCGATCCAGCGGACATGGACATGCGCGGCTTCCTGCACACCCTGGGCATCGAGAAGGGCAAGCCCTTTGCCCCGGATGCCGAACGACGCAAGCTGCTGGATGACGCCGCGCGTACCGCGTTCAAGATGAGCAAGGTGGTGACCAGTCACTTGCTGTACAAAGAGCCGGGCGGTCTGTACTACAAGGATCGCCAATACGTGAACACCTTTGCCGGAGAGAATACCGAGTTTCAATCCAGCGGCAGTTTCACCAATCTTGAACAACGTGTGGCGTTCTTCACCTCGGCCTATTCCGACAGCCCCGGCATGGTCATGAACATGGTCGGTGCCGGCGCCAAGTATCCCGCGACAACCCGCGACGCCGAGGGCAAGTTCCTCGACGGCGCCCAGACCTACAAGCTCAACCTCCCGGCCAATGTCCCGGCGGCGTTGTTCTGGTCGGTCACCGCCTACGACAACCTCACGGCATCGGGCCTGGACAACGGCCAGCCGTTCCCGTCCCTCAATCAAATGGATAAACCGGCGCAAAACAGCGACGGCTCCACCGACATTTACTTCGGGCCGACATCGCCGGGCGAGGGCAAGAACTGGATCAAGACCGTACCGGAGAAAGGCTTCCTGGTGATCGTGCGGTTGTATGGGCCGAAGCAGGCGTTTTTTGACCAGAGCTGGAAACCAAGTGATCTGATCAAACAATAGAAGCGCCCAGGACGTGAACACTTGGACCCTGCGCCTTCAATACGCCTGGTGAAATGGAGGGCAAATCGATGCAATCGATAAGGATTCGATCAAGTCTGACACTCTGCGGGGCGGTGCTCAGTGGCTTGGCCTGTGCCGCCAGCCCTCTGCCGAAACTGGGTTCCCCGTCAGTTGCAGGGGCCAAGGTCGATCCGGAAAAATGCCACCAGCTACAACAGGACTTCGACATTGACCTGAAAGAAGTGGTCAAGGCCGGCTGCGAACCGTCCACCGAACAGATATCCAGACTGATGGACAACCCGGTGGGCAACCTTGTTCTGCTGTTCAACCAGTACGATTACACCGCGCTCAAAGGTCCGCACAGCAACGGCACACGGATGCTCGGTAAATACAGTTTCATGCCGACTTTTCCGATCTCTCTTGGCGAAGACTGGAACCTGATCAACCGCCTGCCGATCAGCTACGTCAGCGCCCCGGTCAACCGCAAGGCCGGTAATCTGATAGGCATGGGCCCCAACGAGATTCTGCACGATCGTGGTGACTTCACCTCGGTTGTGCAGGACCCGTTCGACCGCACCAGCGGTTTCGGCGACCTGGCCTACGTCGGCGTGTTTTCGCCCAAGGAGCCGATCCGCTTTGCTGGCGGCGGCAAGATGGTCTGGGGTTTCGGCCCGACTGCGATGTTCCCGACTGCCGAAGAAGACGTGCTCGGTACGGGCAAATATTCGCTGGGCCCGGCGTTGGTCGCCGCGTACCTCGGCCCGGACTGGACCCTTGGCGTGTTCCCGCAGCACTGGTGGTCGGTTGGCGGTGATAGCAAGCGCAAGGATGTCAGCCTGACCAATGTGCAGTATTTCATTCAGCGGGCGATTCCAGGGCCGGAACAGTGGCGCATCGGCATGACTCCCAACGTCACGGTCAACTGGAAGGCCGAGGGCGGCAACAAAGTCACGTTTCCCATCGGGATCGGCGCTGGGCGAATCTTCAATTTCGGCAAGTTGCCGGTGAGGATCTCCGGGGAAATTCAGTACTCGGCGATTCATCCGGATGACCTGATCAGCAGCCGCTGGAATTTCCGGCTGTCGTTCATTCCGGTCATACCTACCTTTATGTTTTGAGGATTACCCCAAGCCCGGATGTTTGTGGGGCCGTATCAGAGCGGAGGGTTTGTGGGGCAGGGCGGAGTCGCGGTTGCGGCATTGGCTCAATCGCCGAGAGTAAGGACTGTCGTTTGGCTACAACAGGCGCTGGTGCGTGCTCAGCACATAAGTCACGCACCAGACTCGTTTAAATAATTACCACTGACCGCTTCCGAGGCAGGCGATTATTTCCCAGCCACTGAATTCCCACCAGGAATAGCGCTCATCAGAGCAGCTTCTGGCCAAGCTGGCCGTCTGGATTTCTCCAGCTTTCTGTTGTGTTGAGAAAGGCGTGTCAATCGAGGCGGTCGCCTGCTTGACCGTCTGTGGAGCACTGATGGTCGTTGGATGAACGGCAGCGTTTGTGACCGTTGCGGCGAGAGCGAGTGTCGCGGCGATGGCCAGAGTAGTCATGGACATTTTCATGTTCGAATCCTTTCAGTTAGCTGACAGCGGGCTTAAACATTGGCCCCGACCTGCCTTCTGAACAGATCGGGCATTCGCGTAATGTCACGCCAGAAAAGCCTAGCACTGCGCTATCTGCGGAACAGTCGCACAACTGTGCTATTGACAACTTGTTGAGCGGCCGGTCTTCGTCAAGGGCGCTGGATCGAGTCAAATAATCTGAACCCCGCCCGAACGCCCACGCCTAACGATCAGCTTGTGTTCATTCGCACAGGCCCGGTGCCAATACCGGCACACTCCGAGAGGTGGTCAACGTGGCTAAAGACGAGAAAAAAAGCAAAAAAGACGATGCTTCGAAAGCCAGCAAGGACTTGAAAGACAAAAAGTCTTCGCCGGAAAAGAAATCGGCGGCAGCTTCGGCGCTTTCCAAGTCCTCCGACAAGAAAGACAAGAAGAAAGACGCCGAACCGAAAAAGTCTGCGAAAAAAGCCGATAGCAAGCCGGAAAAGGCCAAGGATGCTAAGAAGGCTGACAAGCCGGCGAAAAAGAAGAAGTAACACCTGCGACTCGCCAGGGCTTTACGCCCTGGCATCCCTCAGATCGTTCTTCAAGCCGTTTCTTCAACCCTGCGCGCATCCCCCAACGAATCACGCTGCATCGACTGCAGGTTTTTCTCGATGGTTTCGCACAGGGCTTCCATCTGGATCTGGTGCTCGCTATGGCGAAACGGGCTTTGCAGGTCAGTACCGATGCGTTCGATGGCCAGCAGCATGAAGCCCACCACCGTCGAGGCCAGCGGGGTGAACCAACCCAGCGATTCCACCAGCCCCACCGGCACAATCAGGCAGAACAGCGAGATAAACAGGCGTGGGAAATACACGTAGGGGTAGGGCAGCGGTGTATTGGCGATCCGCTCCATCCCGCCCTGGCTGTTGGACAGATCGACCATCGTCGATTCCAGCCTTGCCAGCCGAATGCTGTCCAGGCGCCCGGCCTTGTATTCCCGGGCCAGCAACGCCGCGGAACCAGTGAGGATGTCGTTGGCAAAGTTGTTGGTGGTGCCGCTGCGGGCGAATTCATCCGCCGGGATGAACGCGCGGACTTCCTCCGGGCAAGGCTGACCTTGCAGATGCGCGGCGAGGCAGTTGACGTACGCCACATGGCGGCGCAACAGCGTCGCCTTCACCGGGTTCACTTCGTTATCGGGATCATCCAGCAGCGTCAGCACCTGCCGAGCGAAGCTGCGCGAGCTGTTGATCATCATGCCCCACAGCGTGCGCGCCTCCCACCAACGGTTGTAGGCGCTGCTGTTGCGGAAACTGATCAGCACCACCAGCGCAGAACCGAGCAAAGTCAGAGGCATCAGCGGCAGGTTGATCTTGGCGTTGAGGAACAACATGAAGTCGACGGTGACGGCGATGTCCCAGAGCAACAACCAGAACAGCGACCAGCCCACGTAGCCCATGGTCTTGATGATCAAACGGTATTTTTTGACGATGGCTGCTTTCAAACGGAAACCTCGTGGCGAGCGGTAAGCGTTAACGCCCTAGCTCCGACGCTGGTTCGGGGGTAAAGGTTCGGTGTCGAGTGAGCTTCTTGGTTACGACAATTTTCAGGCAATAAAAAACCCGGTCATTACGCCGGGTTTTTTATTGCCTGCAGTTCTGCCAGAAGTCAGAGCGAAGCTTTCACCTGCAAGCCAAACACCAACGCATTGTCGATGTCCTGCCCGGAAAACGCGCCCGGTTCGATGATGTATTGCATGTTCGGACGCAGTGTCAACCAAGGCGTGGCCTGGTAGCCGTAGCCGAGTTCGATCAACTGCTCGCCACTGTCCAGGTTCGGGAACTGCGTGCCATTGGCCATGGCAGCGTCCTGTTGCACGTCGCGGCTGCGCGAGTTAGGCACGGCGCGGCCGTAGCCCAGAGCGACGGTGTCACGCGGGCGACCTTCGAACGGTTTGTATAGCACCAGACCGGTGCCGTACCACTTGCTGAATGGCGAAGCCGCTTCGCTGGCCGCCGAGTATTGGCCGAACGCATGCAGGCTGCGGCCCTCGGACGTTGGCGAACTCCATACGGCCTGATCGATCAGCAGGTAGTGACCGCCACGGCCGGAGACTTCTTTGTCGCTGCCAATGCGTTTCACGTCGGAGCTGTCGTAGTAGTAACCGAGCTTGTATTCGCCAGGCAATTGGCCCGCGTGCTTGTACACCAGTTCGATCGGCACCACGGTGCCGGTGGTGTGTTTCGGGCCCAGATGCCAGGCGCGGCTGGAGTTGCCGTTGCTTTCCGGATCGACGTTGAACGCGGCCACGCGCAGTTGCCACGATGGCGACAAGTCGTATTTCACCCGCACGCCCAGGTGCGCGTTGGGGTAGTTGGTCCAGCCACTGCCGCCGGACATGTTCAGCGGATGGCCGCAGAAACCGGCGTTCATGAAGTTGCACAGAATGCCGCTGTCGAGGCCGCCGAGGTCGTTGCCCATGGCCATGTAACCCAGCTTCACGTTGAGCGCCGGGGTGAACAGACTGCGCTCATAGCTCAGTTCGGTCAGCCGGGTGTAGAGGCCGCCGTAGTTTTCCTGGATCGGCAGACGGTTGCCAACCAGATCTTCGGAGGCGCTGTTGCCGCGGCGGTCGTTGATGGTCAGCTGAACCTTGCCGGCGTTCTCTACGCCATACAACTTGCTCAGGTCGAACTGCGCGCCGAGCTTGATGTTCTGCGAATAACGACCGGAGCGGTGCAGGCCGCCGTCGGCGTTGTAAGCCATTTCGCCGGTGTAATCGCCGGTGAACTTGATCCCGTCTTCGTCCATCTGGTGGCGCAGGCCACCCCAGTCACCGGTCAGGGTGTTGCGGGTCAACAGGTTCGAATCGGTATCGGCGAAGGCGGGCAGGGTGGTGCAGGTCAGGCCCAACAGCACGCCGTTGACCCAGCCGTTACGAGTAAAACCAAACATGGAGATTTTCCTGCTCAAAGCGGTAGCAATATCGGAAAGCGGCGCGGCACCCTCAGGTGCCGCGCGCAAAAAGAAAGCGCCCGTGCTCAACACGGGCACTGCGGTTTACGGCAAGGCGTAAGCCATCACGTAGTCGCCGCGATCGGTCGACTGACGCGCGCCGCCAGCGGTTACAACGATGTACTGCTTGCCGGTTTTCGGCGAAACGTAGGTCATCGGACCGCCCTGGCTGCCGACCGGCAGACGCGCTTTCCACACTTCTTCGCCATTGGCGCTATTGAAGGCGCGCAGGTAGAAGTCCTGGGTGCCGGCGATAAAGATCAGGCCACCTTGGGTCGACAGGGTGCCGCCGAGGGTCGGCAGACCGATCTTGATCGGCAGGTGCATGCGGATGCCCAGCGGACCTGTGTCTTCAACGGTGCCGACCGGAACCTGCCAGGCAACTTTCTGGTTCTTCATGTCGATCGCGGTCAGAGTGCCGAACGGCGGAGCCTGGCAAGGAATACCGGCCACCGACAGGAAGCGGTTTTTGTTCACCGCATACGGCGTGCCTTTGAGCGGTACCGCGCCCATGCCGGTGTTCAACGCTTCGCCACCGGACGAGGCTTGAGCCTTGTTCTGCGACGGGATCATCTGAATCCACAGACCCAGGCGCATGTCGTTGACGAAGATGAAACCGTGTACCGGGTCAGTGGAGATGCTGCCCCAGTTCATGCCGCCCAGCGAACCCGGGAAGCTCAGGGATTTATCGGTACCCGGCGCGGTGTACAGGCCGTCGTAACGCATCGATTTGAAATCGATCCGGCACAGCAACTGGTCGTACGGGGTGGCGCCCCACATGTCCGACTCAGTCAGATGCTGGGCACCGATCTGTGGCATGCCCACCGATTTCGGCTGGGTTGGCGAGTACGGTTCGTTCGGGATGTTCGCGGCTTTGACCGGGACTTCTTTAACCTCGGTCAACGGTTTGCCGGTGGCACGATCGAGCACGTAGATCTGTCCGGCCTTGGTGCCGATGACCAGCGCCGGAACGCTTTTGCCGTCCTTGGTGAAGTCGATCAGGCTCGGCTGCATCGGCAGGTCGAAGTCCCAGAGATCGTTGTGCACGGTCTGGAATACCCAGCGTTCATCACCGGTGGTGGCGTCCAGCGCGAGGATCGAGGCGCCGTAGGTGTGATCGAGTTTGCTGCGCTCGACACCATAGATGTCAGTGGACGAGCTGCCCATCGGCAGGAACACGGTGTTGGTCGCCGGATCGTAGGACATCGGCGCCCAGCTGTTCGGCGTGCTGCGCACATACGTGCTGCCGTCGGCCGGGGCCTTTTTGTCCTGCGGGTTGCCCGGGTCGAAGGCCCAGCGCATGGCGCCGGTGATCACGTCGAAACCACGGATCACGCCGCCCGGCATGTCGGTCTGTACGTTGTCGGCTACACGACCACCGACCACCACAGTGGTGCCGGCCATCAGCGGAGCGGAGGAGAGCTGGTAGTAGCTGTCCGGTACGTCACCGAGACCGGCCTTCAGATCAACCTGGCCGTTGTTGCCGAAACCCTGGCAGAACTCGCCGGTGTCGGCATCGACCGCGATCAGACGGGCGTCGATGGTGTTGGTCAGCAGACGGCGCTGGCAATTGGCGGCCGGTGCCGGTTTGGCTTCGATGATGCTCGAGTTGCTTGGCTGAGCGATGGCCTTGGTGGCATCGAAATAAGCCATGCCACGGCAACGCTGCCAGACTTTCGACTTAGCGTTGATCGCGTTCTTCCACAGCTCTTTGCCGGTGTCGGCATCCAGCGCGATCAGGTTGTTGTGCGGGGTGCAGATGAACACTTTGTTGCCGATCTGCAGCGGAGTGAGCTGGTCTTCGGCACCGTTGCCATCGCTCTCGGCGACGTCACCGGTGTGGTAGGTCCACGCCACTTTCAGCTTGTCGACGTTATTGCGGTTGATCTGGTCCAGCGCAGCAAAGCGGCTGCCGCCCTCGGTATTACCGTAGTGCGCCCAGTCTTTTTGCGCCTTGTCTGGCTCAACCGGGGTCAGGCCCGGGCCAGTGCCGGTGGCAGCGACGGTCGGGTGCGCAACGAACATATTGCCGGCAGCCACCGCCAGTCCCACGGCCAGGACAGCGGCAACGCCGTAAGCGCCACGACCCGGAACATCACCGTTGGCACGCTTGAGCAGCGGATAGACCAGCGTCACCGCCAGACCCACGGCGCTGAACATGAACAGACGCGAGAACACCGGCCAGAACACCAGCCCGGCATCGCTCACCGCCCAGATCGCTGTCCCGACCAGAAACGCCGCGAACAGCCAGGCGCCGGCCGTCTTGAAGCGAGCGATCAGCAGACCGGAAACGGCCATCACCAGACCACCCACAAGGAAGTACCACGACCCTCCCAGGCTGACCAGCTTCACTCCGCCAGCCGCAAGTGCCAGGCCGAGCAGGGCGATGATCACCCCCAGCCCGACCAGAATGAATTTTGATATGCCCGAGAGGCGTTGACTCTGCTTCACGTTGAATGTCCCGTTGAAATGAGGCGTGCATTATATAGATAGGTAACTACCTAGTTAAATCACTAATTCAGTAATGAACTGTTGTTCATTGCGAAATCCCCGTCCTGAGCGGGGACCTGCGCTTTCAAGGGCCTGGAAAGATATTTTGAATGCCTGAAAAAGCGCCTTTTTGTCAGAAAAAATGCGAGTTATGACAGCTGCCGTCATCAACCACGGTTATTGCGCAGAATCGAGAAGTTCAACGCCGCCGCCACACACAACCAGGCCAGATAAGGAAACAGGATCAACCCGGTGATCAAATCCAGGCGCAACGCCATAAACACCATCACCGCGACCACCAGCCACAACAGCAGCAGAATCACCATGGCGGCGGCCACCTGATGCGCGCCGAAGAACACCGGCGTCCACAACGTATTCAAGGCAATCTGCGCCGCCCATAGCGCCAGTACTGTCTGACTGCCAGGAATCAGGCTCAAGCGATAACCGGCCCAGGCCAGCAATAGATAGATTATTGTCCAAGCCACCGGAAACGCCCATTTGGGCGGGGTGAATCCGGGTTTATTGAGCCCTTCGTACCATGGCCCGGGCTTGAAAATCACCCCGGTAGTCGCCGCAGCGCCGCACGCGATCAGAAAAATCAGAAACGTCACCATTTATCACTCCTTGGCCGCAGCCACTCTCTTTGGGATTACAGCGCCGCAACGGTCGCTTATTCGGATTTCATCGCCAGCAGGTCGCTGACCCGCGCCACCAGCGTGTCGACGGCAAACGGCTTGGTCAGCACCTGCATGTCCGGGCCCAATTGACCGGCACCAATCACCGCGTTTTCTGCGTACCCGGTAATGAACAGGGTCTTCAGGTTCTGGCGGATTTCCCGGCCGGCATCGGCCAGTTGCCGACCGTTCATGCCGCCCGGCAAGCCGACGTCGGTGATCAGCAAGTCGATGTGTATGTCCGAGCGCAACATCTTCAGCCCGACCACACTGTCAGCGGCCTCTATCAAGGTGTAGCCGAGATCGCCGAGCACGTCTGTCAGCAGCGCACGCACCGTAGGCTCATCGTCCACCACCAGAATCGTCTCGCCAGACTTGGGCAAGGCTGCCGGCGTGTTGTCCTTGTGATCCTGATTCGGCACGGGCTCGCCATGGTAGCGCGGCAGATAAATGCACATCTCGGTGCCCTGACCGACCTGCGAATGCACGCGCACCTGACCACCGGACTGCTTGGCGAAACCGTAGATCATCGACAGCCCCAACCCGGTGCCCTGGCCCAGCGGTTTGGTGGTGAAGAACGGGTCGAAGGCCTTGGCGATCACATCGGCAGTCATGCCGGTGCCGGTATCGGTCACGCACAGGCACAGGTATTCGCCCTCGGGCATGTCCAGGGTGCGCGCCGTCTCGCAGTCCAGCGCACGGTTGGCCGTTTCGATGGTGATGCGCCCGCCATCGGGCATCGCATCGCGCGCGTTAATGCACAGGTTGAGCAGGGCATTCTCCAATTGGCTGGCGTCCACCAGCGTTGGCCAGAGCCCCGGTGCGGCGCGGGTTTCCAGAACGATGCTGGGGCCGACCGTACGCTGGATCAACTCGGTCATGCCGGTCATCAGCGTGTTGACGTCGGTCGGCCGCGGATCGAGGGTCTGGCGTCTGGAAAACGCCAGCAGACGGTGGGTCAGGGCGGCGGCTCGCTTGACCGCGCCCTGTGCGGTCACCATGTATTTGTCGACCTCATTCAGCCGGCCCTGGCTGATGCGCGCGCCCATCAACTCCAGCGCGCCGGAAATGCCGGCCAGCAAATTGTTGAAGTCATGCGCCAGGCCCCCGGTCAGTTGGCCGACGGCTTCCATTTTCTGCGACTGACGCAGCTTCTCTTCGGCCTGCATCAACTCTGCGGTGCGCGATGACACGCGCTGCTCCAGCGTATCGTTGAGCGCGCGCAACGCGGCGATGGCGCGGTCGCGCTCCGCTTCGACATTGCGCCGTTCCTCGACATCGATCAGCACGCCGGGAAAGCGCAGCGGCGTTCCATCATCGGCACACTCAACACGACCGTTGGCTTCGATCCACTGATATTTGCCGTCTGTGCGGCGCACACGGTACTGGTGGGAGTAGGCGCCACCACGGTCGATGGCTTCGTTGATCGCGGTGGTCAGTCCATCCTGGTCTTCGGGATGCACGGTCACCATGACTTGTTCGAGGCTGAGCCCTTCGCGGCCCAGCGCCGGGTCGAGATCAAACACCCGGGCGAACGCTTCGTCCACTGCAAAACGGTCGGTGAGCAGGTCCCAGTGCCAGGTGCCGATGATCGCACCGGCGGCGAGCGCCAGTTGCACACGCTCGACGTTCTCCCGCGCCAGCGCTTCACTGGCACGCAAACGCTCCTCGGCGTCGCGCCGCTGGGTGACGTCGTTGAACAGGATCGCGATCTGCCGGTCGGCCGGATCGCCGACCCGTACCGCGCGCACGTCGAACCAGCGTTCGAAGGTGTTGGCGTAATTTTCGAAGTTCGCCGGCTCTCCGGTTTTGGCCACATGGCCGTAGGTTTCGAACCAGAAGCTTTCCAGATTCGGCGCGAACTCGGTCACCCATTTGCCGCGCAGGTTGACCCCGCACTGGTGTTCGAACGCCGGGTTGGCTTCGACGAAGTAGTAATCGACGGGTTTATCCTCGGCGTCGAATTTGACCTTGACGATGGCGAACGCCGACTCGATGGTTTCCAGAATGGTGATGAAGCGTGCCTCGCTGCGGGCGAGCGCATCCCGACTGGCTTGCAGTTGCGCCGCCATGTCGCGATCGAGGTCAACGTCCTGCGTGTCGACCAGTGTGCTCTGAAGCGCCGCGCGCAATCGCCTTACCTCTGACTCAAGCGCTTCGCGACTAAGGTGTTCAAGGGTATCCATGTGACCTGCTTTATTGAATGTTCAGGGGCTGGCTTCATAGAGCGCGTAGGCACAACGCGAGCAGTGAACGTCGCGCTCGCAGTGGACTCGAGCGCCAATCATCCGTTGACCGGGCGCGCTGTGCTTAAGTTTCACCACCCGCGCAAGCGAGCGTTCATTTCAGATCGATTCGCCGTTATCCAGGCGCGCCAACAGGTTCTGCCCGCGTTGCCACAGCGCCTCCTGTCTGGCTGGCGGCATGCGGTCGAGGTTCTTGTACATCATCGCCATGCGTTGATTGCCGCGCAGTTGTTCACCGTGGCGCATCAGAAAATGCCAGTACAACGCATTGAACGGGCAGGCATTGTCCGCGGTACTTTCGCTGACCTTGTAGGCGCAGCTTCGGCAGTAGTCGGACATGCGATTGATGTATTGGCCACTGGCGCAATAGGGTTTGGAACCGAGGTAACCGCCATCGGCATGCATGACCATGCCCAAGGTGTTGGGCAGCTCGACCCAGTCGAAGGCGTCCATATAGATCGCCAGGTACCACTCACAGATCTGGCTCGGCGCGATGCCGGCGAGCAGGGCAAAATTGCCGGTGACCATCAGCCGCTGAATGTGGTGCGCGTAGGCGTGCTGCAGACTCTGGCCGATGGCCTGGCGCATGCAGTTCATCTGCGTCGCACCGGTCCAGTAGAACTCGGGCAGTGGCCGGTCGTTGCCGAATGCATTGCCCAGCTCGTAGTTCGGCATTTTCAGCCAGTACACGCCGCGCACATATTCCCGCCAGCCGATCAGTTGCCGAATGAAGCCTTCGGCGGCATTCAGGGCAATCCTGCCGGCCCAATAGGCCGACTCGACGTCGCTGCACAACTGCCGCAAATCCAGCAGGCCTATGTTGAGCGCAGCGCTGATGCGCGCGTGAAACAGAAACGGTTCGTCACTGGCCATGGCGTCCTGATAGTCGCCGAAACCTGCCAGGCCATAGTCCAGAAAATACTCCCAGAGCGCCTGCGCGTCGGCATGGGTGACCGGGTAGTTGAAGTCGTCGAGTGCGCCATAGTGCTGACTGAAGCGTGCCCTCACCAGGGCGAGCACATCGCGGGTGATCGCGTCATTACCGAAACGGATCGGGTAGGGGGCTTTCACGCCTTTGGGCAGGGACTTGCGATTCTCCGCATCGAAATTCCACGCACCACCCACCGGCGTGCCGTCGCCATTGAGCAGCAAGCGACTCTTGCGGCGCATCTCGCGATAGAAGAACTCCATGCGCAACTGCTTTTTGCCGGCGGCCCAGGCGGCGAACTCGGCGCGACTGCACAGAAAACGCGTATCGGCGTGCCAATGGATGGGCAGGCCACAGTCCCTGATCGATTGCTCCAGGCGCCAGTCCCCGCATTCGGTGACGTGCACTTCTTCGACCTGCAACCGCTGTTGCCAGCGGCGTAATTCCCCCGGCACCGAGCCGCTATTGTGCGGATCATCCAGGGTCACGTATTCGACACGAACGCCCTGATCTCGCAGGGCCTGGGCGAAATGGCGCATGGCACTGAAGATCAGGGCAATCTTTTGCGGGTGGTGCGGCACATGGCTGGCTTCTTCCATGACCTCGACCAGCAGCACAGTGTCGCGCTCGCTATCGAGCGTCTGCAAGGAAGCCAAGTCGAAGGACAACTGATCGCCCAGCACCAGGCACAACCGACGGTTCTGGTTCATTCACAGCATCCGTTTCATAGCGATGTGGTCAACGAAAACGGAATCCGCAGCTCTTCGACGGGCCCGCTATCACGCCCGCACATTTCGTCGTGCACGCATTGCTGCACCAGCACGCAGGGGAATGCCGGCACAGTCTGCAGCAGGTCACGCAGATGGGTGATCGAGCGCAGATGCATCGGTTTGGCCGCATCGTCGAGCAAGGTGAACTGGCCGTGATTCAGACGGATGCGGGCCAGATAAAAACCACCTTCAAGCGACAGCAGCTCCAGCTCACGTATTTCACTGTTGGCCGCACGTTCGGTCAGGGTTTGCAGATTCATGCTTCACTCCTTGCCTATCAATTCAGCACTGTTCATTGATTTTCTCCCGTGCCCTGGCGACGGAAAAACAAGGTCACCTGGCCGACTTCAACCCCGAGCTTGGACATGCTGGTGCGGTTGATCAGCGTGTCCTCGTCCATCTGGTACATCCAGTCGTCCATGCTCATTTCATAGGTCGAGCCATCAACTGGCAGATTCAGGCGATAACGCCAGTGCAGCGCATTGCCGGCCACCTGACCTGTGGCGACGCCCACCACATCACCCGCACGCCCGCTCCAGCGCCCCTGGCCCTCGGGCGTCAGGGTCCAGACGCGGCGTTGGCGCGTGCCGTCGCTGTACAGGAAGCGCTCATCGAGAATCAGGTTGTCGCCTTCACGATGGCTGATGATGTTGACCTCAAAGCGCTTGACCACTTCCCCGGAGCGCTTCTGAAACATCCCCCAGGCTTTCACGGGTTTGCTGAAAAAGCGTTGCAGATCCAGCGCCGGTTGCTGATCGGCATAATGGCTGACATCCACGCTGCCGCAGCTCGCAACGCCGAGTGCCAGAGCTAGTAAGAGCACAAGTCGGGCCATTGCCGTTCTCCCTGAGTGCACAGGTATGGGGGTGAAGTTGGGAATATCGTGCTTGTACAGTGGATTTATTGTGTACAGGTTTATCGCGCCTGTCGAAGGTCGGAAATCAACTTCGCCGCCCGATCAATTGCAGAAACTCCTGACGCGTCGTGGAGCTGTCGCGAAAGGCACCGAGCATCACCGAAGAGGTCATGATCGAATTCTGCTTTTCGACGCCGCGCATCATCATGCACATGTGCCTGGCTTCAATGACCACGGCCACGCCGGCGGCATCGGTGATCTGCTGGATCGCCTCGGCGATTTGCCGGGTGAGGTTTTCCTGGATCTGCAGACGGCGGGCGAACATGTCCACCACGCGCGCTACTTTCGACAATCCCAGCACCCTGCCGGTGGGGATGTACGCCACGTGTGCCTTGCCGATGAAAGGCAGCATGTGGTGCTCGCACAAGGAATAGAGCTCGATGTCACTGACGATCACCATCTCATCGCTCTGCGATTCGAACAGGGCACCGTTGGTGACATCTTCCAGGCTCATTGAATAGCCGTTGCACAGATACTGCATCGCTTTGGCCGCACGTTGGGGTGTGTCGAGCAGACCTTCGCGCTCGGGATTCTCACCGACGCCGACGAGGATTTCGCGGTAATGGCTGGCTAGTAGTGGGTTCATTCAGAGTGCTCGCGGCAGTGCTGTGCGTGGGGGCCAATCCGTAGCGGAAGAGTTGTACGTAAAGAAGTGCTTTGTATAGGTTTTATTCAAGATAGGCTGAAAAAATAAACCTGACAATCAATCGGCAATCTTTTTTGTGCAGATGCGAAAACCTCGCAGCGCAGCGCGCGAGGTTGCGGGTATAGCGGGGGAGAAGAGGAAGCGCTCCCGGTGAGTGGGAGCGCTGTGCGAATTCGCGGAATTATTCGCTGTAGGTCGGGTAATCCACATAGCCTTCGGCATTGCCGCCGTAGACCGTCACAGGATTCAGTGGATTGAGCGGCCAGTCATTGGCGATGCGCGCCGGCAGATCCGGGTTGGCCATGAACGGACGGCCGAAAGCCACCAGATCAGCCAGTCCCGATTCAAGCAACTGCGCACCGGATTCAGCGTTGTAACGCCCGGCGTAGATGATCGCACCACTGAAGGTATCGCGCACCGCACGGCGGAAGGTTTGCGGCATCGCGGGCGCGTCGTCCCAGTCCGCTTCGGCGATGGACAGGTAGGCGATGCCCACATCCTCAAGTACTTTGATCGCTTCGATGTAAGTGGTGTGCGGGTCCTCTTCGACCATGCCCAGATAGGTGCGCGCTTCATCGGTGGTGGTGAACAGCGGCGCGAAACGTACGCCGACTTTCTCTTTACCGATGCACTCGGCGACACCCGACACCACTTCGCGCAGAAAGCGCAGGCGATTGTGCAGCGAGCCACCGTACTGATCGGTGCGCGCATTGCTGTGGGCAGAAATGAACTGGTTCACCAGATAGCCATTGGCGCAGTGCAGTTCGATCCCGTCGAAGCCGGCGTCCATCGCATTGCGCGCCGCCTGTATATAGAGTTGAACCAGTTCCTGGACCTCATCGGTGCTCAGCGCTCGCGGCGCGGATGGTGTAACCAGTTCGCCGGCGCCCGGCGCAGTTTCGATGAACACGCTGACCCGCTCGGTGGCGATGGCAGACGCTGAAACCGGGGCCGCGCCACCGGGTTGCAGCGCGGTGTGGGACACACGTCCGACGTGCCAGAGTTGGGCAAATATCACGCCGTCCTGTGCATGCACCGCTTCGGTGACTGTGCGCCATCCGGCAATTTGCTCAGGGGTGTGAATGCCGGGAGTCCAGGCGTAGCCCTGACCGCGAGGTTCGATCTGCGTGCCTTCGGTAACCAGCAGACCGGCGCCGGCGCGTTGCTGGTAATACTCGGCCATCAATGCGTTGGCGACATTGCCCGGTTGTGTGCTGCGCTGGCGGGTGAGGGGCGGCAGGACGATGCGGTTCTTCAGGGTGTGCAGGCCCAGTTTGACGGGGGTGAAGTAAGGGCTGTTTTTCATGTGATTCCTGTTTTGGCCTTATTAGACCAGTCGACTAGTAATGCGGTAAAAAAAAACACCGTGCGGAATGCGCACGGTGTCTGGACGCTGGAGGGCTCAGGCCAACAGTTTCAGCAGTTTTTCGGCGACGGCTGCCGAGCTGGCAGGGTTTTGACCCGTCACCAGTTGGCCATCGGTCACCACGTGAACCTGCCAGTCAGCGACCTTGGAGTAGCGGCCGCCGAGACGCTGGAATTCGTCTTCGATCAGGAACGGCACGACATCGGTCAGGCCTACAGCGGCTTCTTCAGCATTGGTGAAACCGGTGACGTCGCGGCCTTGAATCAACGGTTTGCCATCGGCAGCCACCACGTGACGCAGAACGCCCGGCGCATGGCAGACGAAACCGTGAGGTTTGTTGCTGCGGTCGAACGCTTCGATCAGCGCAATCGAGTGTTTGTCTTCGGCCAGATCCCACAGTGGGCCATGGCCACCGGGATAAAACACGGCATCGAAATCCTCGGCGCTGACATCCGCCAGGCGCCCGGTATTGGCCAGCGCCTGCTGAGCAGCAGGGTCCTTGCGGAAGCGATCGGTTTCAGCGGTTTGCGCATCGGGCTCATCGCTTTTCGGATCGAGCGGTGGCTGGCCGCCGGCCGGCGATACCAGAGTGATCTGCGCGCCGGCATCCTTGAAGGCGTAGTAGGGGGCCGCGAACTCTTCGAGCCAGAAGCCGGTTTTCTTGCCGGTGTTGCCAAGCTGATCGTGGGAAGTCAGAACCATCAAGATTTTCATAGAGCGCCCTGTATTGGTCTGGTGTCCTCGACGGGTTCGTCTGCGACACCTCGGAAGGAGTGACGGGCACAGAATAGATTCATATTAGACCGGTCGTCTAGTAAATTTTTACGCCCGTGTTTCCGCGCCATCAGTGTGGCAAACTCCTGCTCATCAGAAATATACGACTGGTCTAATGTTTGGTATTTTGCGCCCCATGAAACCGACCTACGACGATACCCGCCAACACCTGCTCGACACCGGCCACCGCATGATGGCCGAAAAGGGCTTCACCAGCGTTGGCCTGAGCGAGATCCTGCAGACCGCCGGTGTGCCCAAGGGCTCGTTCTATCACTACTTCAAATCCAAGGAACTCTACGGCCAAGCACTGCTGGAGGATTACTTTGTCGGCTACCTGGCAGATATGGAGCGACGCCTGACCCTGCCCGGCCTCAGTGCCTATGAGCGGCTGATGGATTACTGGCAGGGCTGGCAGAACCGCTGCACCCTGGAAGGCCATGGTGATGAATGTCTGGTGGTGAAGTTGAGCGCGGAAGTCGCCGACCTGTCCGAGTCGATGCGCCTCACCTTGCGCGACGGCGCCGAGCGCATCGTTGCGCGCATCACGACGTGCCTGGAAGAAGGGCAGTTGGATAAAAGTTTGCCGCAGACTGACGCTCGGCAACTGGCAGAAACCCTGTACCAACTCTGGTTGGGTGCCAGTCTGTTGAACAAACTGCAGCGCACGGGGCAGTCGCTGCAGACGTCGATGGTGATGACGAAGCGGCTATTGCAGCGCTGAAAACACCCACGACCTTTCATATCGAGTACTTTTGCAAGCATCCGGCATCAGGATTTGGAGAACTTCATGCGTGACATTATCGACGGCTTTCTGCGCTTTCAGCGTGAGGTATATCCGCAACGTGTCGAGCTGTTCAAGCAACTCGCGACCTCACAAAATCCGAAGGCGTTATTCGTTACTTGCTCGGACAGTCGTGTAGTGCCTGAGCTTCTTACACAGCGCGAACCCGGTGAACTATTCGTGATCCGCAACGCCGGCAACATTGTGCCGTCGTATGGTCCCGAACCCGGTGGCGTGTCGGCTACCGTCGAATATGCAGTCGCCGTGCTCGGCGTACAGGACATCGTGATCTGCGGGCACTCGGACTGCGGAGCGATGGGCGCGATATCGCGCTGCACCTGTCTGGATCATCTTCCTGCGGTCGCCAATTGGCTGCGTCACGCGGACGCTGCGAAAGCGATCAACGCGGCGCATGAATTCGACACACCGCGCGCGAAGCTCGATGGTCTGGTTCGGGAAAATGTGATCGCGCAACTGGCGAACCTGCGCACGCACCCCTCCGTGGCCCTCGCGCTCGAGCAAGGGCGCATGAATCTGCACGGATGGGTCTACGACATCGAGGCGGGGTGCATCGATGCGCTGGATGGTTCAACCCGACGCTTTGTTCCCTTGGCTGATTCGCCGACTACCGTGGCGATCACTGCGCGTAACGGCAAGCAGATGTAACGGCTGGCCTCATCTGAAATCGCCAGACTTGTGACCTTATTCCTGTGTGGTCACAAGTTGTCAGCCCGCCATAGGATGAGTAAGCTGCTGTCATGAATCAGCTATCAATATCTGCCTCCTCGCCAAACACTCGTGGCCCGGCCGAGCACGACATTCGTGACCAGATTGTTGCCGCGGCCAATGAGCACTTCAGCCAGTATGGCTACGCGAAAACCACGGTTTCCGACTTGGCCAAGGCCATCGGTTTTTCCAAGGCGTACATCTATAAATTTTTTGACTCGAAACAGGCGATTGGCGAGGCCATTTGCGCCAATTGTCTGGGGCAAATCGTTGCAGCCGTCGAACAGGCCGTTAACGAAGAATCTCTTTCGGCGACCGAGCGTTTGCGCAGATTGGTAAAAACCGTCATTGCCACGGGTGTGAACCTGTTCTTCAACGACCGCAAGCTTTACGACATCGCGGCGTTTTCCGCTTCGGAGCGTTGGCACAGTGCCCAGGTGTATGAAGCACAGATCAAAGACTTTATTGTCGACATCGTGCGGCAAGGACGAGAAGCGGGGGAGTTCGAGCGCAAGACTCCACTGGACGAGACTGTCGAGGCGATCGATCTGGCGCTGCGACCTTTCGTCAACCCCTTGCTGTTGCAGCACAATCTGGATTTCATCGAGCAAGCGCCCACGCTGACCTCCAACCTCATCCTGCGCAGCCTCATGCCCTGACTGTCGCTGGCCAAATCTGTCAGTCGATTCGAGTCAAAACCACATCCCCCACATGACGTTTTCCGTTCCCGGCCAATGAGTGCCGGGAGGGCGTAACATTTCGCTCTTCGTGACCATTGACTGAATTGGTCACATGGATAATATGGCTTCGCTGTAGTTCGATGTTCTATTCCAGTGATCTCCATAGAGTCCCGATAATGAAAAAAACAATGCTCAAGAGCCCCGTGGGCCTGGCCGTCGTGCTTGCGTCTTCCAATGTGCTGGCCGGTGGCTTTGCACTCAACGAACAAAGCATCAGCGGGATGGGGTCCGGGTTTGCCGGGCGATCTTCATCGGCCGAAGACGCCAGTACGATCTACGGCAACCCGGCGGGCATGGCGCGACTTAAACAAGAGCAGGTCAGCGTGGGGGCGGCGACATTGTTCGCCAAGTCCGATATCAGCCGGACTCGCAGTACGTTCGCTGGCAAGGAAGACGGCGACATGGTGCCCACGACCACCGTACCGATGGGCTATTACGTCAAACCCATCGATGAGCATTGGGCATTCGGCGTCGGGTTTTATGTACCTTTCGGGTTGATCACCGACTACGGCAGTGGGTTTGCCGGACGCTATTACGCCAACAAGAGCGAAGTCACCACGCTGACTTTCCAACCGACCATCAGTTACGCTTTTAACGAAAAAGTCTCGATCGGTTTCGGTCCGACCATCAACCGTATCGGTGGAGAGATATCGGGCATGGTGCCCAATCCATTAACCCCGGGGCGCAATGACGGCAAGCTCAAAAGCACGGGCGATGACACCGCGCTGGGCTTCAACGCCGGTGTGCTGGTGCAGGCGACAGATCAGACCCGCCTGGGGCTGACTTATCACTCCAAAGTCAGTTACCACCTGGATGCGAAAACCAAGGTCACCGATGGCATCTTCAGCGTGTTGGGCGTCAGCGGCCGCAGTTATGACGCATCGCTGGATGTGGATACGCCGGAGTCGGTGGATTTTTCGGCCACGCATCAATTCAATAACGACTGGACGCTCTATGTCGGTAGCACCTGGACGCGCTGGAGTCGCTTCAAGGAGCTGACGATCGAAAACAGCGGCCTGCCGCCGTTGCTGAGCGGTCAATTGGGGACGATCAGCGAAGAGCAGAACTGGCATGACACGTGGGCACACGCCATCGGTACCGCCTATCAATTGAATGGCCAGTGGGTGTTGCGTAGCGGGTTTTCGGTAGATCAATCACCCGCCAACAACACCAATCGCGGCCCCCGTATTCCTACGGGCGATCGAAAGGTTATCAGCTTCGGTGCGGGCTGGACGCCGGTGGAAAATGTCACCATCGACTTCGCTTATTCCTACCTCTGGGAGGAGAGCGTGAAGGTCAACGACAGCTCGCCATCCAGAGGTGCCTACAGTGCCAGATACAAGAACAGTGCGAGCGGGCTCGGTACGTCTGTCAGCTACCGTTTTTAGCTGAGGGCTGTACTCACAATGTGGGGCCGGGAGTGCGTGCTGCCTCCCGACCCTCACGCGCAAGGGCATGTTTATCGGGCCGATTCTCGCAGAGAGGTTGGCCCTTTTTTGTAGGTCAAACCCCCATGACTTTGGCCATCAGGCTCTGATGAAAACGCCGTGGCGTGGCCCACGTCAAAACCGCGATCGACCTTTTGCTGCGTACTGTCGAGCCAAATTCTTTGCAAAGCTGGCGAGCTTCATCGCGACGCAACAGGCAGGGTTTCGGGAACTTGCCAGCCGCCGCCGAGCGCTTTGAATGCCGCAACCGCAGCCCGCGCCGATTCTGTCCGCGCTTGCGCACGGGCATCGGAAGCCTGGAGCAATGTTTCGTCGGCGTGGAGCACATCAATCAGGCTCGCGGTGCCTTTTCCATAGGCAATAAAAGACGCTTGGCGAGCCTGGGTCAGAGAAGCCTCGCCTCCCGCGAGCGTGGTGGCCTGAAGGTTGCGGTTCACCAGGGCGGAGAAGGCATTCTCGACCTCCTCAGTGGCGCGTAACACCGACTGACGATAAGCGGCCAGCGCTTCGGCTTCCTGTCCTTTTGCCTGATTGATCTGCGCGTTTATCCGGCCTACGTCAAAAAGTCTCCAGCGCAACCCAAGGACCGCCGCCGACTGACTGGCGCCGCCGGTGAACAGGTTGCCGCCGGAAACAGCCGTGGCGCTACCGAGCAATGCGCTGAGCGAAAGTTTCGGGTAGTACTCGGCAATCGCCACGCCGATGCGTGCATTGGAGGCTGCCAGGCGGCGCTCGGCGACGATCAGATCCGGCCGGCGACGCAGCAGATCGGCCGGCGTTCCCGAGGCGTTTATCGGCGGCACAACAGGAATGCTCGCTGTACCGGCCATTTGCGTGCGGTGAGTCCCCGGCGGGGTGCCGAGCATCACGTCCAGCGCATTCATGGCGGCATCCAGGCCGGTCTGCAGCACTGGCACGCTCGCCTGGACTTGCGCCAGCGCGCCCTCAGTCTGTTGAACCTGATAGCGCGCAGCGAGGCCCTTGCCGTAGAGCAGGCGGACTTTCTCCAGCAGTCCCTGCTGGGTTTCGACTTGGCGATTGGCAATCTCCAGTCGCGCCTGCAACCCACGGAGGGTGATGTAGATATCGGCCGTCTGCGCTGCAATGGCCAGGCGTGTGGCGGTCGCGCCCGCCTCGGAGGCCTGGTATTCGGCGAGTGCGGCTTCGCGCTCGCGTCTCAGCCCGCCAAAGACATCAATCTCCCAGCCGGCATTGAGGTTGAGCTCGTAGGAACTTCCGTAGCGATCATAGCCAGGCGTTGAGTTCAGCACCTGGCCGAGCGGCGTTTCGACGGATTGATAGGCGCGTGCGGCCTGGCCATCAATGCTCCCGGAGGGCAACAGAGCGGCATTTGCGGCCCCCAGTCCTGCCCGTGCCTGTGTGACCCGCGCCGCTGCTTGTGCCAGATCGAGGTTCTGTTCCAGCGCCTGGGTGACGAAACCGGTCAACACGGGATCGTTAAAACTCTCCCACCAGTTGACCAGCCGGGCCGGCGCCGTTGCCGGCGTCTGTTCGGCTGCTGGCTGACTCAGGTAACGATGGGGAAGCGCGAGGGCAGGCCGTTGATAGTCGGGACCGACCGCGCAGCCTGCCATCAAACTGGCGGCCACCAAAAGCGTGATAGGGCGAACAGGAGGCATTGAGGTACCTGCGACGAAGATGATAAGTGACCATATTAAATTACGGTCACAGCTTTAAGGTCAACGCTATCTTGTCCTTATGCGCCATGCACTGAAAATGTGTGACCGTTGACATTATTGGTCACCTTAATGAAAATGCCGGCATGTCCTATTCTTGAGTAACGGAACCTATGCGCCGGCCTCTAGCTGTACCGATTGCCGTTTGTCTGTTGCCGCTCGTCCTGACGGCGTGTGGCGACTCATCCGTCGTTGACGATCCCCGTACGCATGCCCCGTTGGTGAGGTCCGCTGCGGTTTCGGCGGCGTCCGAGGCTTCACGTGCTTTCACGGGGGTCGTGATCGCCCGCGTCGAGGCTGACCTTGGTTTTCGGGTCTCGGGCAAAATACTCGAGCGCCTGGTTGACACAGGCCAGACGGTCAAACGAGGTCAGCCACTGATGCGCCTCGACCCGATTGATCTCGGGCTGCAGGCGCGGGCGCAGCAAGAGTCGGTCATGGCCGCCCGGGCGCGAGCCATACAGACGGCGGATGACGAGGCCCGGTATCGCGACCTGGTCGCCGCCGGCGCCATCTCGGCCTCGGCCTACGATCAGATCAAAGCCGCCGCAGATACCGCCAAAGCTCAGTTGAGCGCGGCGCAAGCGCAGGCTGATGTCGCTCGCAATGCGTCCGGTTATGCGGTGTTGCTTGCTGATTCCGATGGCGTGGTGGTGGAGACGCTGGCCGAGCCAGGACAAGTGGTGAGCCCCGGGCAAGCCGTGGTTCGACTGGCGCGGGCAGGGCAGCGCGAAGCCATCGTGCACCTGCCCGAGACGCTACGTCCGGCGGCAGGCTCGACCGCGCAGGCCACACTTTATGGCAACACCTCGGGTGCCGTGACAGCCAGACTGCGGCTGCTGTCTGATTCGGCCGATCGCATGACGCGCACCTTTGAGGCGCGGTATGTGCTGGAGGGCGCGCTGGCCAATGCGCCGCTCGGTTCGACCGTTACGCTGCAGATCGCTGGCAGCCGCGCAAATGCACAGGTGTTGCAAGTGCCGCTGGCGGCGGTTTATGACCCAGGCAAAGGCCCCGGCCTCTGGGTGATTGCTGGCAACCCGGCCAAGGTGAACTGGCGGCCTGTGCGGATGTTGGGCGTGAGCGATGACATTGCGCGTGTCGACGGTGAACTCAAGGTCGGTGAGCAAGTTGTCGCTTTAGGCGCACATCTTCTGCGCGAGGGTGAGGAGGTGAGACTGGCTCAACAGGCTGACGTCCAGGTTGCCGGGAGCCGTCCATGAGCCAGGGGCGTTTCAATCTTTCGGCGCTCGCCGTTCGCGAGCGTTCGATCACGGTGTTCCTGATCTTCCTGATCGGTGTTGCCGGGATCCTCGCGTTTTTCCAGCTCGGTCGCGCGGAAGACCCGCCGTTTACGGTCAAGCAGCTGACGGTCATCACGGCATGGCCGGGCGCGACCGCGCAGGAAATGCAGGACCAGGTCGCCGAGCCGCTGGAAAAACGCCTGCAAGAGTTGAAATGGTACGACCGCACGGAAACCTACACTCGTCCGGGTCTGGCCTTCACCGTGGTGACACTGCTTGATCGTACACCGCCCTCCCAAGTGCAGGAGGAGTTCTACCAGGCGCGCAAAAAACTCGACGATGAGTCGATCAAGCTACCGGCCGGCGTGATTGGCCCGATGGTCAACGATGAGTTTGCAGATGTGACCTTTGCGTTGTTTGCCTTGAAAGCCAAAGGCGAGCCGCAGCGCCTGCTGGTACGTGATGCCGAATCGCTGCGCCAGCGCCTGTTGCATGTGCCAGGCGTGAAAAAGGTCAACATCATTGGTGAGCAGAGCGAGCGCATCTTTGTCTCTTTCTCCCATGATCGGCTGGCCACACTGGGGGTGACCCCGCAGGATATTTTTGCCGCGCTGAACAATCAGAACGTGCTGACGCCGGCCGGCTCGATTGAAACCAAGGGGCCAGAAGTCTTCCTGCGTCTCGACGGCGCCTTCGACAAGTTGCAGAAGATTCGTGACACACCGCTGGCGATTCAGGGACGTACCTTGAAGCTCTCGGACGTTGCGACGGTCGAGCGGGGTTACGAAGATCCGGCCACCTTCCTTGTGCGTAACAATGGTGAGGAAGCGCTGTTATTGGGTGTGGTGATGCGCGAGGGCTGGAACGGCCTGGACCTGGGCAAGGCACTGGACGTGGAGACCACCCGGATCAACGAAGGCATGCCACTGGGCATGACACTCAGCAAGGTCACCGATCAGTCGGTGAATATCAGTTCAGCTGTCGACGAGTTCATGATCAAGTTCTTCGTCGCCTTGCTGGTGGTGATGCTGGTGTGCTTTCTCAGCATGGGCTGGCACGTCGGTATTGTCGTGGCCGCAGCGGTGCCACTGACGCTCGCCGTGGTGTTTGTGGTGATGGCGGCAACGGGCAAGAACTTTGACCGGATCACCTTGGGGTCGCTGATCCTGGCGCTTGGACTGCTGGTGGACGACGCCATCATTGCGATCGAGATGATGGTGGTGAAAATGGAGGAGGGCTACGACCGCATCAAAGCGTCCGCGTATGCCTGGAGTCACACTGCCGCACCGATGCTTTCCGGCACGCTGGTGACCGCTATCGGCTTTCTGCCTAACGGCTTCGCGCAATCGACCGCTGGCGAGTACACCAGCAACATGTTCTGGATCGTAGGCATTGCCCTGATTGCCTCATGGGTGGTTGCGGTGGCCTTTACCCCCTATCTGGGCGTGAAGCTGTTGCCGGACATCAAACAGGTCGAAGGTGGTCACGCGGCCATTTACAACACGCCCAACTACAACCGCTTCCGCCGGATCTTGACGCGCGTCATTGCCCGCAAATGGCTGGTCGCCGGTACCGTTATCGCGACGTTTGTCCTTGCCGTTGTCGGCATGAGCCTGGTCAAGAAGCAGTTCTTCCCCACCTCGGACCGTCCCGAAGTGTTGATTGAAGTGCAAATGCCCTATGGAACCTCCATCGAGCAGACGAGTATCACCGCCGCCAAAGTCGAGGCCTGGCTGCAAAAGCAGCCTGAAGCAAAAATCGTCACGGCTTATATCGGACAGGGTGCGCCGCGTTTCTATCTGGCCATGGCGCCGGAACTGCCTGATCCGTCTTTTGCGAAGATTGTGGTGTTGACGCAGAGTCAGGAGGCACGGGAAGTGCTCAAGCTCCGTCTGCGCGAGGCCGTCGCCGAAGGGCTGGCTCCAGAAGCGCGGGTCAGGGGGACGCAGTTGGTGTTTGGTCCGTATTCACCGTTTCCTGTCGCTTACCGGGTGATGGGGCCCGATCCCTCGACATTGCGTGAGATTGCCGCTCAGGTACAGACCGTGATGCAGGCGAGCCCCTTGATGCGAACCGTCAATACTGACTGGGGGCCGCTGACACCCGCGCTGCATTTCACCCTGGATCAGGACCGCTTGCAGGCGGTGGGGCTGACCTCCAGTGCGGTCGCGCAGCAGTTGCAGTTTCTGCTTGCCGGGGTACCGATCACGGCCGTTCGTGAGGACATCCGTTCGGTACAAGTGACCGGGCGAGCGGCGGGGGACATCCGGCTCGACCCTGCAAAAATTCAAGGCTTTACGCTGGTAGGCACGGCGGGCCAGCGGATTCCGCTGTCGCAAGTGGGGACAGTGGATGTGCGCATGGAGGATCCCGTCCTGCGGCGTCGTGACCGCACGCCGACCATTACTGTACGGGGCGACATTGCCGAAGGCTTGCAGCCTCCGGACGTTTCAAGTGTTATCACGAAGGCGCTGCAGCCGGTCATCGACACGCTCCCGGAGGGTTATCGTATCGAGCAATCGGGGGCGATCGAGGAGTCGGGCAAGGCCGGGCAAGCGATCTTGCCACTGCTGCCGATCATGATCGCCGTCACACTGCTGATCATCATTCTGCAGGTGCGTTCGGTGTCGGCAATGATCATGGTGTTCCTCACCTCGCCGCTCGGGCTGATTGGTGTGGTGCCGACACTGCTGCTCTTCCAGCAGCCGTTCGGTATCAACGCCTTGGTCGGGTTGATCGCCCTGTCGGGGATTCTGATGCGCAATACACTGATCCTGATTGGACAAATCCATCACAACGCGCAAGAGGGACTTGATCCGTTTCACGCCGTGATCGAAGCCACGGTACAGCGTGCTCGCCCGGTACTGCTGACTGCGCTGGCGGCCATTCTCGCGTTCATCCCGCTGACGCACTCGGTGTTCTGGGGCACGCTGGCTTACACACTGATCGGCGGCACGTTCGTCGGAACCATCGTGACGCTGGTGTTCCTGCCGGCGATGTACTCCATCTGGTTCAAGATCAGTAAGCCATAGCGTTGAAGCCATCTTCAGCGTTCGCGGCTGCTACGGCAGTCGCGGGGCGGTTCTTGCGGTTGATACCCCGAGCATTACGCTCTTCGAATGCTCGGGGCAGGCCGATCTGGACTGGAGTGCGTCGACTCAGGCGGCCTGGTACAGACGGCGTTCGAGCAGCGAACTACCCCGCAGACGATGGCTGGCCTTGGCCGCGGCCAGTACGGCCAGATCCAGCAGCGGTTCGAGGGTGATCACGGTCATGTAGGCACTGCCAAAGGTCAGAATCGACAGGGCGTTTTCGGCTGTGAAGCCTTTTCCGTAGAAAGCCCAGAACGCCACCCAGGCGACAATGCCTGCCTGAAAGGCGGTCGACAGCCCCAGCGCTTGTCTGTAGCTCAGTTCCACATACGGCGTGTCGGGCGCAATGATGCGTTTGGCCAGGGCAGCGACTGCGCACAGCGGTACCAGTAGCGTGGTGACGTTCATGCCATATTGCGGCAGGTCGAATGGCGCGAAGAACAGGCCCTGAATCAGCAGCCCCAGGGCGAGACCCGCCGCAGCAGGTGCGGCGCCAAGCAGCAGAAACAGCGTTGACCCGAGGATGAGATGCACCTCGGAAACACCGACCGGATAGTGCGGCAGCAGCTCGAAGAAGCTGAAGACCAGAGCCGTGGCAGTGACAGTCCGAGCCAGCAGCGAAAAGACCCCACGCTCACCGATGGCTTGCGCAGCGAGTTTGACGGTGTAGGCGCCGACACCTGCGGCAGTGACATAGCTCAGCCAGAGTTTTCCGGCTTCCACCAGATCAGGTTCGATATGCATGACGATTGCTCCTTGGCCGCTTCGCGGCCTCGACAGTAAAAAAACGGATGACTGCGGTCTCAGTTTGCGGCTCGGCTGATCGCAATCGGTTCGCGCCGTGACAGGTGTTCGTGCTCGTGTCCATGGGGCGGCGGGCAACTCGCATTGAGCAGCGTGACCGGTTGTCCGTGGGGCGTGTTCTCGTAGGCTTGCTGCCATTCCTCGGTGCGCCGGGTGATGTCTTCGAATGCGGTCAAACCGAGCGCGGTAACCATCCTTTCCATGGCCGCAATCCACTGCCGGTAGTAGGCGTCGTTGATGCTTTCTCCGGGCTGCGCCGGGCTTGCCTTGATCTCATCGCTGAATGTCTGCACCCAGTCCTTCCAGGGAAATAGACCGGTTTGGTGCAGGTGTAGCAGCAGGGAAAAGGCTTGGGCCTGCCAGGGTTTGTCGAACACCGGGCCTTCATCGTCGAGGGACAGACCGGCGATGGGCGGGATGTGAAGCTTGCTGGCGTTCATACGGCCTCCAGATAGTTGTCCCACAGATCAATGCAGACACTGTCCGGTCGCGCCACGCCCCACAGTTCTGTCGCACTGAAGCGCACGGCATAGACCTGTTGCGGTTGTTCGCCCAGACCGTGGGCCATCGTGTCCGGGGTGGCAAACGCACCGTGCGCAATCTCGATGGTCCCGACTTTGCCGCGCGCGTAGCGTGGCAGTCGGGTGTGGGTGGTTGGATTGAAATTTTTCGTCCGCACTCGGTCACCGACTCGGAAACGGCCGGCGACAGGCTCCTTCGCCCTGGATGAAGCGCCGCCAAGAGTCACCGCCTCGACGATGTCTGGTGTGAGCACCGTTGGGGGCTGCGTCGGCGAGGTCGGTTTGACCGTGCCCTGCAGTTCGCCAGCGCTGATCACGCCTTTTTCCAGCAGCAGGGTCTCGAAGGCGTGCAGCCAGTGTTCGTAGTAACTCGACTGCAAGTATTCCGCCGGTTGCATGCGTTCGATGCAATGGCGGAATTCGTCGACATTGAAGTAGCCGCCGACGAAGAGCGAGGCAAACAGCGGAAAGATCCTGCGTTCCCAGTCGTGATGGAACACCGGTTCATTGTCTTCGGTGAGCACCGGGCCGAACCCGTGCATACCGCCTAAGTCGTGTACACCGTTCATGGTTTTCTCCTTCGCGGGGTCAGGCTGCGTCGCCCGGTGTCTTGGCCAGGCCGGTACCGATCATGGCGTCACGCGTCACCAGCTCGACCAGGCGTTCCTCGCTCCAGCCGTCTGTGCCCGCCGGACGTTCCGGCAGTACCAGGTAGCGCAACTCGGCACTGCTGTCCCAGACCCGCACTTCCTTGTCATCGGGAACAAGCAAACCGAATTCGGCCAATACGCCGCGTGGGTCTATGACTATCCGTGAGCGATAGGGCGCGGATTTGTACCAGGCGGGGGGCAAGCCCAGGGTTGGCCAGGGATAACAGGAACACAGCGTGCAGACCGTCACGTTGTGCACGGCCGCGGTGTTCTCCACCACCACCATGTCTTCGCCCTGCACGCCGGAAAAACCCAATTCGGCAATCGCCGCTGTGGCATCTTCCAGCAGCCGTTTTTTGTAATCGGGATCGAACCAGGCCTTCGCGACCACCTGAGCGCCGTTGCGCGGGCCGACCTTGTGCTGATAAGTGTCCACCAGCGCATCCATGGCGGTCGGGTCGACCAGACCCTTTTCGATCAACAGGGATTCGAGCGCCTTGACGCGCAGGGCGATGGCCTCGGGGGGCTCGGTGTGATCGTGATCGTGATCGTGATGATGTTCGTGCGTATGGCTCATGTTTTGACCCCTCTGAATTTACTACTCACGTTCAGCGCGATGCGCCGATTTACAGCGTCCGCCAATCGACAGAGGCCTCGAATGCCGCTGCCGCTTGATAGAGGGTGCCTTCGGCATAATGTTTTCCGACAAGCATCAGCCCCACAGGCAGTCCGTCCACCAGGCCGCAAGGGATCGACATGGCGGGGTGCCCGGTAATGTCCTGAGCGGCCGTATTGCCCAGCATCTCCAACGCACGCGTGACGGTTTCGGTGATGGAAGAGCCCGGTTCAGGGAGTGGCTGGGCGGTGATCGGCACGGTCGGCATGACGAGCAGGTCATAGGTATTCAGCGCCCGGTCATAGGCGGCCCGGGCAAAGCGTGCAATGTTCTGGGCCTTGGCGTAGTAGCGACCGTGGTAGCGCTCCAGACCGAACTGACCCACGAACATGCACAGCTTGAGTGATGGCGACAGTGCGTCGGCCTGGTCACGCCAACCGGCCTGTTTGTCCAGCAGGCCCACGTCGTAAAGCCCCTTCCAGTTAAAACCCGCGCCGTTGCCGTGCATCATTTGCATGGTCAGGCCTTCACAGCCGATAGGGCTCCACAATGCCCCCGCCAGGTTGTGTTCGGGAACCGAGACTTCCTCGACCCGCGCACCCAACGCCTCGAGCCGGGCGATAGCGCTGCGCACCTTTTCTGCGATGCGCGGGTCCTGGTTAGCGAGTTGGAAACCTTCCTGGAGAATTCCGATCCGCAGCCCGGTCACGCCTCGTTCCAGATAATCGCTATAGGCATCGACCTCAGGAGCGGTCTGGCGCGGGTCGAGGCCATCGATGCCGGCCATCACTTCAAGCATCAGAGCGTTATCCCGGACGTTGCTCGTCATCGGGCCGACATGGTCGAAAGTTGCCTCGATCGCCATGACGCCGGTATAGGGCACCAGACCGAAGGTGGGCTTCATTCCGTAAATGCCGCACCAGGCTGCCGGAATGCGGATGGAGCCGCCCTGGTCGCCACCGACAGCCAGGTCGACTTCACCCGACGCCACCAGCGCTGCGCTGCCGGAAGACGAGCCGCCGGTGGTGAATCCATGGCGATAAGGATTGTGCACAGGGGCTGGATCCGAGGTATGGCTACCACCGGAGAGGCAGTAATGTTCACAAGTGGCTTTGCCGAGGATGGTGGCGCCAGCGTCGAGCAGACGTGTCACCACAGTGGCATCAAACGACGGTACGAATCCTTCCAGTGGCGCGGCACCGTTCATCATCGGGACACCAGCCAGAGAGATATTGTCCTTGAGCGCAACCGTCTTGCCGGCAAGCTTGCCCGAACTGGCACCCATTACCTCGGTTCTGTAGTACCAGGCGTTCAGCGGATTGTCCGTACTTGATGGGCGGTAACCGGCACTGCGCTCGTAGCACACCGGGGGGATGAAGTCTGGCAACTCATCGACGAGATCGTAGGCATCAAAACTGGATTGCATGAGCGCCAGGTATTCGCTGGCTTGCTCGGGAGTCAGCTGTATATGCAGGCGGCTGGCGAGATCCTGCACTTGTTCGAGCGTCGGGCGGATGATGGCCATGGGGTGTCCTGTGTCCTGTGCCAACCTGCTGGGTTGGCAATGTCTGTTCAAACGTCGTCTCGGAGAAGCCCGGTTACGGTGCGCACGATTGGCGATGTCACGACCGGGCTGGTATCAAGCTATCTGCGCACATTGAGCGGCGCTTGGTTGAGGAGGACATTCACTTGGTTGAGCGGGACGCCGTATTGCGGTGGCGCCGGTTTTTGCCGAGCGTGTCAGTCTTCGGATTCGGCCGTGGTCGGTTTTCGGAACGAATTCCCGGGTTTCGGCCAGACAACCCCGACGCTCTTCATGCCTTTGGCCGGGTCCATTTCCGGGTGCGCGAGTACCACATCCCGATAGGAGGGGCTGCCGATCACCGCCGGTTTGAACTTGATGAGGAAGTCATTGACCTCCTTGCGCAGGTCCGGGGCCAGGCCGTAGTCGTCGTAGCAGGCCTCCAGACAATCGAGCACGGCTTGCCAGTGCACCTCGGTCAGCCCCATCCCGCGATGCGCGGTGACCATGTCTCGGCCCCTGTATTTGGCGCTGCCACCCCAGTGCTCGGAAAGGAAGTCGACAAAATTGATGTGTTCCTTCTGGAACGTCGATTCCGACATATGGGCCCAGATGTGGCCGATGGCGGGATGGCCCATGGTTTTTCTTAACACGGCGCCTGCGAACTGATAAATCGCGTCATAGCCGCCAAGACGGGTGTAGAGGGAAGGTTGTTGTTCTGCGGTGGGTTGCTGGTCGGTCATTGTCGGGTTACTCCGTTTAAGATCAGGGGCATCTCATGAGCCGGTTGGCACGCTTGATACGGGCTGCGCGGAGGAGGGGGCTAGAAAACCCTGACGTAGCGCAGGTTCATGCGAAAGTCCTCTTTGGGGCCGTTCTCCACCGCAAGGTCGCGTCCAAGTTGCACCTGGAATTGGTCCCTGGTGGTCAGAAACTTTCTGGCCGTAACGCGGACGTTGGTGGTTTCCATCCTGTCGTCCTGGTTGACACCATCGACCTGGTTTTCCCCACCCCAACTGTGGCCGAAGCCGATCGCCAGCGCCGTTGTCTCGTCGGGCATGTAGCGCCCCATCAACTGGGCGCCATAGGAAACGTCCTGCTCGCGACGGGCAGAGCTGGCGCCGTAGTCGTTGTTGTCCCCGTACCAGATGGCGTCACCGACGAGGTCGATGGCCCACTTTTCTGTGAAGTGCTTGACGTAAGCGGCCTGCAGATCGAATTTCCAACGGTTCTCGCCAAGGTTGAGCGCGTCGTCCTTGTCGTAGTTGCCAGTCGGCACGTACAGGTAAGCGGTCGCACCGAGGGTGTCGTTGGCGTCGTTGAGACGGTACTTGAGCGGCGCAGTAAGAATGAGGTCGCCGATGCCGCTGGCGTCGCCCAGCGCAGACGCATCTCCACCGCCCGAGATATGGCCGAAGGGCAACAGGAATTGCGGTTCGATGGTCAGCCGCTCGCTCAACTGGTAGACGTGCAGCAGACGCAAAATGCCGACGTCGGACGTCAGGTTGAAATCGGAACTGGTCTTGTGCCCGTTGGAATAGGCTTTGTCGGTGCTGGCGTGCTGGTAGTAGACCACGCCGATGGTCGCGCCCACGGGGAGCGGCTCGTAGTCGCCAGGATCGACCTCAAGCGCGTGGGAGGAAAGGCTGGGGAGGAGGGCTGCAAGCGCCAGGTAGCGGAACCGTTTCATGATCGAAGATCCTTTTTTCGGGCAAAAAGAGCCCCGCTATCGCCAGTCAGGCAACGCGCAGGGCTAAAAGTGGAGTCAGCGATGGAGTCAGGCGGGCGACACGTGTGCGTCGCGCATCATCCCGGTCTGCGGGTGGCAGTTGATGTACTCGAACAGTTGCTGGCTACCATCCGCCACCGAGACCTCGTGATACAGCCGCAGCTTCGAAAGACCGCCGATCACGCGGAAGAACGTGGTGAAAATGCGCAGGTGAGTGGGGTGGGATTCTGCCCAGCGCTCCAGCTTGTCGAGCGATCGCCAGTGACCGATGTCATAGGCGATGTCGAGGAGATTGCCATCGAGGTCGATATTGCGTACGAAACGGTTGCTATAGCAGCCCAGCGCCTGTCCCTCGTCACGCAGGAAGTTCATGCCGTCTTGCAGGGGCGGCAGCATCTCGTTGAAATAGAGCGCGCGTTCTTCCTCGCCAGCTTCGACCCAGTCTTGTCCGGAGCGGATCAGCGTCAGGTTGTCGTGGCCACGTACGACGACCCTGCCGCCCTTGGCCGGATCGCCTGAAATGACTTGCAGCTCACTGGTCGGCTGCATCCAGTCGGTCTGGGAGATGGCAAAGCGGTCGCGCGCCGAGCCCCAGTAGCCGTGCTCTTCAATCTCGCCGCTGATGCCGTCCATGACCGCACCGACGCCTGGCAAATCGTCTTTGAAGGCATACAGCGTTTCGAACTGCTCGGCGCGCGGGGCCATGACTTCGCGGAAATATCCCAGCCCCTCGCTCAGGCGCGCATCGTCGCCCCACCAATTCGCCACCGGCGGTGAAAGCAGCCAACGGTGATAGGCGACGGGATCACGCCAGTAGCCCACGGCGATGAAGTTTCCATACCCCTGATTGTCGAGGTGGTAGGTCAGGTCGTAATGCCCGGGGCCATCGGCGAGGGCGAAGCTGGCGTCAATGTAGCGTATGGCCTGCAGGGCGGCGGCGCGTTGTTCTTCGCGAAATTGCACCCCGAGGTAAGCCATCACGACTTGCTTCACGTTTTCGTCAGCCCGTCCCACAAACATGGGAAAGGGTGGCTGGTATTCGTCGTGGACGCGACGCGACAAAGTCCGCGGACATTTCAGATGTTTATCGATTGCAGATTCCATGGGGGCTCCTTTATTCCCGTCTCAAACGGACGGTTCGCTGTTCTACAGGCCAGTGGATGTTGTTGTTTTGCGATCAGGACCACGCCATCGGCGTTGCAACGCCAAGGTCCCGAGTTGCACCAGGTAACTGGCGAACTCTTCGGGTGCCATGTCCCAGCGCTGTAAAAACCAGGACGAATCGGACAGACGCTGCTGTTCTCGTCGTTGCATGAGGCACCTCGTCATTGGTGTCGGGAGGGACACGGCATGGAGTGAAAATTATCGAGGGGAGATGGGATGTGCTTGGCTCGAATGGACAACCATTTGGTTAAAAAGGACAGCCGTAAATGGCCAGCATCATTGATGCGCAGCGATGGTGCGGGGCTTGTGAAACAAGGGACGAAGTGCCCAGAGAAGTTGCAGGGGAAGTGCTGGGGAGGCACTGTCTGCCAAGTGTGCGGAGGGCGATCTCGCGGCGCGGCTAAGCGCTGGGCGTGAGACTGAGCAGATGGCCTGATAATTGCTGAGCTCGCAAAAAACGTTACCACGCTTTTTTGTTGAACCGCCGCCGCGAGGTCCATGCAATGAGCCAGACATGTCAGTATTCAACGCTTGCCGTCACGGCGCCCCAACGGTTCGATTACTGGAAGGAGGTGGTGTGTCACCATTGCCTGGACGCAGACAGCAAACTGCTGGCGCAGAGCGATTTCGACGGGGCGCTGGAGGTGCATGGCATGGGGGCATTGGACATCTGCACGTTGTCCGCACCCTTGCATTATTGGGAGCGGACCGCCCAGCACCTGCGCAGCGACCCGAATGACGATTTGTGGTTGGGCTTTACCCGCAGCGGTTATGGCGAACTGGAGCAGGCTGACCGGCGGACGAAGCTGGCAGCGGACGATCTGTTCCTTTATGACGCATCCCAGCCCTTCAGATTCAGCTTCGGTGGTACCGATAACCACCTTGTGCGCATTCCGCGACAACTGCTCAGCCAGCGGCTGCCGGGAATAGCGGAGTGCACCGCCATGGTTCTGGATGATCGTCGTCCAGGGGTAATTCCGTTACGCGAAATGTTGCGCCAGGCCGCGAGCATGGCTTCAGGCTTCCAAAAACCAGGCCTGTCCAGTCGTTATTCCAGCACGTTGCTCGACCTCTTGGTGGTCAGCCTGGAGCTTCAGGATTTAAAGCAGACACATGACGAGTTGGACCTGTACGGCCGAATCATGAATTACATCCATCAGTATCTGACCGAGGCGGATCTTTCACTCGAGCGCATTGCTCAAGCTCACCATGTTTCCACGCGCACAGTGACGCGCGCTTTCGCCCGCCATCAGAAATCGCCGGTCGCGGAAATCTGGAAGGCACGGTTGTTCGCCAGCCGCGACGCGATCGAGCGTGGTCAAGTCCGTAGCATTTCCCAGGCGGCGCTGGATTTCGGCTTCTCGGACTTCTCTCATTTCAGCCACGCTTTTCGCAAGACCTTCGGCATTGCTCCCCATACTCTTCTGCGACGAGAGTGAAATGGACGGGCTTTAACGCTTCTCATGCGAAAGACATTCAGCTTTTATCCACGGCTGCCATCTCTTGTTGACGCAGCACGGTTGCGTAGTGCCTCTCCACCCAATCGGCCAATTCGCGCACCCGTACTGCGGCTTCCATCCCCATAGGCGTCAGCGTGTATTCGACATGTGGCGGCACGATGTCATAGGCGTGACGCTCCACCATTCCATCGCCTTCCAACAACTGAAGCGTCTGCGCCAGCATTCGTTCGCTGACCCCGCCGATCTTGCGTCGTAACTGGCTGAACCGCAGCGTGCCAGGCAGCAGGGCAATCAGCACCAGCACACCCCAGCGGCTTGTCAGGTGGCTCAGGATTTCTCGCGACGGGCACTCTGGCGCGAGCACGTCGCCGCGCCTCAATCGTTCGGACAATGAGACTGCAGACGGCTTCTCTGATGATTTCGAAGGCGCGTTCGTATTCATGCACTTACCTTTTTGTACGTACTTACTTTAAGTAATCTAATTTCTTATATTCGCTCATGGCTGTTTCTTCAACTCTTCCGTTCACCAAGGAGTCACCGCATGAGCATTGCCGTTACTGGAGCCACCGGCCAACTGGGCCGCCTCGTCATCGAGCACCTGAAGCAGCGAGTTGCCGCGAGCAGTATTCTTGCCCTGGCGCGCAAGCCGGAACAGGCAGAAGGGCTGGGCGTTGCGGCAAGGGCGTTCGACTATTCCAGGGCCGAGATGCTGGATGCGGCGTTGTCCGGAGTGGAAACCTTGCTGTTGATCTCCTCCAGCGAAATCGGGCAACGTGCTGCGCAGCACACCAATGTCATCGCGGCGGCAAAAAGGGCGGGCATCCAGCGCATTGTCTACACCAGTGTGTTGAACGCTGACTCGTCCATGTTGCAACTTGCCGACGAACACCGCGCAACCGAGGCTGCCCTCAAGGCGTCCGGACTTTCCTACACGCTGTTGCGCAATGGTTGGTACACAGAAAACCACACCGGTTTCGCTGGTATGGCACTGGCTAATGGCGCGCTGTTTGGTAGTGCAGGCGAAGGCCGGATTTCCTCAGCGACACGCGAGGATCTGGCTGAAGCCGCCGCCGTGGTGTTGACTGCTGATGGCCATGAAAACGCGACCTATGAACTGGTCGGCGATAACTCATGGACGCTCGCCGATCTGGCGGCAGAAATCTCGAAGCAGACCGGCAAGAACATCCCTTACCGCAACCTCCCGGAAGCCGACTACGCCGCCGCGCTCGAAGGTGTTGGCTTGCCGAAGGGGCTCGCCGCAGCATTGGCCTCCTATGACGTCAGCGCTTCACAGGGAGCGCTCTACAGCAACGAGCGCGCCTTGGCTGAACTCATCGGGAGGCCAACCACGCCGCTTGCTATCAGCGTCGAACGTGCGCTGAAGACGCACTGACGAATGCTGCCAAGCAGCAATGATCATGATCGGGCAGGCAGTTCTGATTGCCTGGAGCGAGGTCTGAAAAACACAGCGCCGTAGGTAGTTCGCCGTCAGGCGCTGAGTTCTTCAATCATTGCTGGCGTCGTCGCTGCACAGCATTTCGGTCCGCGCTTGGCGACTATTATTCTGCAACGGCGGTTACCTGATCACTTATAAGCTGAGCCAAAATTCGCACAGGCTCGGTGAAACTCTGTCTAGATCGATGTACCAGCCCGATATCCCGGTGAAAGGTGTGTTGTCCCAAATCGATCGCTCGTACACCTTCGGGCCATTCCTGATGGGGCTCTGTCTGTGGCACCAGCGCTATGCCTACACCTTTTTCCACCAGTTTGATGATGGCCTCCAGTTCATCCAGTTCGCAAACTTCCTGCAAGGTGAAATGCATCTGTCGCAGGAAACGATCAACCTGCCGGCCGCCGAAAGATGATCGGTCATAGCGAATGAATGGCTGGCTGGACAGCAGTTCCGACCAGTCTTCTCCCTCCAGCTCGCGTGGCACGATCAGTCGGTAGGGCTCTCGCGCCAGCGTCGTCCAGCGCAGGTCACTTTGAAGAGAGAAGGGCGGACGAATGATGACGGCCATGTCGATTTCGCCGGCGTCTACGAGGTTCACCATTTCCATCGACAGCCCTGGAATGACACGTGTGCGGCATTGCGGACACTGCTGGTGAAACTTCGCCAGCGCATCGGGCAAATAGGAACGTTGCACGGATGCGATCGCACCGATGTTGATGAGTATGTTGGTAGGTTGGCCCAGCGCAGTGGAACCCAGATTGTCGTATAGCCTGAGTAACTCCTGCGCCTGCAGAAGTATCTGGTGACCCATTTTGTTGAGATGGGCCGAACGTCCTTTCCTGTCGAAAATCTCAAAACCGAGTTCGGTTTCCAGGCGCTGAATCTGCGCGCTGACAGCGGCCTGGGTCAGGCCGATCTTGTTGCCGGCAGCGGCGAATGTGCCTTCCCGCGCCACCGCGATGAGTGTTTTCAGTTCTTTGATCATTCACAAATATTAATTGTGTTTCTGAGAAATATATATTGATTTTTATGTTTGGTTTTCCGTCCTAGGATGTTTTCCATCCCCGGCGCCGGCTGAACCCAGAGAGCTGATGACGGTGGAAATGTTCGCCAACCAACAAAAAATATTTGGAGTTCTGATGAGCCTCTCGCCATTTCACCTCGCGATCCCTGTTTATGACCTGGCTGCGGCGCGCACCTTCTACGGTGAGGTCTTTGGTCTTGAAGAAGGGCGCTCCAGCACGCAATGGGTCGATTTCGATTTTTATGGTCACCAACTGGTGATCCACGAACATCCGAAAACAGCCTCACAAGAGAGCGTTCACAGCAACCCGGTCGACGGACACGATGTCCCGGTTCCGCACTTCGGCATCATTTTGGGGTGGGAACAATGGGAAGCGCTGGCCGAACGTCTGAAGTCGTTTGGTACCGAGTTTGTGATCGAACCGTACATTCGGTTTAAAGGCCAGGTAGGCGAGCAAGCCACCATGTTTCTCTTTGACCCGTGCGGCAACGCTCTTGAATTCAAGGCGTTCAAGGATATGAGCCAGCTCTTCGCTAAATAGGAACATGCATGGCACAACCCGTTGTGCCATTCGATCTCAAGTGAGCTGGAAGCTCATGACTCTAGCAACTGCGAATAGACGCAGGCCTTTCATTCCAACAAGAAGGCTAGACATGAAACGTATTCCCTTGGTGTGGCAAATCGTTGCCGGGCTATTGCTTGGCGTGCTTGCAGGTTGGTACTTCAATACGCATCCGCACTATCAGACATGGGTGAGTGCGGAGATCCTCAAACCGCTCGGTGACATCTTTATCAAGATGATGAAGATGGTGGTTGTTCCGATCGTGTTCTGTTGCATGATTTTGGGGATCGCGGGCGGCGGTGACAGCAAATCGTTCGGCCGTATGGGGGTGAAGTCGCTCGGCTACTTCTTTGCGATTACCGCGCTGGCCATCGTCATAGGCCTGTGTTTTGCCAACCTCTTCGAACCAGGACGAGGAACCGATATTTCAGGCCTTTCGCATGGCGCTGCATCGATCACGCTTGAGCCGTCCAAAGGGGCGCTGGTGATTTTGCAGAACATCGTTCCAGACAACGTGATAGTGGCAATGTCAGAAGCGAAGTTGCTGTCGGTACTGTTCTTCGCTGTGCTGTTGGGGCTGGCGTTGAATGCTTTGCCCAAAGACCAAAGCGCGCCATTTATTGCGGTCGTGCAGAGCCTTTCCGATGCTATGTTCAAGGTGGTTTCCATTGTGATGGCCTACGCGCCGATAGGGGTGTTTGGCATGATCGGCGCGACCGTCGCGACGTTTGGTTTTGCCTCGCTGCTGCCGCTGCTCAAGTTGATTGGGGTGGTGTATCTGGCGCTGATGGTGTTCGCTTTGGTGGTACTGGGTGGCATTTGTTATTTGATTGGCGAAAACATCTTCAAGTTGATCCGCTACTTCCGTAATGAATTGATTCTGGCGTTTTCCAGTGCCGCCTCAGCCGCCGTCATGCCGCAACTGATGACCAAACTGGAAAGCTACGGTGTACCGCGTCGGATCGTCAGTTTTGTGGTGCCGGTGGGGTATGCGTTCAATCTCGATGGCGCATCGATTTTTCTCGGTGTGGCGACCATTTTTGTGGCGCAACTCTATGGGATCGACCTGTCTCTGTCACAGCAGATTCTGTTGGTCGTGACGATGGTACTGACCTCGAAGGGCGCCGCAGGTGTGCCTGGGTTTGCAATCGTGATCTTGTCAGCCACCTTGGCCTCTGCCGGTCTTCCGTTGGAAGGTGTGGCATTGATCGCCGGCATTTTCAGGATTATCGACAGCGGCACCACCACGCTCAATGTACTGGGCAATGCGATTGCGCCGCTGGTTATCAGCAAGTGGGAGAAAGTTGCGCTAGAGCCCTCACGAACGGGTCATACAGACGACCACCTGTGTGACCAGGTGCAACGCTGCCGGTAACAGTCGTGAACACGATGGCAGCTTTTGAAACAGCACTATCACCAGCAAACGCCTGCTGACAGAGGGGCGTATTTTTTTAACCTTCCACTAGACGACCGGTCTATTCAGTCGAGGATTTTATGACGGCTAACACGTTTGATACCGACCTTTTTTCGCCCATGCAAATGGGCGCACTCCAATTGGCTAACCGAATTGTCATGGCACCTGTGACACGCAGCCGAATGGCCGAAGACGGCGTACCGAATGAAATGCACGCGACTTACTACGCCCAGCGCGCCAGTGCAGGCTTGATCATCGCCGAAGCGACCAATATTTCTCCCCAGGGGCGGGGTTACGCCATGACCCCGGGTATCTGGTCGGAGGCACAGGTAGCTGGCTGGAAAAAAGTCACTGACGCGGTGCACGCGGCGGGCGGCAAAATCGTCAGTCAGTTGTGGCACGTAGGGCGCTTTTCGAGTGTCGAGCTACAACCCAACGGCGAAGCGCCAGTAGCGCCTTCGGCGATCAAGGCCGAAGGCAGCACTTACACCGAGAAAGGCTTTGTCGAGGTGTCGATGCCTCGCGCACTGGAAACCTCGGAGATTCCAGGCATCATCGAGCAGTACAAACTGGCCGCAGAGAATGCCAGACGCGCCGGTTTCGATGGCGTAGAAGTGCATTCCGCCAACAGCTATCTGCTTGACCAGTTCCTGCGCGATTCCACCAATCAACGAACTGACCCATATGGCGGCTCCATCGAGAACCGGGCTCGACTGACGCTGGAAGTCACCGCCGCCGTGATTTCGATCTGGGGTAGCGATCGGGTCGGTATTCGCCTCTCGCCAGTTACACCCGATGCCGGAAATACACCTCCCGACAGCAATGTCATGGCGACTTACGGTTACCTGATTCAGCAGCTCAATCAATTCAATCTGGCTTATCTGCATTTTGTCGAAGGCGCCACGGCGACCTCCCGCACGGTTCCGGAAGGCGTGGATCTGGACGCGCTGAGTGCGCAGTTCGAAGGCCCATTCATTGGCAATAACAACTACGACCTGCCGATGGCGCTTGAGCGTCGCGCGCAGGGGCTGATCGATGCGGTGGCGTTTGGTCGTTTGTTCATTGCCAACCCCGATCTCGTGGAGCGATTGCGTCGCGGGATCGAGCTCACCATCGCGCCACGCGAGAGTTACTACGGCGGCGGTGCCAAGGGTTACATCGACTGGCCAACCGCAAACGTCTGAACGACGGCATTTATCGATAAGAGGTAACGAGCATGAATTATCTGCAAAACAAAGTAGCCATCGTCACCGGCGCGTCTTCCGGCATCGGCGCCGCCACCACCCGCGCGCTTGTCGCCCAAGGCGTGCGCGTAGTGGCCGCCGCACTGGATGAACAGGGTCTGGAAAGCTTTGTCGCCGAGTTGCGGGCGGGCGGTAACGAAGTGGTCGCTTTTACCACCGACGTGACTCAGGCGCATCAAACCCAGGCGCTGGCGCAATTTGCGCATGAGACCTACGGCGCCGTAGACATTCTGGTGAACAACGCCGGGCTGATGCTTTTTTCCAACTGGGTCGACCTGGCGGTGCAGGACTGGGAAAAGATGATCGACGTGAATATCAAAGGCTACCTCAACACTACGGCGGCGGTGCTGCCTTTCATGCTGGAGCGCAAGTCCGGGCAGATTCTCAATATGGACTCTGTTGCCGGTCATCAGGTCGGACCGGCGGCGGGTGTTTACAGCGCAACAAAATTTTTCGTTCAGGCCATGACCGAGTCCATGCGCAAGGAGCTCGGTGTGCAGCACGGCATCCGCGTCAACACGGTCAGCCCGGGTGTCATCAATACCGGCTGGGCCGACAAGGTCAGTGATCCTGAAGGGCGCAAGGCTGCCCAAGCGCTCAACCGAATTGCCATCGCCCCCGACGACATCGCGGGAGCCGTGATTTACGCGCTCAACCAACCGGAAAACGTCACCGTCAACGACCTGATCATCTCGCCGACGCGCCAGGATTGGTGACTGTTTACCGAGCCTCGTCCGTAAACCTTCCTTGCTTTCTTCAGCCATTTACTAACTCAGGAATACCTCATGTCCACTTCAACTTATGTTCAGGAATACAACGCAATCGTCGACGTGCTCAGCCAGTACAACGAAGGTGGTGCCAAAGCTGACAGCGCCTTGATGAAGCCCGCATTCAACCAGCAGGCCACCATGTTCGGGGTCGACGACGGCAAGCTCGTCGGCGGTGCGATCCAGAACCTGTACGACGTCATCGATAACGCGTTCCGCCCGTCTCCGGAAGCGCAAGCGGCGATCGTTCGCATCGACATCGTAGGCACGGCAGCCAGCGCCCGGGTCGATACCGACAATGTTTCAGGATTCCGTTTCACCGACTTCTTCAACCTGCTGAAGGTTGAAGGTCAGTGGACGATTGTCAGCAAGATCTACCACACCCACCCAAGCGCCTGAGCCGTTGAATGCAATTGGCGAGGTGCGTCGCGCCTCGCCCTTACTGGAAGGAGAGACCCATGTCGAAAAACATCAAGGCAGTACCCACCGCTGAGTACAACGCTGTCATCGCCATTGCCAATCAGTATGTTGAAGGGCTGCGTGTGGGCAGTGCACAGAGTGTTGCGCAGGCGTTCCATAAAGACGCCGTGATGTACGGTTTCACCAATGGTGAACTGCTGGGCGGCCCGATCAGTAATCTGCTTGATTTCGTAGAGCAGAACGGCGATGCCCCGAACATCATCACCCGACTCGACGTACTGGCGATCACGCCAACCACCGCCGTGGTTCGTGTCGATATGGAACAGGATGCAATCGGCGCTGATTACAACGATTACCTGACCCTGATCAAAATCGACGGGGCCTGGAAGGTCATTGCCAAGGTTTATCACCAATTCGCAGGTTGAGCGTCTTCCGGTCCTGTTGATCCATACCGGGACCGGATTTCATCCACCTCTGACGTGCGCAGAGGTCAGGTTCGAAAACAGTTGACGATGTCGATGGTTGAGTTCTCCGCTGTCCTGGACAGCGATATAGCGCACGTCTGGAGCGTGTTGAAGAGGTTTGGTGAGATTGGTAAATGGCATCCCTCCATTTTGGAAAGCAGCATCGAGGACAACCAGCCCGATGGATTGGTTGGCTGTATTCGCAAACTCATATTGGTCGATGGTGCTGTGGTCAGGGAGCGTCTTTTGTCGGTCGATGATCGCAATACGATGCTGTCTTATCGCTTCGAGGAGGCTCCGTTACCGTTGGACAACTATGTAGCTACTGTTCAATTAGCCTCGCTGACTGGACAGTCAAAGACGTTCATCCGTTGGTCGGCAAGCTTCGATCTGCAAGATCTCACTACTGCCGAACACTATGAGGCGCTCGTTAGAGGACTGATCGTGGACGGCCACAACAGTCTCCAGTCATTTCTCCAGCAATAAGCTGCGGAGGGCGGTGAAGTAGGGTGAGGGCAGGGCCATGCCATTGGAAATGACAATTCAGCCACTGGAATGCCAGAAATGCCAGGAATGCGGTTAGAGTGACCCTCCATAAATCCATCGTTATGTGAACAATGAATCGTCCGCTGTTTGTTTCTCTGGATGGCCCCAAAGGCACCGGCAAAACCACGCTGTTGGAGGCCGTTACGACGGCACTGAGGGCCGGCAACAAGAAAGTCATCCGGCTCTGCGAGAGAAAAAGCGATCCTTTCCGGGGTGAAACCATGGCCCTGATCAACTCGCTTGTCAGAAATCCTTCCCGGGATCTGGAATGGGCTGTGTGCCAGCGCCTGGCTGATAGTCGGCGCTGGATTTCCCGAAACGTGCTGACGGAGCAGCCGCTGGACAGCATTATCCTGATTGATCGCTGGTATCCGTCTGATGCAGCGTTTCGCCGAACCATCCCGTTTGCCGAGATTCTCCAGTTGAACCTGGATCGAGACGTGCGAGTGCCTGACCTGCATGTTGGCGTTGTCACCAATCCGGACATTTCATGGGCAAGGGCTGCGACAAGATCGCGAGGATTGGGCGGCACTGTGATCCAGAAGTACGCAGAGCATATGGCGTGTACGGAGATGTTCGAGCAAGCGGTAAAGGAGCACGGCTGGGTTCTGTGCCGTAATGAGGGAACAATCGAAGACGCTACGATGCAGGTGGTTTCTGAGATTTATAGGGTGCTGGGGTGATTGTTGGAGTGATACAGATGTTGGTGCAGGAGGCGCGTAGCGTAATACGTGGTTTAACAAGTGGGCGATGTTAGAAGTTCACAAGCAGTTCACGTGCCTTGGATTACTGGCTCAATGCTCTGACAATTAACGTGATTGTTCATCGTATGGTGTACACAGGCCTTGTTTCACCGTTCGCCTCAGCCTCGTCGTCATGACCTCCGGAACGGTTGGCTCAGGTCACCATGGAGCGCGATTTTTAAGGCGCTCGCCATCTTCTCGAAACCCACGAGGTGAAGTTCTGCGTCATCGAGGCTTTGGCCGGTCTCGGTCTTGGTCCAGTCGGGGACGTACATCTAGGTTCTGGCATTCAATCGGCGCATGTCCTCGACCGTCAGGCTGATCGCTTCCGAGCGGCGCCGTCGCTCCAGACCAGCAGCAGGGCACGATCGAACCGCGGCGAGCCTCGTCTGCAGCATTTGGCACGGATAACATTTAATTGTCAGACCTAATATACGCTGAGGTGAGCGATGGCAGTAGGGGTGCCGGAAACGAGGTGTTTACGGCCGCGGCTGCAGTGCTGGTCTGTGGTGAGCGGCCGACGGTGGAGCGCGTGCGCCTGGAACTTGGTAGAGGGAGTCCAGCTAGAGTCGGCGGACTGCTCGATATTTGGTGGGCACGTTTGGCCGAACGCTTGAACGGCGAGACCCGTTTGCCAACATTACCTAGCGAGGTGTCACAGGCCTTCGTTTCGGTGTGGCAATAGGCTATACATCTTGCGCAAGGCGTGGCCGAGCTGGCCCTAACTGAGCAGCGGCAAGTGTTGGATCTTGAGCGTGAACGACTCGCAGTAGTCGAGGATCAAGCTCGTCAGGATGTGGCGAAGGGTCGACAGCAGGTGTTAGAGGCCGTGGCCGGGCGTCAGGCGGCCGAATTGCGTTTGTCTGATCTGGATCTGCTGTTGGTACAGCGCCAGGCGCAGATTGAGGAGCTGCAGCAACAGCGTGACGCGTTGTTGCTCGAACGGCACGATACCCAGCAGCAAAACCAGGCACTTCAGCAAGAACTGCAGGCGTTGCGCCGAAAACATGAACAGGGCCGTGCCGACCAGGACAGCTATCTGCGTGGGGTGGAGGATCGTGCGCACCGCGAGGTAGACCGCGCGAGGGAGGAGAGCAAAGCGATGGCAGTCCAGCTTAAGGATGCTGGGCGGCAAGTCGAACAATCGGCACGACGACTTGAGTCGCTCCAAACCCAGCTCAGCCAAGCGCAGCAACTTGCCGCAGCGCAGCTGGCTCGAGCAGAAACATTGGAGCAGCAATTGAGCCATATGCGCCAGCAGCCCGAGGCGAAGCGCAAACCACGAGTCAGAAAAAAAACGACATCAAGCAAACCTAAAGACTAACCGCAGGTGTCAGCTAGCGGCAATTAGAGAACCTTCATAAGCGACCGGTATCGGCCAGAAGCGGACATCGGCAAGCGACCGCTACCGGCCAGGAGCAGTCAGTGGACAACGACCTTCACACGGCGTTAGCGTCGTCTTTTAATCAAGAGGCTGCTCCATGGATGTTATTGCCGATTACTCAAACGAACACCATCGAATCCCTGTCATGGCGCTGTGGGAAACCGTCTTCGATTACGAAACCGCGCACAACACGCCAAGCCTTGCTATCGACAAGAAACTGGCCGTCGAGGACGGCCTCTTTTTTGTCGCACTGTCCGAAAATGACGTAGTCGGTACCGTTCTCGCGGGATATGACGGTCATCGTGGCTGGTTATATTCAGTTGCTGTACACCCTGCACATCGCAGAAAGGGTTTGGGCGCACAACTCGTTAATCATGCTGAGCGCGCCTTGACCTTGCGCGGCTGCATGAAAATCAACCTGCAAATCGTCAGCACCAATGAAAGCATCAAAACCTTCTACGAATCTCTTGGCTATTCGACCGAACCGCGCATTAGCATGGGGAAAAAGGTCGAATCGAATATCGCGACACTAGAGCGGTAGTTAAAGAGCGTCCGCTGGCTGGTTGCTGACTATCACAAAGGGCGTCAGCCGGTCAAAAACGGTTATTTGATTTCGTTTCTCGACAATGTTTTCTCACGAGTTCAGCCAAAAATAGACCTTACACTTAAGTCATTCCGGATCGTGACAACAGACGCAAAGTTTGTTTCCTTCAGGGTCTCGAAAGTACGCCCCATAAAAATGTGGATGGTATTCGGGTCGTAGGCCCGGAGCGCCTTCGCATGTTCCATCCAAGACCAACGCCAAAGCATGGGCGTTGTGTACGATCTGTCGATTAGGTGCCAGCAGAGCAATCATTTGGCCATTGCCCAGCGTCGCAGATTCGCCGTCGAACGGTTTGCCCACCACGAAAAGAGGGCGCGCAGTGTCGGGGTGTTTCCAGCCAGCCCATGGGCGTTTATCGTCTATGAACTTGAGATCAAGTCCGAGTATCCGCATGAGCCCTTGATAAAACACCAGTGCTCTATTGAAGTCATTCACTGCGATGAATACATGCGAAATCATTTTTGTCCTGAAAATTGGAAGCCTTCTCGCACCATACCAAGAATTTCCAGTCTGTTTTCAACGCCTGCCTTATACAGACTCCGTCGATCCTGGAAGCTGTTTTTACATACCGCCGATCGAAAGCGTTTTTCGATCGGCGCTTTGTATCTATGCCCGAAACTGCTGGCATGACATCCGGCGATCGAGAAGGGGGCCCAGGCCTATTTTCTTAACCGAGCCTGACACCCTCTCTAAAAACACGCCACTCTCCCTAAAATAATACGTGTGCCGACTACATCGGGGGACGTTGCAATTTGACCCACTCCTGTACGGTCGGTCGTAGCCATTGACGCTGCGCATACTCCACCAGCATGGGGGGTACGGAGTCACCATTGAGTATCAGCCGGTTGAGTATCAAAGCCAGATCCACATCGGCGATCGACCATTGGCCGAACAGGTATTCGGGATTGTCGGCAAGCAGCCTCAGTGCGCCATCAAACAGCTTGCGCGCTGCCGACTCGGCAGCTGGCGACAAGGGCTTTGATTTGAGTCCATAAAACACAACCAATGTGGATCGCTCCTGTCGAATGGGCAACAGATCACTGCGCACCCATGCCTGGACTTGTCGTGCCTTTGCATGCAGCCGAAGGTCTTGTGGGTACACCGGCACCTGAGGGAAAACGTCTTCCAGGTACTCAGTGATCGCCGACGATTCAGACAAGGCGAAGTCCCCGTGGACAAGTGTGGGTACCCGCTGGGTCTGAGAGAGGCTGGCATAGCCCTCTGACTGGTTTTCATATGCGTCGAGGTCTAGCGGGCTCATTTCAAACTCGATGCCCTTTTCGCGGAGTACCACGAAAGCCGACATGGCATAGGGGCTGGAAAATTGAGCGTCGACATACAAGCGCAGGCGGGAATTATTCACAGGGCTATCTCCTTATGCAGAAGGAGACACGCTACGAGATCGAAAGCTATAAATAAAATTCATGATTTTCATGGACGTATTCCTGAGCGGAATACCAAGTTGAAGAGAGCCCTTCGGCGAAAACTGGACGTCTGCTTTCGGCCAAAAGCGGACGTTTGCACGTACCGCTACCGGCCAGGAGCAGACGTTCGAATGAGTCTAAAAAGACGGGAAGATTCAAGTATCGGGCTCACGATGACGCCAGTTGCACACTGCTAAGCACCAAGGGCTCAGTCATTTGAGAGCGCCGTATTTTATCTTTCGGCGTAAAGCTACGATTTTTGGAGGGCCATTTTTCTCGAGGTGCAGATAGGGCTAAAAAATATGTTTTGATCCCTAGGCGCGATCGCATTCCTTGTGCTAGATTCAGAATGCTTGTGGCATTAGGCCATAAGGTGGATCACAAGTTGTCAAGCCACCCATGATTATTTATCAGCGGGAAGCATATGGCGAACAACAACACGCGGAATCTCTTCATTGAGAACCTCCAGATGTAATGGTGATACTGACACTATACGTCAACTCTAGCAATACGCGGCCTAGTCTGAAAAGATGGATAATGTTTAGAGCATTAAGTTTAGCCGGTGGGGCGGTTTAGGGATTGCCGCCATCCTAGTCCCACCGGTTGGCTTATCAAGGTGCTAGTATGGACGAGTTGCCGTGGTACAAGCCTAGAAAATATCTTCACTTTGATCGTCCTGTCGGTCAGAAAGCTGCACTGGATTATGTTTCATCCCCTCAGAAAGTCGCAGCTCATTCGTTTTGAGGACATCGTGGTGGCGAGGGCGGATCGCATAAATGAACAGCTGCTTGAGGTGGTAGAGGCTGCTACAGAAGGCAGAGTCTGCTCATTCACGCACATCCACCTGGTAGGAATGAACCGCAGGTTGGCTGTTGATTGGCAGAATGGTAGAGCCAGCAGCTGAGCAAAACGGTCTCCTAATTACTCCCGACCGCGATTCTCGGAAGCTCAGCCGGGTGTGCGCAATGCATGAACAATCCACCTAATCTCTCGGCTCAAAAGTCCGGTTTCTTGATTGGTCATAGCCATGAAGGGGGAGTGAAACTTCAACGGCACTCCATCTATTATTGCTAGCGATCACGGTTCCAACGGCCACTCTCATCCTCACGGTCGGAGAACGGTGGCCACACAGACGCGTTTCGAGCAAGGCAGAGCAAAGTCATCGTGTACTCATATTTCTCCGACTGGATTTTCATTTCGCGGACGCTGGCACTTCGATCAGCGTGCGCAAACCACACCGATGCCGGCAGCTCAACTCCGTGACGTTCGTGCGCGATGGAAGAGGCCGCTGCTAGTGAGCCTGGGGGAATCCCTACAGCAGCTTGGCGCGTACGAAAAAAGGCGCCGTTTCGGCGGGCTGTAGCGCTAGAAAATGCCCATTTCATGAATCCATCGCGGGAAAGGATGAGCACTGCGCTCTCTTCGGTGCACTGAATCCATTTCAGCGCGGTGGCCGTCAGTGAAACACCGTAGCGAATGGCACAATGGCGCAGCAATTCAAAGTCCACACTCGTGGTGAGCTGATTACGGAAATCGTTGAGTGGCATCAGAAGGAATGAGGCGAACAGATCTGCTTCCGCCTCGATATTCTTCTCCTCCCAAGACAACATGTCGTCACTGCTGCACTTGAACTCGTCGCGCTTGAGTCGGTGGAGGATGTAGTGACCGAGCTCGTGTGCTTGGGTGAAACGAATCCGACCTGATGATGCCAGGCTGCTGTTGTAAAGAAGCATCCAACGACTCCGCGCTTCATTCGCGAAAAGCGCTCCATCGAATCCTTTTATATCGACAGACTCAACCTTGGCGATCGGGTCGGGCCATTTAAAGACTTCTGCGGTGCCCAAGGCGAGCTGTGCAACATCCATGGGAAAACGATCGATTCCATGAGCCATGCTGATCTGATCGCAGATCTTTGTCAGCCGTATCGCGGCTTTCTGTGGTGTCCATACCTCAGGCCCAGGCATCGTCAAAAATCCTTTTTGAACGTATCTAGAATTTTTCTGAGATGCGCCTTGGCATCCGGTTCGAGAGTCTTATATCCGCGAAAGAAAGCCTCATCGAGATGCCTTTCTTCAGGCTCTCTCAGATCATCCTCAAAAAAGTAGGCCGTTGCTACTCCCAGAACGTCTGCCAGGGCAGTGAGCTTTTCAGCTGATGGACGTTGGGACTCTCGATTCTCCAATTCCCATAGATAGCTCTTACTCAAGCCTGCCATGTCCGCGAGTTTTTCCAAGGTCAGCCCGCGTTGCTTGCGCAGCTCGCGCAGCTTCTCGCCGAGACGGGTAGCCATTGTCGTATCTCCTACAAAGGTGGTGAAAATATACCACGATTCCGAACAAATCGTTTGACAATGACGGTGTTCGCGATCAGTCTGTCACAAAGTTCGCTACTCCGAACTTTTTGTTCGGCTCGCCGATATGCCTTTTGAGCACTTCGCCCAGCCTTAAGTGCCATACAGATCTCCTAGAGGGGGAGTCAGATGTCTAAAGAGCATGTTGATCACGCGGATATCCTCCGGTTTGCCGAGGATAAGGTGAACTTGCCGAAGGAAAAGGCCAAGGAGTATCGGGAACAGGCTGGGCGCTTACAGGACAAGCTTGAAAGCTATTTGTCAGACCATCCAGATTTTTCACTCAAGCGCATGATGGTGTCGGGCAGCCTTGCCAAGGGTACGGCTCTTCGGTCGCTTAATGACATCGACGTTGCGGTGTATATCAGCGGTTCCGATACCCCTCGTGACACCCGGGCGCTTCTGGACTACTTGGCGGAGCGCCTGCGTAAGGCGTTTCCAAATTTCAGTCCGGATCAAGTCCAACCTCAGACCTACTCGGTAACTGTCTCTTTCAGAGGTTCGGGGCTGAATGTCGACGTGGTGCCCGTGTTGTATTCAGGGCAACCGCAGTGGCGGGGCAACCTGGTTAGTCAGGAAGACGGCTCTTTTCTGGAGACGAGCATTCCGCTGCACATTGAGTTCGCGAAAGCTCGTAAGCGCGCATCTCCGACACATTTCGCTCAGGTTGTTCGGCTTACCAAGTACTGGGCACGCTTGATGAAGCAAGAGCGCCAGAACTTCCGGTTCAAATCTTTCATGATCGAGCTGATCTTGGCCAAATTGTTGGATAACGGGGTGGACTTCTCTAACTACCCCGAGGCACTGCAGGCGTTCTTCACTTATCTGGTCAAAAGCGAGCTGCGTGAACGTATTGTTTTCGAGGACAACTATTCAGCTTCGAAGGTAGGCGCCTCGACCGATTTGGTTCAGATCATCGATCCTGTCAACCCTGATAACAACGTAGCGCGACTGTATACCCAGCAAAATGTCGACGCGATCATCGATGCAGCAATGGATGCAGGTGATGCCATTGACGCTGCGTTCTATGCGCCAACCAAGCAATTGACGGTTGGCTATTGGCAGAAGGTCTTCGGTTCTTCATTTCAGGGGTGAGTAAACCATGTCGTCTTACAGTACTACGGTTGCTGAATCACAGACGTTCACCATCACGCATGCTCGACACATGGCTGCGAAGGTCGCAACTGATTTACGGCGCATGCAACGCTTTTACGGCCAGCCATGCGATAGCTCGATTGAAGCTTACGAGGCTGAACTGATCGTGTTGCTCAAGGCAGGGTATCTCAGAGAGGTTACCTACGGTTTCAAGCGTGGCGACGATTGGATTGAGCCCTCGCTGAGATACACCGCAGGGGATCTGGTGGGATCGGGCTCAGATGATGATCCGGGACGTGTTCGCCCGGGGCGAGATATCACGGGCGCTTCATTCTATAGCTTTCTGTCCTACAGCCAGAAATACACCAACGCCTCTTCGGCCGAAAGGGACGTAGCCCTCAAGGATTTGCCTTTTGAGCGGAGCGATGCAACGGCCCCTGGCATCAGCGGATACCTCGACAGCGACAAGACATATTCTGCGGGTAGTCGCGTCCTCCATCGTGCAACGGTAAGGAGCTATTGATGAACGTGAAACCTTCTCTGGACGAGCTGTTTGAGCGGCGTATGTCCTTTCCCGATTTCGAACCTCAGGAGCGTCTGGCTCGTCTGGTAGGTCTTGACGACCAAAAGGATCGGCTGACTAAGGTATTGGGCTTGCTGGTGAATCCATTTGGCCTGCAGGACTGGGCTGAGAGGCATCACCCGCAAGCTCGTCCCGCCATCGATACCGTATTGCGTCGTCCGCCGCTGGCAATTTTGGCAGGGGATGTTGGTTCTGGAAAAACTGAACTTGCAGAGACCATCGGGGATGCTGTCGCTCGGCAGGAAGGAATCGATATCACTCTTTTTCCGCTAAGTCTCGCGACTCGAGGGCAGGGGCGAGTCGGAGAGATGACTCAGTTGGTCTCGGCTGCTTTTGACTACACGATCGAGGCCGCTGAAAAGCTTAAAAACAGAAACGGAAAAGCCAGGGGCGCTGTGCTGCTCCTCATTGATGAGGCTGATGCCTTGGCACAATCCCGAGAAAACTCTCAGATGCACCATGAGGATCGGGCAGGGGTTAACGCTTTCATTCGCGGCATTGATCGCATCGCAAATCAGAAGCTACCCGCAGCCGTGCTCATGTGCACCAACCGTTTAAAAGCACTGGATCCGGCAGTTCAGCGGCGAGCAGCGGAAGTCCTGACTTTTGCCCGTCCTGATGAAGTGCAGAGAAAGTATTTGTTGACGACCAAACTGGACGGTTTGGGGCTGGGCGTGCAAGTGATTGAGGAGCTTGTAAAGCTGACCGGCCCCCGTGGTGTGGATACTCCGGGCTTTACCTTCTCCGATATCAACCAAAGGCTGATTCCAGCCATCGTGCTTTCAGCCTATCCGCGAGCCGCGGTGGACGCCAGAACTGCATTGCTCACAGCTAAAGCAATGGCTCCAACGCCTGCTTTCCAGGATCGCTAACCCCTCAAAGGTCGAGCAGCCGCCTCGCGGTTCTGCTCGGGCCCTTCAATGCTTTCGGAGGCAATATGTCAAGCTGGTCACTTTCAACTCTTCTTGCGTCGCTGCATGACGACATTCAGCTCCGTTTGGGAACGGCACGCAAAGCCTTCTCACACCCTGGCGCTAAGGGGGATGCGAGCGAAGGGGTGTGGATCGATATGCTCGATACCTACCTCCCTAAACGTTATCAGGCGGCCAATGCCTTTGTAGTCGACAGCCTGGGCAACTTCAGCGATCAGATCGATGTCGTGGTCTTTGATCGACAGTACTCACCGTTCATCTTCAAGTTCGATGAGCAGATCATTGTGCCAGCGGAAAGCGTGTACGCAGTCTTTGAAGCGAAGCAGACCGCTACGGCTGATCTGGTAGCCTATGCCCAGCGCAAAGTCGCGAGTGTTCGCAGGCTTCACCGCACCAGTCTGCCAATTCCGCATGCAGGTGGTGTCTATCCAGCAAAACCACTCATTCCGATTCTAGGTGGATTGCTTACGTTTGAAAGCGACTGGAGTCCTGCACTGGGGGCGTCGTTTGATAAAGCCCTAAACGTGGACAAAGCTGAAGGACGGCTGGATCTCGGTTGCGTAGCCTCCCATGGTCATTTCTTCTTCGACCCGAGCGGCGATAAATTCACCTTCGAAAATGAAAACAAGCCAGCAACGGCCTTCTTATTCAAGCTGATAGCACAGCTTCAATTCAGCGGCACGGTGCCCATGATTGATATCGATGCCTATGGGAAGTGGTTGGCGCATTAATCGAGCGCCTCGCTATCTGGGAAACTGAGATGTCCATGGCAAGAAATGCTTATCCTGGTGGGTAGGGGTAACTCTCAATGATCAGATTCTTCAAGCGACTGTGGCGCAGGCTTCCGAGCAATCTCTCATCGGCATCAGATTTTACTAACTACAGTGCCAATTTCGGCCAGGCCATCGCATTCACTCGGGAATGTGGGTTCGCGACATGTGCCGGTGCTTCAGCCCTTAGTGCTCCGCACGAAATTCATGCTGATAACATTCGAAACGCCTTACGCGCAGCAGGAATCAAAGGTCTCTCGAGGTCAGCCTTTCAGTGCCTCAAATGGAGTTACTACCTAGCGCCTTACCTCGAAAGCGAACTTCAGCGCCCTGTACACGTGACGATTGGGCAGTTGTGGAGTGACAGTCAGCCGTTGTTTAATCCCACTTGGAAGAACTTGAAAGATTGGAGTGCGTCAGGGCTAACCTTCAGGCATATACGAGATGAAGGCCGACGTGGTGTCAATCTGCACGCTTGGCTTACCGTTGACTCAAGTGAAATCATTGACATCAGTTTATTTAGCTCACTCGCGTCAATTCTCCCCAGCATTTTTTCTGAGTGCAATGGTCGTGTGATTTGGGGGCCGGCCGCCGATATTCTTAGCAGCTACCAATACCTCCCGATGGCAGTTGGTCGGCCGTTTGCTGAAGCCTTGGATAGTGGTCGAGAGCTCGCGCTTCTGGCCCGCAGCCCATCAGAGCTTTACACATACCCTTTGGCTCTCCCTGAAAACCAAATCTGGGCGTGGGGAACAAGTTTTCCGCGTACCTAATACACACGGTAGACGTGGCTTCATGTTTGATCCTGCGCAACGCAAAAGCCGTAAACCTTGTACATCCAAGGTGGCCCGTGCCGAGCTCAGATTATGCGTCACTTATTGTGTTCATCTATTACATTGCTCCTTGTGACGAGCTCGTATAAACCCTGCTGCCCATCGTTGATGAGCGATACCATTCAGCGTTAATGGAGAATCAATCAATGGTGCTTCATGATGAATGCCAAATGGCCACTAATCTGCATTTTTTGTGAGCGACGAGGTGCTAAAGATTGACCTTGCTCTCAGCAGGAAAGGAGCAGAGCCGCGAGCTTTCGATGATTTTGGCTCGAAGCGCTGAGCTGTGAAGCCTTCGTTCCAAGTGGGTAGAACTCGCTTGAGTAACTCTGACCAGATAGTACTACCATCGCATTTTGAGACGCTTAGGAGAATCAGGATGTCAGCTTCAGAAGACTTAGCTAAAGATAAGTTTTTCTCAATGTTGGAGAGCGCCAGCAAGGTTAAATTTTTTCTTTTGATCACCAGCTTTATGCTTCTTTTTGACTCACTGATGGTGCACTTCTCCGGCGTAGGCATTGTTGGGATGCAGCGAGTGGAACTCAGAACTGATCTCGTTCTGGGCATCAAGCTACTTGTCGCGTTTGTTTGTTTTTCCGGTCTGCTCTCGCTGGTTTTCACGTTGCTGTATCCACTAGCCGTGTCGGTTTACGCAGCTGCGATCGAGTTCCTAAAAAATCTCGAAGCGACACTTGCACGCGCTATGGGACTTTCAAAGCCCGACCAAGCCCAAGTGAGATGGACTCGGCGCACTGAGTGCGTGCGGCCATGGGAGATCAGCGAGGAGGCTCATGAAACCCAAAGCGAGTTCCTTATTGGGATCTACGACCGCTATCAGCAGGAAAGGGCTGCGCAGAATGCCGAGCTGCATAGGATTCAGCTTTACGCTTTCAGTGCATTAGTTCTCGCTAGCCTAAATTTTTACTGGTCGGGAATCGGGGATGCGATCTCGATTGTTGGCTGGATTGAAGGGCAGTGGTCAAGCACTCCGGTGTGGCTGGCTTTGAGTGTATTCTTTGTGTTGATGGTGGCTCCACTTCATCGTAACCCGTCTGACAGTGAATGGATTTACTGTCCCGTTCTGCATCGTCGGCTAGAAAAGGAGTCAAAGGAAGAATATGACAGGGCCCAAGCATTTAGCGAAAGGATGAAACGGGAAGCCCAGATACACCGAGCGATCCGTGAAGCTCAACAAACTCCAAGAGAGCGTTCTTAGCTTCCTGGACGCAGCAAGGCATTACTTTGTGCTCCTGGCTGTCGGGTCTTCGGGCCTAGGCCCGCCTAACCTGATTCGATTGCCCCAAATAGTCGGCGGTCATCTGTGTGGCGCGAGGTATGTAGACATCTGATTAAGAACGATTGCGAGCGGCCGTGACGATTCCGATTCATCAATCTCATCGTAGGTCGCCCCGAGGTCTACGCAATGGAGGTAGCGGTATGGCCAGATGCGGCAGATGCGGCAGATGCGGCAGATGATCAATCAAGCCACGGGCTTCAGGGTTGATCCATGCCTGGTAGCTTGGTGCTAGCTTGCGCAATCTTTGTGACTAGATCTTTAAATAATTTTCCTCGGCAAGGGAAGCGAATGCGAACGCTGGTCCATGCACTTAAGGTCTTGGCCACCGACTATGAAAATATTGAGTGGAATTGTGGCTACGTGGATATTCAGGTCGGCGAGGTTGCGCAAAGCACGTGGCGGCTCTCGGGCTCAATCCTAGGCATTCAAACGCTGGTGGATGATGCGAGCGTGTACCCCGAGCCTGGGATTGAGGTGATCTACGACGCCCAGCTCAACGTTCCCTTTCCGCTCACGAAGAGCGGCTCACCTTGGGGGCAAGGTGCTCATCAACGCATGGTTGAACTGGAAGGAGGGGAAGTAGGATTTCTCTACAGCCATGAGCATGAACGGCTATGGGTAACTGCAGCCGGGTTTCCCTCATACTTGTATGGCTTCTTGCAAACGTGGATCGGTGAACCTCTCAACCTGCTGCTAGGGCACTTTCCGTTGGGCGTGGCTAGACCCAATAATGTGTCTGTCCATTTGCACATGTGGTGAGTTGTGCAATTGTGGATCGAAACAGCTATCAAGGAGTACGCGTAAGCGCACCCCTCACTTTCAGACGTCTGAGGTAGAAATGGCTTTTGTTACCAAAGAGCAGGCAAGGGCTGCTGCGCGGCGCGGAGAGAACATCTTCGACCAGGTTGCCGGCCTGGAGTCGTTCAAAGATGAGCGCTTCGACATTTTCTTGTCGCACTCGATCAAGGATAAAGATCTGGTCGAAGGCGTTGGTGTGCTGCTTCGTGAGAGGGGGTACAACGTTTATATCGACTGGATGAACGACGAAGAGTTGGATCGTGAGCACGTTGACAAGAAAACAGCCGACCGGCTGCGCCAACGCATGCGTAACTGTTCCAGCCTGATCTACATCGCTACTGGGCAGTCGGCGGAGTCAAAGTGGATGCCTTGGGAGCTTGGCTATTTCGATGGCTGCAAAAGTGGCGCAGTGGCTATCTTACCGCTGGTTGACAGCCTGAGTTCTGGGTTCAATGGCCAGGAATATTTGAGCCTCTATCCACTGGTCGAGTGGCAGAGTGAAGAAGTTTATGTTGATTCAGGTTCAGAGGGGCGCTCCCTGCTGTGGGCCTTCGTGAATGATACCTCCAGGTAAATTGCATTTGGTTTAGCCAGCCACTGTGAGTGGCTGTGCTACGTTGAGAAAGTAGAGTCGCATGGCCCGTAACGTTACTAGAGCTGAACTTAAAGGCTTTTCCGCCAAAGCCTCGCAAAGCCGCCACTTGACTAAGTCCTTGGCGGCTTCGTCTCAAAACTTGACGTTTATATCCCACTCCAGCAAAGATCAGGAGTTAGTATTGGGCGTCATGGAGGTCATTGCCAACCACGGTGGTGTCCCCTACATCGATGAAATCGATCCGGCGATGCCAACTCACACCTCGGAAGAAACGGCGGATCTTTTGAAAACCCGTATCGCCGAGTGCAAACGGTTCGTACTGCTCACAACTCCGAATAGTAAAGATAGTCGTTGGGTACCATGGGAACTGGGTGTTGCGGATGGGAAGAAAGGGGTTAACCGCATCGCGATTTTTGGTGCCTCGGACAATGTGGATGATGACAGTTGGTCATCCTGGGAGTACATGGGCCTATACCCAAGGATCATCTGGGGGATGCTGGAGGGTCATGAAAATGAACTCTGGATGGTTTATACGGAAAAAACGGATTCGGCTGTAACGCTGAGATCCTGGCTTCGCAGATGATGCTTCATCTCCGGTATATATTAATCGTTGTTAGAATGGCTGCTGCTTAGAGGTTGGTATGTATATAGGTTTCGAGCTTGAGCATTACAAATCATTCGAAATGATCAGCGACGCTGCGATTGATGATTACCGCAAAAGGGCACATGACGTGACAGTCAATGACTTGGCCGATTACGTGATTGGTCAAATTGAAAATAAAGACGTCATTGATGCCAAGGAGCTTGCTCTAACGATTTTTCCCCAGCAGCACGCTCATGTCTTCCTATCTCACTCTCATCGAGATGAGCGTGAGGCTATCGAGTTTGCATTGTCGCTGGAGAAGCGAGGAGTTAAGGTTTTCGTCGACTCGTGTGTCTGGGGGTATGTAGGCAAGTTGCAGCTTAAAGTCAACGAGTACTACTCGGATAAGGAAGAGAAGGAGGGGGTTACGAATTTCTCTTATGATAAATGCAGTGAGGTAGCAGCGTCTCTGTATTTGATGCTGAACGAAGAGTTGCATCGCATGATTGACGCATCTGAGTGCTTCATTTTCTTCAACACCAAGAATTCGGTCAGTATCAAAGGCCATGAAGGTTTTGCAGTCGGTGATCGCACGCTGTCGCCATGGATCTATTCCGAGCTGGCTTTCAGTGCCAAGACGCGCTACCACAAGCTTACTCGCAAGCGCCTGCCAAGAGGTATCGTTGCTACGCTCGAATCCCATCGGGAACACAAAGCCCTCGGATCTGCTGCGTTTGCATTCGAGATCATCAACAAGCATTTGCCCAAGCTGACCGGCGAAGAGTTGAAATCCCTAGCGAAAAATACGGCTCATGAGGGGGCGTTTTGGCTTGATGCGCTGTATTACGAGTATGACCTCGAAGTCCAGTTCAAGGATAGCTGCAACGCTTCACTGCTAAAAATTGCGTAGCGGCTGGCTCTGGGCCATACACATCCTGGAACACCGCGACGAGGCAGGCGAAGCGCTATGCTCAGCAGACCATTGGAGGGGCCTCGTCATGTCTAAAAAAAGCGCCGTGGGAAGCTGCGATCGACGTTGAGCCGAAGACCGACTCCGAGCGCTACCTGAGCAAGCTAGCGTGCAAAGCATTCCTCAGCCCCTGGTGCTATGGAAACGTCCACACCGATGAAGGCAAGAAGTCGGTATCTTGGGATGGCAAGAAACTCTGTGGTCTATTCGTCGTGTTCGGTGACCACATCCTGATTTTCTCCGACAAACATTCATTGCGAGTATCCGACCCACTCAGCCCTTTGGTCTCTGGGGGCGGTGGTACAAGCGGGCGATTCACGCCTCGGTGACACAGCTGGTTGGCGCTGAGAAGTTCATCCGTGAGAATCCTCGCCGGCTGTACCTGGACAAGCAGTGCTATGTGCCTTTCCCCTACCGCCTGCCTGACATGAATAAGGCAGTCTTCCATCGCATTGCAGTGACGCGCGGATCCTACGACGCGGCGGTAGCGCATTGGCGCGGGCAAAGCAGCGGCAGCCTGATGATCAATACAGGACTAACCGACAAGAAGCAGCATCTGGAAACACCGTTCACCGTGGGCTGGCCGGCGGGGAAAGATCGCTTTGTCCACGTGCTCGATGAGCTGACCGTGGATATGCTCCTCTCAGGACTCGACACGGTATCGGATCTGGTCGGCTATTTTTCTGAAAAAGAACGCTTCCTCAGCAGCGCAGAGTACGTACCTTGGCCTACTGCCCGTCAGCCTCGGCATAAGGACGCGTGCAATCGCCATAATCAGCGTGGGATGGAGTGGGTGATGTAGGCCCACCTTCAAGAAGCGTTTTCAGAGGCGTCCTCTCGAGTAACTCGGACTACCAGGTCGCGAAGTGCACGCACGCTGACCAAGAGCCTCCCCAGACACCTCCTCTGACATCAACCTATGTTTTGCGCCGTGCCGCCACCGTGCAGTTGGTAAAGCGACTCGAGTATGTCCATTGGAGTGGGTTGCTGTTTTTGCTGGCCGATCCAGCGTCGCAGCCTCAATCCGGTCAGGCTCTTCAAATGATCCGTTTTGGCTTCATGAAATACAGGTACCGAATCCATGGCATACGATTCGTTGGAGACGACCAGCTGCTTGGCATGCTTGGCTTGCCAAATGAAATAGCTGAACATCAGCTCCATATGAATCCAAGCAGACCCCGTTTTGTCTTCGTCCTCGATCGAATGCTGCGTTGAGAGGGAGTGGTCAGTGTTCAAGAAGAACAGCGCGGTGGAATCACTAATCATTTGCTGCAGAGCCGTCGCTAGGATCATGTACACATGGGCGGTCGAGCGATTGCGCAGATCATAGTGATAACGCGAGGTGCCTTGGATTTTGCAGTGTTTCTCATCAATGGCCTTCAGAAGATCGTATGCTGATCCCCAAGCTGTTGAGTCGATGAAGGCAGTAATTCCTTTCTTTTTAAGATCGAGAGCGAGCTGGATGGCGAGATCCTGATCCTGATAAGAGTGGGATATAAAAATGTCGCATCGTTGCGCCGGGAATAGATGCTTGATTACCGTTTTTGCATCGATGCTGACGTTGTCTTCCAACAAGTAATTTTTAAGCTTGACCGTGGAAGCTTTAAGGGTGCGCTTGAAATCCCCTACCTCGTCCGTGAGTGGGAAGTGCTCAGGATTGATGTCAATGTTGAAGCCGTATTCCATTTAATGGTTATCCTTTACCGAAAGTGTTGTCTGGATCGTGTCTTGGTTTCGAAGGTTTCAGTGAGAGATTTCGTTCGCTGTTTAACCCAATCTCCAGGCCGTTGGTGAACAGGCCAACGTAGTCGAGTAACTCGTCGTAGTCTTTTTCCTCAGGTGAGAGCGGTGAGCGCTCCTGCATTTGGCCTTTCAAGGGCTCAATCGATGCGGAGGCACCACCAGGGCTGCGGAGCGCTATCACATTTGCTTGGGGATGATGAAGTTTGAACTGTGCGTGTTCGTCGAGGATGCCTTGTTGCCCGCCGATGAAGACCGCGGCCTCAAACTTATGGCGTTTAAACATGACTCTTCTCATAAGCTCCAAGCTCGATTCCCGGGTGCCGTTTGCATTTACTGGAACTAAGTTGGCAAACCTGGAATTTACCTTAGGAGCTTCCTGTTCGAAGAATGTGGACTGGTAGATCGTCACGGCAGCTCTATTGTCGACACGTAGATCTTCACAGACCGCGAGGATGAGAGGGGATATTGTGGGGTGACCACCAAACACAAGGTGTTTACGACCCAGTACGGTGTACAAGAACGTCCGAAGAGCAGCCTGGATCAGCATCGGGTCGCTTTGTTCATAGAAACTGCTGTCGCGGCTGGGAACGCTCGCAGAAAGGAAGATATCGCCCATGTCGTTGGCCTCTGATTTCGCTGTGTGGAGGGATGGTTGAGGCGTGTGCCCGCTCTCGAGCTGTCGAGTGATCATTCATCATGATTGCCGGCGGAGACGCTTTCAGGTCAATCTCTTGAAGGATCTAGTCGGACGAGCACGGGTCTTCTAATACCAATCTAGGAACCGATGGCCAGCCGCGTTCGCCTTCACCAAGCGCGCATGCCCATCAAGCCTGTCGCCGAGCCATTGCATATGGGCTTTCCAGGTTCTTTCTTCGATGCCTTCTTCGTTATAAATCACAGCAACTGGAGGAGAGTGCTCTTCCAGCGATGCCTCATAGAATGATTCGCTGGTGGGCACTCGAAGCTCAGGGTACACAACGATTTCTTCATTTTTTACTGAGACCACCAATCCTCTTCGGGACGAAGCGCCCAGAACTCTACCGCCGGCAGCCTCTACCGAGGATGTCAGCTTCCCGACGAGATCCCGATACCTGATCGATACGCTTTTGCTCCGATAGAGCTCGATTTTTTCGAGAATCTTGGCCAAAGCATCTGACTGAATATGTCCATTGTCAGCGAGATCTGAGTCCTCCAACTGGACTTCTCCGCTGATCAAATGAATGTTGGCTGCGTCAACTCTTGGCCATCCAACGCGAAGCATGGCGAGCTTCCTCAGCGAAGCCCTATGGAACTCCAACTCTGTCCAGCGGCCTTCGAAATACCCCGAGGTATCAAGGTAGACGAGTACGTCGGAGTCGCAGAGACGCTGCCACAGCACCTCTTGGAAGTGCTCTCCAGGTAAGATCCCGTGAGTGTCGAGGAATACGTCGTACTGACGGGCACAAAGTTCTGCATAGAGTTGCAGGGCAGCTTCGGTGGACTCTTTGCGTCGATAGCTGAGGAACACCCGGCGCTGACGTGGGATCAGCGAGCTTGCCTCCAAAAGAGACGCTGAAAGGATGGCCGGGCCTTGAGTCATCGCGACGCCGTTCAGTGTTCCAAGCTTCCCGGGGAATTCGGCTGTAAACGTGTCCGGATCGCACGCCACCGGAACCAGTGGAACTCGGCGGTCAATGAAGCGCTCAATGGCTGCCTCTTCAGTGACACTGATGCTTGCGCATAGCGCTGCGCAGCAGCGATCAAGCCTGGGACGAAAATCCCTAGGATTTCCTCGAAAGAGTGTCACATCTTTGTGAAGCTCTAAACCGAGATCTGAAATCCGCACCTTGATCGCGGCCTCAATCTCGTCGGCAATGGCAGTGGGGAAGTCGCCTAGGAGGGCGAGGGAGTAGCGGGCGTCCATGAAGCTTCCGAGCCTCTCTGTATCGTTGACGTGCACGTGGCCGGGGCGAGGACTTCGCCCACCCAAGGTCGTCTGGGCAACGCTCAGTTCTGCCGGCTACGTGCTTAAGTGTGGCGATAGGCTATCAGGTATCCGACGCGCATGCTCTTGAATGTCGCTAAAGAGGCGCAGCCCCCTCAGCGGTTTCATCCAGCTTAACTGGTAATTGACGATCCAGAGCTGTCTGGTCGCGCTACGAAAGCTAACAAATGGAAACCATAAAATTCGAGATGACCATGGCTGCTCCGTGCGAGCATTGGCGAGTCGTAAGCGCTCTATATCAAGGAGATCTTAAGCTGATGAGATTCGCCCCCCCGACCCGCATCACCTACATCGCGTTGACCTTAGCAATACCGTGCTTGGTGATCTTAGCGCTATGGATGCAAGGCGATTTGACGAATCTAACTGCATTTCTGACGCTGAGTGTCACTGCGGTGCTGTATCTCCGTATGCGTTGGATACAGGACTTCGTCCGCGCTTGGTGGCGACGTGAGTATGATCAAAAAGTAGCCTCCACAGATGCAGCGTTGGCTCGGAACGATCTAACCGCCACAGAGCGTCGTCGGCTTCAGCTCTATCGTGACCAACTGCCTGATCGCTACCACCTGGTTACCTCCCCGGATGAAACCTACAAGCCGATCAATTTCATGGGTTATGTGCTCAAATTCGGCGCTTACGCCTTCAAGCAGTAGATCAAGTTCGTGGGGGGATTCATAGCCTGCGGCGCTCGCGATATCCGCTACGCTGCGGGATTACGAATCCAGGTTCCGTGGTGGCAGACAAGCTCTCTGGAGGGCCAGCTGAAGAGCAGCTAAGACGCCTACTCAATGTCCAGGATGCACATCACAGCACCTCAACGCGCTCAACCTTCCAAAGGAGCAGGAAATGAGCATTTTTAGCTGGCTGTTCAAAAGACCCAAGACGACCAACGCTGAAGCCAACTCCAAACCTACCCAGGGGCGCCGTCCAAAGCTCGAGGTTTCGCGGGACAAGCATTTTTTGTCGGTAGAATCGCTTGATTTCTACGGACTCTATCAGCTGTCTAAATCCAAGCTATGGGCGATCGGGTGGCGAGACTCGGATCCGTCTGCGGGACGGGGAGGGCATAGGGAATCCGGGCTGGGGGCCTACGTACTTACAGATCTGAGCACCGGTACGGTTAGCTGTCACGGAAGCATGCCTAGGCCAAACAATGGCCACGTTTCTGACTCTGGGGTTTTCTGCTTGGAGGATTGGCACTTTGGCAGCTCTCTCTCGGGGACGTTCACTGTCTTCGATCCCTCTGGAGCCGTACTCATCACCAAGGAGCTCTCGGCCAATATCGTCTCCAGCGCGATCTCCATAAATGGGAAGTTCGCTGTCTGTGCCACAGCCAACAGCCCCAGCGAACATGGTAACAAGGTCTTCCTGTTCGACCTGCTCAAGCGGGTTGAGCTGTATAGCGTCACTCCAAAAGCCGGATGGCCAGAGCGCTATGAGGTCGACGAGAAAACGGGGGAGCTCATTGCACATTTCAAGGATGTTGGGAGCTTCCGGTACGATATCGATGGCCGATTCCTAGAGGCTGATCAGCTGAATAATGCCAATCTCGCCTCGTCTCGTTACGACCGCATCATCCTGGCTGCGGAGAAGATTCTGGAGGATGTCGATCTCACAGATGAGCGAGCCCAGGAAGTTTTAACCGCCATCCAGCGTGCCCGCTCGCTCGGCGCAGACGAAAATCCAGCGTGGAAACCAACCGCCTTAAAAATCCAAGGGCTCGCTCATGAACAGTTACGCCAGTACGGAGAGGCTGCACGAGTCTACGAGGAGGCGCTTGCTTTGAACCCTAAGATTGGTGTGAAGCGCAGGCTGGCGTCAGCGAACAAAAAGATCAGTGCGGGCTAGGTAAGTGCTGCTCTGTTTGGGCTTCGCATTCACCTGTTGCTTCAAGATGGTGTCTATCCAGTTGCGCCGAAAGCACCCGGTCGCCAAGGCCGTTGGGTAGGTCTGGCGTTGCAATGCGCTGGCATCGTCCGTAGCATTGCGAGTTGACTACGTAGACAGCAGAAAATTTGTCGGCGGTGCTGCGTAGGCCCTTTAGCTGTGGGTCATATGACGGGAAGTCGGGGGCGCTTGGGCTGTTCCGCTTCAGTGCGGGAGACTTGCTTCTGAGGCCGTCCTTCCTCCGTAGTCACGAAATACTGCGTACCTTGGCCTCCGTCGCGTGGAAAACGGTGATGGGGGCCAAGTACTTTCTGGCACCGTCCTGGCACACCTTGATAACGGCCACTGCCTGGTAGCGTGTTTTTCCCACCAGCACTTTGCGCCCGCCACTGAGCATCACCACCTGCGCATGCTTAGGTTTGTTTAGTCCAACCTGGCTCTGGCTGCAGTAGGCGCTTGTTAGAATCTCAAGCACCTCATCAACTGTGCAGCCGTCTTTCATCTGTCGAGCGAGCAGTGCATGTCTAATCGCCTCTAGGTCGAGGCGAATACCTGGTAGATCCACGGCACGCCCCTGCGTCTTCCCGTGGCTGGCATGGTGATGTTATCGACTATTGCTTGGTGTAGTCTTGACGGTTTCTAACCCTCTCGAAGTCAGCTGATCCTGGTTTCGCGGCGTGCCCAGACTGGGCATGCAAAAGCGAGCAGTGGTCGCTTCGGCATGACAGGTGGTTGTAAACGTACGGGGAGCAAGGAATGGCACGAAGAACGTTTTTTTCCTTCCACTATCAGGAAGACGTATGGCGAGCCTGGAACGTCAGGAATTGCTGGGTCGTCAACGACGATCGACAATCGGTGGGGTTCTTCGATGGCAGCGTGTTTGAAGCGTCCAAGAAGGAAGGCGACGACGCGCTCAAAGCCTTCCTTCGAGATGGCCTCAACAACACGTCCGTGACATGCGTTCTGACCGGCCAGTTCACAGCATCAAGGCGCTGGGTGCGGTACGAGATTGTACGCAGCGTGTTGAAGGGCAATGGGCTGTTGACCGTTGACATTCATGGTGTGAAAAACAGAGCTCAGGCGACCGGAGTGAAGGGCGCAGACCCATTGGCTGAGGTGGGTCTCTATCGCTCTAACGACAAGATTTTCTTCGCGGAGCTAAAAGGCGGGAAGTGGGTGAAGTATTTGGACTATACCCTCGCCATCCCGGCCTCTGACCTGTGGTTTGATGCCCCTACCAGCGACACGGTCGTTCCGCTTTCCAGGCACTGCATGCGGTATGACTTCGTAGCGCAAAATGGCAGAGCCAACATCGCGGGCTGGATCGAGACCGCGGCAGGATTGGCCGGTCGTTGATCCGACCGGCTCGGTCGCAGAAACCTTCATTTCAGACTACCCAGGTACTAACTTATGGCAGCTACGCAGCGCCTAGCCGGCGTCAGGATCCACCTATCGGGTTCAAACCCAGAATCGCGAGACGATATTGCTGACTTCGTGCAAAAAATTGCCGCGAAAATCTTCAGCGAAGGCGGCTCGATTGTCCATGGGAGCCATCCCTCACTCATCGCACCGCTGCGCAAAGCCGCCGAATCGTTCATTCAGGCAGGCGGGGGCAGGGGAGCACTTACGTTGGTGCGAGCGAAACTCTTCGCGACTGACGAGTACGCCGCTGAGATTGAGGATCACAGAAAATTCGCTTCAGTGGAAATTGTCCCTGCGGATGTTAGCGAGGGCCAAGCCGCAGTTGGCCTGACACCGATGCGTGATTGGATGGCTGACCGTTCGGATGCCGTCATCTGCGTGGGTGGTGCGTGGTGGGACGTCAATAAAGCAAATGCGGGCGTTCCGAATGAGCTGGATACCATGCTCGACCTCGGTAAGCCCGGATTCGTCGCCGCTGGTTTTGGCGGTGCGATAGCAGGGTACCTCCAGGAAGATCCGTCGTTGCTATCTCGCCTGCGAAATGGCCTTTCCCTAGACGCGAACACCACCATTGCCAATGGCACATCGGTTGAGCAGGTCGTGGGCCTGGTCGTCGAGCAATTGAAGAACCTGCCACTTGCTCGTCGCAACATTTCGCGAGGCCGTAACTTCCGCATCTTGGCGCTTGATGGCGGAGGACTCAGGGGCACTTTCACTGCAGCGGTTTTGGCCAAGTGGGACGACATGCTCAAGGCAGGTGGTGGCAACGACCTCATTTCGCATTTCGACCTGGTCGCAGGCACATCCACGGGTGCCATTTTGGCTATCGGGCTGGCCTTAGGGATGAAACCCCGAGAGATCCTGGAATTCTACGAAAAGAAAGGCCCACAGATTTTCCCGAAAAATCGGAAGCTGCGGCACTGGCTCAAGTCCAAGCATGACTCGGCCACACTACGCGGACTGCTGACTGAAGTGTTTGGCGACAAAACCTTGGCGGAGGATTCGCGGTGCCGTTTGGTCATTCCTACGGTTAGGGCTAAGCATGGCCAAGCAGAGGCAATCGTCACACCGCACAGCCCAGATCGGACGGCATATCGTGATATCTCAGCCGTGACTGCAGCGCTGGCTTCCTCCGCGGCCCCCACATATTTTGATGAAGCCGAATACGATGGGCCGATCACACTGGAAACCTTCCTTGATGGTGGCGTCTGGGCGAACAACCCCATCTTGCCGGCCTTGGCGGAAGCTGTTCGGTACCTGAAGATCCCTCTAGATCGAATCGACGTGCTGAGCGTTGGAACGCTCACCAGCGAGAGTGATTTCAGTGATCAGTTGGGTAAGGGCAAAGGGGGATGGGCGCCTCATAGCGTTGATCTCTTTTTTGCCGCCCAAGAACACGGTGCTCTTGCCCTGGCTGAGAGTTTTCTGGGCCCAACGCGGCACTTGCGTGTCAATCAGCAGACCCCTGCCGAAATCAAGCTTGACGACACCGAGGCTATCCAGGAAATGGCCCAGCGTGGCAACGAAGCAGCTAAAGAGCACTTCGCTGAGGTGCGCTCCAGATTCTTTGATGGACAACATGCGGATGCCTGGGAGCGCTTCTAAGCAGGAATGGATGCCTAGGACACAGTCTTGGGCGTCCGCTTCTCTTTATCGTCAAATCTCTAACCCACCACCCTGAGCTTAGAGGTGTATCGGCTCCTCAACACACGGCCCGGGATGGCGGCTTTCTTTGATCGCTGAAGCACTGACGAACTATCACTCGAAGGACTCGTAGCATGGCGTTTTTTACAAAAGCTGAAGCACGTGCAGCCGCAAAGCGGGCAATGAAGAACCGTAGCCTGGTCGACGTGATCAATGAGTCGATTAAAGCTAGCAAGCTGGCGACTCGATTCGACGTTTTCTTATCCCACTCCATCAATGACGCCGAGCTTGTGCTCGGGGTAAAGGTACTGCTCGAGGACATGGAAAAAAGAGTTTATGTCGACTGGGTAGACGACCCAGAGCTTGACCGTAACCAGGTTAACAAGCATACGGCTGAGAGGCTGCGCGGGCGGATGAACCAGTCCGAGACGCTGTTGTACATTGCCACCGAGAATGCATCGAGCTCGAAATGGATGCCCTGGGAGTTGGGCTACTTCGACGGTCGTAAACCGGGCAACGTATCTATCCTTCCGGTCTTGGAAAGGGCGGATCAACGCTTTGAAGGGCAGGAGTATCTGGGACTCTATCCAACCGTGGATAAGGAAAACCTAGGCGGCCCGGGCAAGCAGGGCGGGGATCAACTAAAGGATGTTGATGCTTTGCGACGAGCGCTGCGAGGCAGAGGGTATCCTTTCTGTGGGGTCGGTAAGATTTACCTCTGATGACCGAAGGCAGCATAACGTGATGCGCTTAAACCACCCAGGTAAGCCTCAGGCCTAGTAGATAAGGCTGAGGCATTCTGCTGGGTGGTAATCAGCGCGTCGTGTGCTACTGCCGTCAGCTTGGTCGTTACGCACTTTCGATCTCGTAAAGAAGGTTAATGCCATCAACAGCGCCAATACGCGATGTGGCCTCCACCCACATCATGAACTCTGGCTGTGCAAGATTCACCAGGTGGCGAACTGGGGCTTCGTGTGCAACGTTGTACGACTCTGTCCCGATGCTATCGTACATCCTGCCATCATGGGATTTGACCATGTGTCGGCGAGGTTGTCTGCGCACCATCGAGCTGAACTCGAGCTCCATATGAATCCAGGGTGATAGGGTTTTCTTACTTCCATCCACAGAGTGCTTGAGTGAGATGGACTGTTCTGTATTGAGGAAAAACAGAGTGTCAGTGCTGTCGATCATGCGCTGCAGGGCTGTGCTCAAGATCATGTGAACATGAGCGGTGGAGCGATTTCTCTCGGCATAGTTGTAGTTGATCTCACCTGGCGATTTGCAGTATTTATCGTCAATTACCTGAAGCAGGTCATGCGCTGCGCCCCAAACGCATGAGTCGATAAACACCTTCAAGCCGCATCTGCGCTCGAGTTCGATGGCGAGAGAGATAGCAAGATCTTGATCAGCATGAGAGTGAGAGAGGAATATGTCTGCAGAGACAGTCGGAAACAATGTTTTTATCACAAGCTCGGCGTCGACTGTATCTTTGTCGAGCATAAGCTGTGCCAAGCTTTCGACATCGCGCTTGTTCTGGGCTTTGTAGTTGGCAACTGTAGCGCTGTTAGACGCAAAGCTCTGAGCATCAATGCTCAGATTGAAACCGCGATCCATCAGATCTTCCTTAACTAGTGAAATCTCGGTTGGCTCTGGGGTCGATCCCCAGCACCGTTGAGTAGAGAGAGAAAAAATCACGCGAAAGCTCGAGGCCCTGGACTGCTGGGTCTTCACTGGATTGGGGCAGGGTAGCAGTTGCACCTCCGCCAGCTCTCACAGCAATGACCTTGGCATCTGGAAATGCCTCCCTGAACAGCGCGTATTCATCGAGAATGCCTTTCATTCCTCCGATGAAGATGCCAGCAGAGAACTGGCTTTCACTAAACATTTTACGGCGCATCATGGCAACGCTTTCTGGAATAGTAGCTTCAGCAGGAATTAATCTGACGTCTGCAAATTCAGCATTCTCAAGGGGGAACTCATCCTTGAAAAACTGCGACTGATAAATGGTGGCGCAACGAATATCACTTAACCCAAAGTGGAGGCATGCGGAATAAACCATTGGAGTTATTGATGGATGCCCTCCGAAGACAATCTGGCGGCGACCCAGGGTTAGCAAGAGAAGTGAACGCACGGCAGTATGAATCTGATAGGGATGGGCCGTATCATAAAATTCTCTACCGTGCTGCGGGACGCTCGCGGAAAGAAATATCGACTGGCTCATTGCCTCCAGCCCTCGAAATGCCATCCTGAGCCGTAAGGTTTGATCAAGCGAACTTTATCGTTTAAGAAGCCACCAATCCACTCCATGTGTGTTACCCACCTTTTTTCTTCAATACCGACGTCATCGTATACTACAGCGACGGGCGGGGTGTGATTGTCAAGTGTAGCTTCATGAAGCGTATAGGTGGTGGGCACTCCAAGCGTTGGATATACCGAAATGTATTCGTCCAAGCGAGTTTTGACGGTAATGGTGCGCCGCATCGAATAGCCTTCAATGGTGGCATGCGAGCGTTGAAGCGATGCCCGGAATGCGTCCATCAGTTGGTAGTAGCGCGTGGCAACACCTTCGGCCCTCAAGCTTTCGACTGATCTGCAGATCCGATCCAGGCAGCCAGGAGTGAGAGACAGTCCGTCCGCTTCAAAATCTTCTGCTTCCAAGCGAAGGTCATCGCTTACCAAGCTCCGGGGATCTAGGGCCACATCTGGCCAACCGACGCGTTGAATCGGGATGGCGCGCCACGTCGCGCGTCCGAATTCCGATGTCGTCCAGCGGCTCTGGAAATAGCTCTCAGTGTCGAGATAGACCATGACATCGCTGTCGCAAAGCTTCTGCCAAAGCACCTCCTGGAAGTGCTGGCCTGGAAGGATTTCATGGGTATCCAGAAAAACATCGAAGAGCCGCTCTGACAAGGCTGCGTAGAGCTGCAGCGCTACAGGCGTAGACTCGGAACGCCTGTAGCTCAGAAAGACTCGGCGCTGCCGCGGAAGCAGAGAGGCACACTCGAGGAGACAGTTAGCAATTTCGGGGATGTCACAGGTGCTAAGGCCGAGTCCATTCAGGGTCGATATGGGGGCGGCAAATTCGTCGCCGAGCTTAGCGAGGCTGCTCGCAACCGGTATGACAGGCATCCCGGCCTTCATCATGGTGACGATTGACTGAACCTGCTCGTTTTCCAGCGGGAAACAGAGCGCCGCGGTGCACTGTCCTCCATGAGCGTCGTATTCCCCAGGCGGGCCGACATACCATGCGACTTCTTTACCGAGCTCCAGGGAGAGAATGCTCAACCTGGTTTTCAGCTCGTCGGTGAGGGCGGCGATGAACCCTTCAGGGGCTGTACCGAATACGGCCAGGTGATAGGAAGCGTCCTGCATGATTGTCCTCATTCTTCATCGAGTGGTAACGGCTCAATACTGTTTCCGGATCGCGATGCCTTCTTCGATCCAACGGCCAATATTTTCCGCGATGTATCCGTATCGAGCGCGACTATCGAAGCCGGGCGGATCGTAGGAACGCACCACATTGGTTAACGGGATTTGCTGCTGCCCAATGGTGAAGCCAGTGAAAGGGTTGGCGCCTTTGCTTGAGGTCATTCCTTGCGCATTCTTGAGGCCGTGGATGTGAATGCCGACCAATCCCAGCTTGTTATTCCACGCTGTTTCGATCTCGTAATTGATCCATGGTCTACCAGCGGTATTTTCACCAATCAGAACGATTGCGCAGGTGCGCCCCTTCATTTGCTGATCAATCCAGTTTTTGATGGTCTTGTCGTCGTAACGTCTGACCGACTCCCAATCGTTGTCCCGAGCAGCTTCTTCACCGTCGACAACGCCAATGGATCGAACCGTGGCGGCCCTCCAGTTATCGGGCACGTAATGGAAACTGAAAAAGCAGTTGCGCATGACCCTTCTCCCGGTAGTACCGAATACAGCGGCTGATTGCAGGACACTTGAGCGAAGATATCATAGGGCCAGTAGTGCCTGTTGGCCATCTGTGAACAAGGGCGCAAATTCACCTACGTATGCGAGCCCGCTTGAGAAGGGTTCGCTACCCAGCCGTTGCCGCCCCTGAACAACAGCACTCGGCGCTACCAGAGGCCGCTTGCCCGGCAGCATGATATCCATGTGTTTCACCACATCCCAAGCTGACATCCTGCGAAACAACGCCATGCCGATGATGCACCACACCAGGCTTTCAAGCGGAAGTCGGCGTTTGCGAATTGTCGAGACGCCTGCTGTCATCAGCCAACCCCAGATCGCAGTGGTATGTAGTCACTACCTCTTGCATGGGGCGCTCAATGTTCGCCGACGCTCAGATCGTTAATGAGTGGGAAGGTCTGGTCGATCCCGAAGACGATTTCTTCGACTTCAACACGCAGATTCATGGTATTACCGCAGATATGGTCGCGGGCCAGCCTGGCAGGCCGTGTTACAAACGGTTAGATCGTTTGCCCTGGACAGCTTGATGACCAGCTCCGGCCATTTTGCTCGGCATTCAGTCAAGCCTGCGACATTCGAAAACTGCCACCGGTGGGGAATCATTGGCTGAACATCAGGCTGCGGGAAGGCGTGCCTCAAGGCTGAGGAGCTCATCAAGGCTGGTCAGGATATCCGTATTATTGGTGAGTCCGATTTCGTCGTCATGGTTACCATTGACGAGGTAGACAGGCGGATTTCGAACTAGAGAAACTGCATCGCGGCACTTAGCGAGGGGCTTATGGGAAATCACCAACGACTCGTCGAGCATGCATTGGGATACGAGCTGCCGAAACTGGCAATAGACTTCTTCATTGTTTTTTCGCGCTTCGAGTGTGCACTCAAACGATCCGGTATCTATGCCGTTTCCAATAACGGAAATGCGAGTGCTGCCTGGGACAGATTCGCCCGCGACCTAGGCGAAGACTTCATGAACAGAGTTGTCGCTCAAGGAGGTGCCCCTGATCTGCTCAGCCGACCGCCCAAGCGTCAGCTGTTGCTACCCGACGAGGGGGGCTTGGGATGGGAGGAGGCTGCTCCGGTTACCACTGTCGTTGAGCTATTTCTTGCCATTCGCCGGGCCAGAAACAACCTTGTGCATGGCGCCAAATACCGAGATGGCGCCGCGGGGCATGTGGAGGAAGTAGACGGTGCCGAGCGCGATGGCGCTCTTCTGGATCAATCATTGACGGTGTTGGGATTGGCTTTGGAGACCAACACACATGTTCAGCGTTTTTTCGGACGGTATTGATTCCTCAACACCCTGCAACTGAAGGTGGCTCATCCAGTTCATGTAGAGATCAGGACTCAACGAGTTCCATTGGACGCAGCGTTCGCCGCTACCATCACCCGAGCCGAGCGTGGTAACGTTTTCGTCACAGTTAGGTTCGGAACGTGGCAATGGCAAAGGTGTTTTTTTCGTACAGTCATGACGATGAGGCGCTGCGAGATCAGCTGGAAAAGCATCTGTCCTCTTTAAAGCACGAAGGGCTCATCGAATCCTGGCATGATCGACGGCTGATCGCTGGCGAGATGGTCGATGCCGCCATCGATCTTCAGATTGATGAAGCAGACGTCGTCCTATTATTGGTTAGTGCCAGTTTCCTGAGCTCACATTACTGCTACTCCGTAGAAATGAAGCGTGCAATGGAACGTCATTCCCAAGGCGAATGCCGTTTGGTAGCGGTGATATTGAGAGCTTGCGATTGGAGTCATAGCCCTATCGGTAAGCTTCTGGCAGTCCCGCAGGACGGCAAGCCAATCACCAGCTGGACGAACTTGGATGAGGCCTACACCGATGTGGTGCGCCAGGTTCGCAGTTTGTTGAAGGAAATCTCTTCGAAAGCAGCGAAACCTGCGCCATCAGTAGAGCTTCGTACGGAGAGCTACGCCTTCCCGCTTTCCGGTGCTGTTCAGAGTGCGTTCGAGACCAATCGATCAAGCAACCTGCGCCTGCGCAAGACGTTCACTGATTTTGAAATCGATCAATTTGCTCACGACGGCTTTGAGTACATGCAGCGATTCTTCGAAAATTCGCTGCAAGAATTGCAGCAGCGAAACCCCAGCGTCCAGGGGGCTTTGAGGCGCTTGAGCGACACTCGCTTCTCCGCGTCGATTTATATGAACGGTAGAATCGCTTCTGAGTGCTCCATAGCGCTGGGTGATGGGTTCAGCCGCACTGGGATCACTTACTCAGGGCAAATATCGAGTTCGGGCTTCAATGAAATGTTGTCGGTAAGCACTGACGACCAGTCCATTTTCTTCAAAACCCTGATGGGGCATGTTCGAAGTGGGCACGATAAAAAGCTCAGCCATGAGGGCGCAGCCGAACTTTACTGGGGGCGTTTGCTGGAACCCCTGCAGCGGTAGCGAGTACAGCGTATGCCGGCCTACCGACAGGAGGCCGGTATCGGTTCAACGGCAGAATTGCCTCATAACAATCGGAAGAGGCTCTCGGCCATGTCAATCAAGGGAGTGCCTACCAGCCTGGCGTGGAAGTATCAATGGGGCATATGGCACTATCTCTAGGCTTCGACCAACCGGTCAAACAACCTAGGGGTGTCCATGGAAAACGTTCGTTGGTTCGATCCGTCGCTGGAAGGGAGAGAACATAAGATCACAAGGAATTACGCCTTGGTCATGGGTGGCCTTGGCTCAACGGCTTTCTCTGTTTCCGAATGGTTGACGATGACGCCTGTCACCGCTTTTCTCATTGCTGTGCCCTTGATGTTAGCCGGTCGCTGGGCTGGCACCGAGTATCGTTTGATGTACAAGGCGATATGCAAGAGCATGAGTCTGTCCCGGCGCTTGCGGCTGCTTTTGCCATCTGCGCCTTTCGTTCTCGTGGGCACGTTATCTGTGGGCGTTGCTGCCGGGCTGGGGGATTGGGACACGCTGGCAGCTCTCCCCAAAAATCTGGCTCACGCGTACATCCCGTTCATTTAAACGGCAGATGAGCACGGCTTCTCCTGCTGACTCAATGTCGGCAGGATGCCGTGAAGATAACTCACTCCGAGAAAGAGAGCTCAGTTTGATAGAGGCGAAGAGCAGATTGGCGACTGGAACGCTGCGGAGCACGATTTCCCACCAGAGCTTGGGGTAGGGATGGTAATAGGGGGCGTGGCAGGTTACTTACGCCCGGCAGGCCGCCCTCGGGCTCCAGCGCTTCGATTTCAACTTGGAGTGTGTTGACGAGCTCTCTGGCTGGCTTACCACCGTCTTCACTCAGCGTTAGAGCCAACAGCGTCAATGGACTCAACTCAAGACGCACACTTAGCTGCTCAAGCTTGTCCAGAGTGATGCTCGATTTACCACCCTCAAGCTTTGACAAGTAAGTACGGCTTGTCGCGTCGGCGAATTGCCGCTGGGTGATGTTGCGTTTGTTCCTGATCGCGCGAAGTACCGTGGCAAATGACGACTTGAGAGTCATGCGTACCGCCTGGTCTTTGACTTTGAATATGCATCCTGCTGAGTGTCCCCTAGTGGTTTCTGAGCTGCCTCAATGAACGATGAATTTGGATAGGGTGATGCTACCACGGCGCAGTTTTCTGACGTCGGTGCCGACAGCACCTACCTCGCCTGGGGAGTGTATGGCGTGAACCCCTGGCCTTCGAGGTCTTGGAGCTGATAGTACTTACCGTTGGCTTTGAGCGCAGGTTGGAGCTGACAAACTGCGTATGGGGTGCCGTAGATGGTGTTCCGGCCATGGATGTTGAAGATGAATTCATCCCCGCGAAAATGCTCATGCTCGAGCTGGAGGCCGTCCAGATTTCCGGGCGTTTCTCCATGTTGTTCTGCGATCTCGATCACTAGGTTTCGCAGCTTGTCGCGATCTTTTTCGGCCAGCTCAGCCGAAAATTTTCGCGTACGGCACTGGCTACCGCTGAAACCACCGCCAAAGCTGGCGGATCCGATCCTATTCAGTGTGATGTGAGCGAGCAGGACGACTTCCATGGTGTGCCCTCGTGGTAGTGAATTGCCTCTTGATAGCAGAGATGCGCGAGGGAAGCGAGCCCGTGGCATTAGTAAATGAGTTTGCCTCCTTATACATCACCAGGCGCAATGACTGATCCTCCGCCAGGTAAATGGGGGGGGCTCTAATTTATGCATCTCTATTTGAGCCTATCCAATGGCGTCGCCAACAAGGCTGGTGGAGCAGCTTTTGATCGCAGGATATCTGGTAGCACAGAACAACGATTAGTCGCGATTCAAGAGCTGGGTTAAAGAGGAAAGTCAGCTTTCAATTTCCACGGGCATAAGGCCGTGATAAATCTCACTCCCTGACTGGATGAAGCTTCGCGTCATGAAGCGTTTGCCGAGCGCGACGTCCGTCAGTACCTCGCAAACCACGCGGGCGGAGAGAGGGGAGGTTGTGTTCAAGTTATTTTGCATCCGAGGCTTGTCTTGCCCTAGCTGAGCTGCGGGGTGACATAAATGGAGAAGTCGCTTCTTCGGGCCAATGGGCCCGGCTCACCAAATCAGCCGAGCATCTCCTTAATGATGGATGCAACGTTCTTGGCATCGTCGATCCCTCGATGATAGGTACCCTGCCAAACCAATCCCATCGACTCCACCGTTTGCTTAAGTCCTTTGGGGCGGTTGTCGTATAAACCAACATGCCATTTCCTGGCATTGAAATGTTGCAGGCCCTCGAGCAGGGAAGGGCACCCAGCTAAACCAGCATCGCGGTCAAGCTGTCTTGCATCATAGTCACCCCAAGATGCCCATCCCGCGTTTGGATACTGCGCAGCAAACGTCCGTAGCTCGTCGCCAACCTCTTGATAGGTTAGGGCTCCATCCACGTCCGCCTGTGCGATGGACGTCAGCCTCTTACAGAATTCAGTAAGAGTTGGGTTGATCTGAGGCCGAACGAAACGCTGGAACTCATCGACGATTTCAAGCGTTTCAAGGTCGATCACCACCAGGCCAATCTCAATCGTTTCCATCTGATCGGGGACGACTACAAGCGGCCTTGGAGATTCGCACTCTCCAACCTCATCACAGGTTGCCTCAAGATCAACGCAATAGAGGTAGCGGTATGGCGCGAGGAGGTTATGGATTGCTTGGAGGTGAAGGAACTTTGCTTGGATGCTCATGGCATGGGAAACCTTGCTTGGAGCTTGTTGAAATTAACCGCTTCATCTATGTCGATTGAATCACTCACTGTCCACGACGAATCGCCTAGAGCACAGGTCACGACATACCCACAACCATTACGGACGTGATTATCGATCTCGTACCTGCGCCACTCAATCATCGCTTGGGCATCAACCTGGAGTGACTTACGCTCGATGAGCCAAGCTACCGCATTGAGAAATTGTCCGTGCGAAAAGACTAGGATGTCTTGCGCCGGGTGTGTGGCGAGGCGATCTAAGAACGATCGTGCGCGGCCAACAAACTCCAGAAACGACTCAGCACCTTCTCCATCAATATAGGACGGATCTGCGTTCGCCCAATACTGGTCGACCCATGCCTTCCGTTGCCCTACGGTGGTGTTCACGCACTTGGTCGGATCTAGGTAGGTGAATTCCTCGATGGGCCATGTCTCAAATGGAGCACCAAGGAATACGGAGATGGTCGCATCCGCAGTCGCTCGAGCCCGAGAGAAAGGGGAGGCTACGATTAACTCAGGTGCACGGCCGACGGACTGCGCCACTCGTTTAGCTTGTTCGATGCCCTTTTCGGTGAGCGGAATACTTGCGTGATCAAGGGTAGCTGCACCGATATTGGCCGCGCTTTCTCCATGACGCACTAGCCTGACATTCTTCATTGACTTACCTGTCGTTTCGCCGACGCACGACACCAGTATCGTTGCTAGGGGCATGGCTGGAGTTGAGTTGGGGGTGATGGGGTAACATCTAGGCTTCTGAAAGCTCGATCAAGTGAGCTCCATTATTGCCCGCATCCAGGGCAAGCGGGTAATAAAGCAGGGAGGGGAGCTGGTCGGCGTACGACATCGTGGCTTCTTCCGTTGAAGAGAGACGCGTCGCAATCGCTGAGCCGTACGTGGGGGGGCTTCGTTCCTTCGGGCCTTGTGCCCGCCTATGACTGGTGACCCAAATGGCCTGCTAGGCTCCGATTTTGATACGCCCAAAATTATTAAGAATTATGGCGGGGCGATAATTATGGCTAGCCAATAATTTAAATAATTTACAGTCGTTTGCTCGAGCGTGTGTCACCTCGCGCCGCTATCCGAGGGACTGCGTACGTAGCCGGGCGCTTACCGTTTCCTGCTTGTTCAGAATCCCTAGCTTCGGCATCCCAGCATTGAAGAGAGCGAGCAGTCGTTGTTTGTCCGTTACATCAGGAAACCATTCGGCGATATTGACGTTACCGTAGTTGGACTCACTCAGGGCCCACCTTACGACCATGTCCGCTGCAGCCCTGTAGTAATCCGCCATGTACTGCCGCTGTCCCTCAACAAACTAACCACGCTCATGCAACGGGTCAGTGATGCCAAGGTCGCCAGTGGTGTCAGGAACGACACCTTGGTCACGCCGGACTCCCGATCACAACAGGAAAGGAAATCACCGAGCGGCTCGGTTGATTAGGTCAAATACTCGAACAAGCACATGGCAAGAATTAGAAGGGCAATTCCGATTAGGTCTACGCAGAAACTCAGAGCTCGGCTACCGCCATAGATCTCGCGCATCCCTGCGTTGCTGTTACGCGTAGTGAGATGAAAGACGCCTCCGATCAAGATAAGTGCCAATAACACGCCAAAGGATTGAGCAGGAGTCTGATCGTCAACGTTGAACGCAGGTCGGCCTTTCTCATCCCACCACCTCAGGATGTAAAAAAAAGCTGTCAGGTAAAGCGATAGCCAGAAGCCCCAGCCAGTAGTGTTGACCAAAAAAAATAATGGCTTGGGCTTGGTTAGTTCTGGCTTCCAGCGATTCAGGATATGAATGGCCGTAGAGTGATAACCCCAGCGTGCCGCGCTTATACCGTAAAGCAGAACAGCTACGCCTACAAAAAGCATCAGATAGCCAATATTCTGCACCCTATGGAGCTCTTTGAAAAACATAGACATCGGCATGGCAGGGTCATGCTTCTGCGAGAGTATCCACTCGAAACCTGGGCCTGAAAGATGGGCGATTATCCCCGCTACGAGGAGAGGCGTGCTCCATAGGCCTCGGAGCCGTGTGTAGATTGGAGAGGGTATGTTCGGAAGCCTTACAAAATCTGACGGTTTCACGAGCAGGGGCGTCAGGAAAAGAAACAGGTACCGGGCTTGCTCTGAGTTTCGGATGAAATATAGGAACTTGCGCAGGACAGACGACATTCATAACCTCAAACAGATGGTTTACTAATGTATCGTCAGAAGCGTTCCTGACTTTATCGCAAGACCACGCGGGTTACGTACTCAGATACCACGAGCGGTCTTAGGATGAGTCGGGGGCTGCAGTCCAGTCTTTGGCCACAGACCGGCTTTTTCTGATCACAGCCATCCACGATCTTTCAACAGCGCTAGGGCCCGCGAGATCGGGGATCATGCGATGGTCAACCCCAGACACTTTCGGAAGAAGACACATCAAACCAAAAATTTTGAAGCCAATCACTGCACCGAGTTAACAAACCCACCGTCGTAGCATTATTTCTCTCTTTGGCGGTGGAACCGCTAGTCGAGTGAGGCAGGATGCCCTGCAAACCGAGCTTTCTATATCACTTCCAGGTATTGCGAAGTCGCCAATGGATGAGCTCATCTGCCAGGCGACGCATCTCCCGAGCGGCATGTGAGCGCGGCGCGAAATCTACGAATGCGCTGAAATACCCGTAATCCTGTCCCGGAGTAGGGGCGTCCTCCTGCATCTCGATGGCGATCCGGTAAGCGCCGGTCAACTCAGTATGCAGAGGAGGAAACTTCAGTGAGTCGACCAGCTCAAGCACTCGCTCGCGGCGCCGGCAGGTCGAGTATTTCGAGTCGATAATGTCCTGATACTGTTCATCACTCAGCTTCACAAAATCGCCAACAAATTCTTCGAGCTCAGTGCTGACGCCTCCGACATCACAATTTGTCAGCAAGCCGAAGTAGCTAGGTGTTGTCTCGCGGCATTTGATGTCCTTCAGCGCCGAGACGAATCTCCCAGCGCTGCGCACAGCCATCGAGCAGTTGGTGTCCACGACCACGGCAACCAGATTTGCAAAGCGCCGTATCAGTTCGAGCTCAGCGTTCACATCAAGCAACACGTAATCATGCCGCGCGATCAGTTCGCTGAGCTTTTCTGTAGCTCGCTGTTTTCGTTCCAGGGCTTCAAGTTCATCGGCATGAATGAACTGGTATTTCGCTTGTTCGTTTGGGGGCAAAGCAGCCAGTTGATCGCGAATCCGCTTGCGTCGCTGCTTCACCGCCGATGGGAAGGTGATGAGGTCGCGCTCATCGAAGAACCCAACTCGACTTGCCCAACTGCCTGGGGCCGGTTGTTCGCCATCTTCGCATGCATAACGGTGGTTACAGTCATTCGTCACGACTGCTACCCGAAACCCCAGCTCAGCGAGTGCGACTGCGAGGTTCACAGTGATGGATGTCTTTCCAACACCTCCTTTGTAGGAGGCGATAGCCAACGCGAGCCCACGTGCTTTTACATCAATATCAAGACCCAATTTTCGTAGGTTGATCCCTGAGCGAGCCAGAAAGCTCCACAGCGCAGCAGGGGAGGGCAAGCGTGAGGTTACGTTGCCGCTATCGGTTTCCCAGGATCTCCAGGTTCTCTCGGCAACGTTGGCCCACATCGCGGCAAGATTGACACTGACACCGGCAGCCTCGCGGAGCTCTTTCGAATGTTTTCTTAGTTGGTTGTCCATGATCGTCCTCCAAATTCGTTGGTTTCTGAAGACTAACCAAATCCGAGATGGCGAAAAATTATGAGCAGAGTGCCGGGCTTTTTTCACTACGAGCATCGTGCCGCGATTGGACTGCTATGAGGTCGGATGAAGAGCTCTTCAGTGGACTCCATATTGTTGGTGCCGATACGATTTTGACCCAGGTGGCTGATTTTGAATGATCTGTCTGCAGCCTCTGCGATATCAAGCAAGGCAATCGCTTAGAGTGCATTAGGGTGGGTCAATCGAGTCCGGTAACTTGGGTCAAAATTCCATCAGTGCTAACAATGCTGTATTTCTGATCTGTTAATTATTGAGAGGGTTCACAGGAAATCCGTTGCCACCGTCGGGATTAGATCTTTGTCCGATTTTTGATTGTGCGACCCTCTCAGGACGGGAAATTGCGACACGGTGTGTATTTGCATACCGAACCAAGTGCGACTGAGTGCCGTATTCATTGGCCTCGGCCTGCATCTAGAGTGATGGAGAGGCTGTAGACGGCCCGAATTCATCAGGTTTTAGTATGGCGTGTTGCCATCAAAGCGACTTAGAATCTTTGGGATCCTATTTGCGTGCTGTGGAGCTCCCGAGGGGAGTTGGCCCACTGCCTGCCTCACCACTGGACGTAACTCAGCGCAGTCAACTCATTCACGGACGTTTTCTCAGCCCTGCTTAGGCGCTGCTGCCGGCAGCATTAAGTGGCCAAGCGTTCCTCGCACAAAATCCGAAACGGACTTCAATCCATGTGGCATGACAACGAGACAACGGTCGACTATCTGAACTTCGGCGTGGTGGCTGACGCCTGCGCCAGCCTTCTGCGGCAGAGTCGTGGCGAGCCGATTTCGATAGGTGTGTCAGGTGGTTGGGGGGCGGGTAAGTCCTCTCTGGTCAAAATGATCGCCGCCCGCCTCGAAACCCCGGTGGCTTCTGCAGCCCCGTCACAACCTGCTACCACAGGTGCCCAACCCGAACACCGATACGTTGTCATCACCTTCAACCCGTGGCTGTATCAAGACTTCGAAAGCGCTCGAAGTGCATTGCTGCAGATCGTCGGTGATGAAGTGCTGAAGCTGGCCAAAGACGATGAAACGCTACTGAAGAAAGCCCTCGACCTCCTGAAACGCATCAACTTGCTGCGGTTGGCCCAGTTCGGGGGCGAGGCTGCGATCACGATAACCACGGGTGTGCCCGTCGGGACGATCGGCAAGGCGATTGGAAAGGTTTCAGGTTTCTGGAGCGCCTTCAGCTCAGACGGCGATGCGGCTGAGGGGGGAGAAAAGAAAGAAGGGGAGTCGCTGGATCTCAAGGCCGATGGTTTGTTGAATCCGGCGAAGCCTCTGTCGCTGCCTAACGAAATTCATGCCTTCAGATCCGCACTCGAAAAGCTGCTGGAAGAGCTTGGCATCACCTTGGTGGTGTTTGTCGACGACTTGGATCGATGCTTACCGGAGACAGCGATTTCGACCCTCGAATCCATCAGGCTGCTCTTATTCCTCAAGCGAACGGCTTTCGTGATCGCTGCCGACAATGACTTTATCCATGGGGCGGTGAAGAAACATTTCGAAGGCACCGGCATCACGAGCGACATTGCCACTAACTACTTTGACAAGTTGATCCAAGTGCCCCTGCATGTACCCCGTATCGGCGTGAACGAAGCCAAGGCATACCTTGTGCTGCTCCTGCTCGAACGCGAGGCCAGGTCGGGGATGTTTCCACAAGACAAATTTGATCAGGCGAAGCTGGATATACCACAACGCCTGGCCCGAAGCTGGCTCGGCGAGACGATTACGTCTTCGTTCCTCAACGAACTCGTGGGAGCCGATACACGTCTTCAGGCATTGATGGAACTGGCGCAAGGGTTGGCAACGCTGATGTTTAAGTCCTCCAGCATCAGCGCGAATCCACGACTCATGAAGCGCTTTCTGAATACTGTCTATCTTCGGGAGTCCTTGGCGCAACCTCAAGGAATCACCCTGGACATTCCGGCATTGGCTAAGTGGCATTTGTTGGAGCGCTACAAAGAGGAGCTGGCTGACACGTTGTCATCCATGGTCAGTTCTGAAAATGACGGGCAAGTGGCGGAGTTGCTGCAGGCCGAGGAGCTCGCCCGCGATGGAGGAGCATTGTCCAAGCCTTTTGACGAGCCATTCATCAAAGAGTGGCTGCAGTTAGCGCCGGCGCTTGGTGCGACGGACTTGCGCCCCCTGCTTCACCTGAGTCGAGATACCGCGACGCGCGATTTCGGCGACGATAACATGACTCCCCCTGCGCGTGTTCTTCGTGATGTTTTGAAGGTGGCCACCAGCGCCAATGAACCGCTGACAAATGCTATTGCCGCCGTCGACAGCGACCAGGCAGAGCTTGCGATGGTGAAGGCCTGGCAGGCGACTGCATCGTCGCGGACATGGAAAGCCACCGTCGAGATGATCATCCTGATCGAACCCTGCAAGGTTTATCCAGCGCTCGGAAGGCGTGCAGCAGGGCTGTTGAGTCTTGCTCCTCTGGATGCATTGGGGCCAGGCATTATACCCGCCCTTGCTGGCCAATCCTGGGCGGCGGAAGTATTGAGATCTTGGGGAGATGATCCTGCCGTGAGCGGCCATACCAAAAGGGCAATCAAGGCAGCGCTAAGGAGTGGAGTCTGATGGGAACCTCTACATCAAGTGGTGGCGGAAAGGCGGGTTCTCCGTTTGACCCGGAATGGTTAGATCAGGGCGATGCTGCCGGTGACCCATCGCCAGATGGCGGAGCGCCGGAAGTTGCTCCAGATGGTGATGAGGGTGTTCCTCAGGATGCGCCTGAAAATGGTGAGGCCGGTTTAGAACCCGCCCAAGATCAGGACATTGCGCCAGATCGCAGGTTTATGCCGGCCCGCTCACAGATGGGCAAATACTTGTCTGGAGGTGGTCGTGACGCGCTTCGCGGCGCTGCCAGCAGCATGATCAAAAAGGGTATGGGTGGAGCAGGGCGCGCGAGCAACACCATGCGTGGGGTTGCTCAAGGCGCCGGCCGACTGGGATCGTTTCTCGAAGCGGTCAGGGCCGGCACCGATCCTCATGTAGTCGACTGGATTCAGAGGGTTCGCGGCCAGAACCTTTCAGCCAGCGATCTTGCTCTGGAGCTCATCAAGGAAGTCATGCCGGACACCGGCAGTGTCGACGATGAGTCATTGAGAAACGCCGCCGCCGATGCGTTAGCGCAGCTGTACGAGCAGGATCCCAATGTCGATATTTTTCAGCTTGATGATCAGCAGATCACGGCGGTAATTGGGTTCACGATCGCCAACGAAGTCTGCAACCGGATGGATCTGCAGCTGGGCCAGACTTATGAAAAGCTTAAGTATTCGCCAGTCGAGATCCAGGCGTTTCGTAATGACATCAAGCAATGGGTTCACGGAGAGGTGCAGCGAATCATGGAAGGTCTTGCGGCGCAGAGAATCGATCCCCAGACCCTTGCGCATCGTGTGCTGCAGACCGCGCTGGAGGTATTTGCAGAATGATCAAGGTCATTTGTACCAGCGTTGCTCGTCTTCCCGCACAACTCGCCGAAGGGGAGCGCGCCTTCACCTATTTCAGAAGCGCCAGGCGTGAGGGTGTCGGTACCATCGCCAAGAGTTGGCACGGTTCCCTGAAGCGCAAAGGGTTCCGCCCAACCCCTGCGGCTTGGGACTTCGTTCAGTTCTGCTTGGCCGTCTGTGCGACCGACCTTTGCGCGATGCGCAGTAAAAGTGCTGATGGCTGGACTCGTACAATCGAGCTGAGTGTTGGGCTTCATGAGCCATTGCGATGGGATCCGTGGAAGGTGGAGCTTGAGCAACTGCTGAGGGTGCTGACCGGGGACTATTGGACTCTGATCTTCACGGATGCAGGCCTGCCACCCCCTCAAGGACGCTTTACCGCCAAGGATCAAGATTGCGTTTCCTTGTTATCTGGTGGCCTCGACAGCCTTATCGGTGGCCTGGATCTCGTGGCCCGGGGTCGGCGGCCTCTGTTTGTTTCTCAGCTGGCTCACGAGGACTCTGAACGCCAGCGTCGCTATGCAACCCTGCTAGGTGGTGCTGATGCCCACTATCAGTGGAGTCATGGAATCAGCTTCAAAGGCCCGCGTGAACCGTCGACGCGTGGTCGTTCACTGGCGTTCTATGCCTTTGCCGTGCTGGCCGCGTCCAGGCTCGGTGCCGCGCGCCCGACAATTTACATCCCAGAAAACGGATTCATTTGTGTGAACCCTCCACTGGTTCCTGGGCGAGTATCGAGCCTGAGTACTCGCACGACTCACCCTCTGTTCATCAACAAACTGCAGCAGGTTCTCGACGGTATTGGCGTCTCGGTGCAGCTGGACTTGCCCTACCGGTTCAAGACCAAAGGGCAGATGATGAATGAGTGCCTTGATCAGCCGCGCCTACAAGCGCTAGCGTCCGACACGACCAGCTGCGGGCGATTCCGTACGTACAATCGAACTCACTGCGGTCGCTGCGTGCCTTGTATGATTCGCAGGGCTGCTTTCGGTGCCTGGACATCGGGGGCCGATGCAACCCGCTACGTCTTCCCAAGGTTGGTAGGCAGCGACAAATCCAGCGGGCCAGATGATCCAATGGCTGTAGCATTGGCGGTACTTACGGCGCGAGATAGGGGTATCGACAGGTTCCTGGGAGCATCACTAGCGTTTGCCCCTATTCCTGAACGACCTCAGTATCGATCTGTGCTTACCAATGGCATCCATGAGCTGGAGGCACTTTTGACCGGAGACGGATTGCTTTGATGGATTTTCACTGCCATCTCGACCTCTATCCCAATGCACGGGAGGTCTTCGCGCAAGCGTTGGAGAGGAACATGTTCACCTGGCTGGTCACCACCAGCCCCCGTGCATTTTCCGCCACCAGCAAAGTGCTTGGCGGTCATGAAAATGTGCTCATTACGCCGGGACTGCATCCGGAAATCGTCCATGAGCGTTACGCTGAGCTCGACACTCTGATTGAGCAGATCAAGTACATATCTGCTGTCGGTGAGGTGGGATTGGATGGTTCCAAACGGTTCAAGCACAGCTTCGACGCTCAGCGTGAAGTGTTCACTGCTGTGGTCGCGCAATGCGCCAGCGTCGGTGGGCGCGTGCTTAGCATTCACTCGCGCCAGGCCGTGAGAGACGTGCTGGCGATTCTCGATGACCACCCGGGTTTTGGTACAGCAGTTCTTCATTGGTTTACGGGTACAGCTGCTGAGCTTAAGTCCGCCTCAGATATGGGATGCTGGTTCAGCGTCGGGCCGGCAGCGTTCAACTCGGCATCTGGTAAGGCGCTTGCCAAGAAGCTGCCTCGTGATCGCGTGGTTCCTGAAAGCGACGGGCCGTTCGCCCAGGTCAATGGTGCCACAGTCATGCCGTGGAGCTCAGGCCAAACGGCTGAGCTGCTGGCTCAGGCATGGGACGTGCCAGTGGGTGAGGTGGCAATGACTCTCGAATTCAATGCTAGACAACTGATCGGTCTGATACACGGGGCCGGTTGACTCTGTTCGAGTCCTCACGCTTCTCGTTGATGACTGAGGCTTCCGACCGATAAACCAGGCCTCGCACTGCACAAATGGCAGCCTCTACGTACTGTTCGAATGATTGCGAAACTGCAATGCGTTTGATCACCTTATCCATTAAATCTGGTGTTCCCAAGGCTCCACGGTCTTTGGGCGCCACTCAGCTCAGCCGGCGTCTAAACACGGCGACTAAGCACCCGCCGACGATGCGACACAGACTTCCAGGCAGATGCAGACCAATCAATCTTGCCGACAAACCTCTACCAGCAATCCCAATACCCGCATGCGCAAACGGATCGCTGTCTTCGAAACGTTAAAATAATTGCTCAGGGAATTGCACACAGCATGAAACTGGATGACGTTGTCCTTCTGACTGTCTAGGTACAGAGGGCCGTGGCCGCGGTTCCGGATGCCAAGATGCTGTAGTAACAAACCAAAAGCGGTCTGGAATTCTTCTGTGGGCATCAAAAGACACGAAGCGAAAGTATTTGCTTGCCACTCCAGCCGCTCGGCTTCCCCCTTAGGAATAGTGATGAGTTGGCTCTGGTCAATGTCCTGCACTCGGATGGCTTCTCGTGTCATGTAGCGCTTGTGATTTAGAAAGTGATGTCCCAACTCATGGGCGAGGGTGAATCGGGCCAAGTGGGATTGGCTATCTGCCGCGAAGATTTTGATCTCAAGCGGGCTGAACGTGATACTGCCGAGGGCCGACCCCGAGCCCTCAATGAAGCTCACGGACAGTCCACTGACACCAGCTTCGCTGGACACTAGCTTGGTAAGATCGACCGTTCCCCGAATGTATGAAATGGATTTCAAAGCCTGCTGCGCCAAGCGATCTATTCTGTCCCGCGAAATGAATGCGACCCTGGGTGTTGCGATAAGCGTGGGCTGACGAATCAGACTTAAGTCGTTCTCTTCAAAAGCACTCTCAAGGTCGAGGCCTTTCCAGATGCCTTCCCAACCATCCGTAAAGCCGGCGGGAGTTACGGCATAGGCGCTATAAACGGTAGGCCGAAAATCCACCTGGGTTAGGGCGTATTCGATCTCTGCGCGCTTACGGGCTCTAGCGCTACGCGCCCCGGTTAGCAGGGCGCGAGGAAGCTCCCATCGAAACTCAGATTGATCAAAGTAACGCAAGACACCGAAGCCTCGGTTCCGAGCGATGTTGAACGTGCCGGACTGAAACGCACTGGAGGATGCAAAAACACCCTTGGCATTGAAGCCGGCCACTTGACGTATCTTTGAACCAAACTCTTCGATGTCTCCCACAGGCACTTTGCCGCTGTAGTTCTTGCATTCGATGAGCACAAGCAACGATGGAGTTTCGAAACCAGGTAGGAATACTTCGACAGAAATGTCAAAAATGATGAAGTCTTCTCGGTCACGCGAGTAGTAGCCCTTCTTCCTGAAAATTTTGCAGCACTCAGATCGGAACGCATAGAAGCGACCCTCATTGATCTCACGAGACAGGAACTCAAAGACTTGCTCCTCGAATCGGTCGCCCTTGGCATAGGTGCTGAGCGCTTCAATTTCCATATGTGTGGCGGGCTCCTAGTAACGGGTCAGAACGTCAGTCGCAGGCGAATGGACGGTGCTTTAAAACGAACGGCGAGATTGTTACCTCTCGGAGGGGAACAGTGGCTGAGTTGCTCGCGCAGTGCATTATCGGGCGTTCTCGACTGCCCGGTAATCAAGTAGAAGCAGGAGGGCGCACCAAAATATGGCTGAGTCGACAACGAACCAGTTCGCTTATAGCATCAAGCAAAGCGGCCATCAAAGCGCCATCTAGCGGAACCTCTGCCAAGGAACGTCGAACGTGATCACCAAAATCCGCATCCGTGGGTACCGCATCTACAAAGATTTCCTCCTGAAGCCCAACCCGGGCGTGAACATCCTGGTCGGTGACAATGACGCCGGCAAGTCCACGCTGATGGAGGCGATCTCGCTGGCGCTTAACGGACGGATCGGTGGGCGGGGGATCCTGGAGGAGCTGAACCCTCACTGGTTCAACACCGAGATGGTGGCTGAATTTCTTGCTCTCAGGAATGCGGGAAAGAAGCCTAAACTCCCGGAAATCCTGATTGAGCTTTACCTGCAAGACACACTGGAACTCCAGGTGTTGCTCGGCGCCGTTAACGCGGACGTCCCAACGAACGCCTGCCCTGGAATCGTTCTTTCTATTGCCCCCAATGAGGAGTATCAGGATGAGCTGGATGAATGGCTGAAAGCCCCATCCGTGCTGCTCCCCGTCGAGTATTACACCTACGAATGGCGCTCCTTCGCTGATAGAGAACTCACACGACGGCCACGGGCGCTCTCGGTGGCCACCATCGATTCTCGCACGGTCAAATCCGCCGCCGGCGTTGATTACCATCTCCGCCAGATCCTTAGCGACCACTTGGAAACATCCGAGAAAGCACAGATCTCGCTGGACTACCGCGGCATCAAAGCATCCATGACTGATGGTGCGCTGGCGCCGGTGAACAAGCGACTTTCCGGTCTGGGCGCCGCGCTACAGTCAGAGCCTATGGCGCTGGCAATGGATCAGACATCTCGTACGTCTTGGGAAAGCGTGGTTACTCCACATGTCGACGGGCTCCCGTTCGCGATGGCAGGCCAGGGGCAACAGGCTGCTATCAAGATCTCTCTCGCGATGAAGCGTCATTCCTCGAAGGCGAACATCGTGATGATCGAGGAGCCTGAAAACCATTTATCTCACACCAGTCTGACAACCCTACTCAATCGCATTGAAGATCTGGCGACGGAAGAGCTGCAGCTTTTCATTTCGACTCACAGCACCTACGTGTTGAACCGGCTCGGCCTCGATGCATTGCTGCTTCTTCACCGCAACAGTGCGTCCAAAATCACAGAACTTGATCCGGATACAGTGAGCTACTTTCAGAAGCTGCCTGGCTACGACACCCTCCGCTTAGTGCTAGCGAAAAAAGTCGTCTTGGTCGAGGGGCCATCCGACGAAATCATATTCGAACGTGTCTACAACGATTGCTTCGGCGCACGCCCGATGGCCCACGGGATAGATGTCATCAGCATGCGTGGACTGGCACTGGCGCGATGCCTTGAGCTTTGCGCAGCGATCAACAAGCCAGTAGCCGTGATGCGCGACAACGACGGCGTTGACCCAATCGACCTACGTGCTCCGGTTCTAAAGTGGCTGGACGTGAAGCGCAGAGAGCTGTTCATCGGCACCGTTGCTGACGGTACCACGCTGGAACCCCAGCTTATTACGGCGAACGGCGAGCCTCAGTTGCGCAAAATGCTCGGCATCACCGCGGGAGCAACTCTATTGACCTGGATGGCGCGCGAGAAGACAGAAGGGGCAATTCGACTGGTTGAGTCGGATCAGGTGCTCACCCCGCCTGGATACATGAAGGATGCGGCGGAGTTCATCCACAATGCCTAACCTTCTGACCTTGGCTGTCGCTGGTGGTAGAAAAACTCAAGGCTTGGTCGATCACTGCAAAGAGTTGCCTACCGATCGGCGTGTGCTCATTGTCACGTTCACCCAGACGAATCAGCAGGAACTGATCCATCGCCTAGGCTCCCAAGCCGGCGATCGCCACAACATCGAAGTTCTAGGCTGGTACACATTCTTGCTTCGCCACTTTGCAAAACCGTTCCTGCCATTCAAATTCCCAAGGGAGCGGGTAGGGGGCTTCAACTTCGAAGGTCGCCCAAGCATGTACGCGAACGGCAAACAGAGATTTATGGATGGTAGCAACCAGATCTACGCATGCGAGCTCGGCCGTCTCGCACGCGAGTTGATGGCAGCCACACCCATGTTGTTACGACGACTGGAGTCTATCTACGACGAGATTCTGATCGACGAGGTACAAGATCTCAGTGGCTACGATTGGGAAATCGTCCATGAATTACTTGAGTCGAGGATCGACGTCCGCATGGTTGGTGACGTGCGCCAGGCGGTGCTCTCGACAAACCCGAGGGGACAGAAAAACAAACAGTATGGGTACGCAGGTGCGCTTGAATGGTTTCTTGTGCGCGAAAAAGTAGGGCTGCTTAGCATTGACTATGCGACCACGACTTACCGCTGCCGAACTGAAATCGCGACGTTCTCTGACACCATTTTTGATGCGTCATGGGGCTTCCCAGGAACCACGTCAGAGAACCACGCGGTGTCTGAACATGATGGCGTGTACTTAGTGCATTCCAAGCACGTTCATCAATACGTTGAGCAATACCGACCTCAGTGCCTGCGCAGCACCATAGCTTCTGGCAAGGAGTTTGCGTTGGATTTCATGAATTTCAAATTGTCGAAAGGTGCCACATTCGAGCGCGTGCTGATCATGCCTACCGCGCCAATCAAGGCCTTTATTCAGAAACAGACCTATCTGGAGTCAACGTCAGCGGCTGCCTTTTATGTTGCTGCTACACGGGCCAAGCAAAGCTTAGCGATCATCATCGACAAACCTGGTAACTCGAAACTGCCGGTTTGGGTGCCGTAGCTGAGAGGAGCAGGGCGCTCAAGTGTGGTCAAGATGGACTCAGGGCTGTTGGGATGCTGGGGGCCCATTTGGATGGGGCGGGCTGGGGGCCGGTGCGGGATGTGGTTCTATTTGCCCAACCTGCAACTCAGTGGCGCTGATTACCCAGGTACTGCATCCGCAACGCCTGCAAGGACGTCGAGGTCGTCACCTTTGACGAGTTGCTCGGTAAGCTGCGGATGCTGGCTCAGCACTTGGCCCCCGTAGATCCAGTCGACATCCCAGATATTTCTGAAGAGCAGGCTGCGTGCGATCTCGAATGAAGATACCCAGCGAGGGAACGTACTATCGGCACGTCTGGAGCTAAAGACGTTTACCCACGATCGCGTAAACCTAGGCGCTTGATTGAGTGCGCACGCTCCTGATCGTGTGAGTGGTAGTACGTGTTCTGGGTAGTGCTGAGATTGCTATGACGCAGATCAATCTGCAGGTCTTTGGCGCTCCGCAAGGGCGCGTCGAAGGTCGCAGATGTATGGCGTAACCAGTGAAGAGAAGCGACCTTTAAGCTTTCCATCTCGTGAACCGCACGCCCCTCGATGCGCATACTTTCAAGAGCCTTATCGAAGACAACCTGGAGGAGGGCGCGTACCTGTCGATCCGACAGACCAGAGCGTCCTCTGAGGGTCTTGATCAAGGGTGTGGTCTCGCCGATCTCCGGAAGTTCCGGCAGCCCCAAAAACCGACGATAGCGCTTCAGATAGAGATCTATATATTCATCCCTGACGGCAATTTTTCCAACCTTGTTACCTTTGCCCACGGCGTGATACCACCAGTTGCCCTCAGGATCTTGGCGGAAGTCCCCCATAGAGGGCTTCCAGTTGTGTCGCCCGACAACATCTGACACGCGCAGATACATGGCAAACAATGTTGAAAGTATAAACAGTGTACGCTCATACCGGGCAGGTTCGGACTCCGCCATCTTTTCAGCTGTTTCAAGCACGTAGCTCCATTGCAACGGCGTCAACGCGCGCGTAACACCCTCGTCTTGAACATTATCGCTGTTACGGCCGGACTTTTTGATCATCCGGAAAGGGTTTGCCACAGCATAACCATCTTCAACCATGAATTCGAAGAAGCGACTGCAAATCGAGAAAACTTGATTAATCGTACCGTTAGCTGCGTTATATGTGCTCCCCATTACAACTTGCTCTTGACCATCGGAGCCGGTCAGTGGCTTCGATGATTTGATGTTGAATGGACGCCAGTTAGGGTTAGGAATAACAGGTTCCTCGAGCGCGCTCTGCGCGTCGTTATTCTTCACGAAACGGCTACGCGTGACAGGCCCAATCCAGTCTCGAGGCGGGTTACGACAAAAACTCAAATAATCCAGGGCGTCCTGGCGCTTAAGTTGATTCAGCGGCTTCTGGTTAATCAACAATGACCACAGCAGCAAGCGCTCAATATGTATGCGATACGAGCTGAAGGTTTGAGCATTGTCGGAAAAAGCCCGCAGGAACGAACGCACGGCCAGGTAGCCGCGCGGAGCCTCTAGCGTAGGGGGAAATGACGCAAGGTAAGCTTTCACGCTTGGAGTGGTGGGCTCGCTATAACGGAAGTCCTGATCAAGGAAGGACTCGTACGTATCAAATAAGGGTTTCGGCGAACGAGACATTAATGACCACCAGAGACGTTAGTTAATGCTGTTTAGAGACTTCCAGTTATGACAGTAATCGGAAGTTGGAGACCTATTATCCATAATTAGTCTCTCCTCTCATGCAACTTTGGCTTAAGAAAGCCCGATGGTATCTCGCGCGTATCTATCGCGCAACTATGACTCATTACCTCCCAAACCTTCTGGGCTTATCTCAAGATTTCGTTAAATAGACAGTACTTCTCTCCCAATTATTCTTCAGGTATCGAGCCGGTGGCACTGATGTACGTATGAGCCCGCCATGCTGTCTCGTCATTACTGCGCGCACCTTCTGATTATTCCTCGTAATTGCGTTAAAAAATTCGTTTTAGTCTCATAATTCCGTTCCCCGTCGTTGGCACGGCTAAATATCGTGAAAACTTCACACTCCCGCCAATACCCGGAATTTCTGGGTGGCGGGTAGCCAGGGGTGTAAGTCCACTGGTGATATCTCACGATTTCGTGCCGGGAAGCCAAAACCATAGCTCTAGGATGGGTCTAGTGCAGAGCAGTTCTCAGCCCAGTTTTTCCAAAAAATATTTTAGGAAAACTCGCGTCAGGCTTGATCTTCAGCAATCCGAGCGGTGGATTGGCGCGGAATTCTGCCTATGCCGCCAGAGCGTTCGGGCCCAGAAGTGTCTCGTCAAATCTTCACCAAAAGCGCTGCGGGTTATGTCTCGCGATTTCTTCGAAATATAGATAACTTATTGTTTTTATTGGAATTTATCTTAATTGCGCAAACGTGGATACGCGACGTTGTCTCACGATTGATTGATAGACTCTGAGCTAGTAACAAAATGATGGAATAGGCTGAAACCCTCGCAAATAAAGGCTTACAGGCCAACTGCCGGCTACACGGTAGTCTCATAATTACGTTGCAACAGTTGGTGAGGCCTGCACTACATTTTTCGTAATGCCCAGTAAAATCAATCTGTTAAGCGCTTTTCGAAGCAACGTCTCTTTATATCGCGATTGCCTCAGTCGCGAGATTGTTGGAGTGAGACAGACGTTGGTGCAGGAAGGCGCGTAGCGTAATACGTTGTTTAACATAATATACATTACACGTAACAAGATGTTTCAGGGTTAGCCCGGTTGCACGCCAGATTTCAATCCAGAGTTTTACCCTGAGTCCTCTTTTCAAAACCTCAGCCTTGCCTGCAATTGGCGACCTTCAATCAGCATCTCGCGTCAGTTTTTCAATAAGCATCCGGTGCTGTGGAAATTGCGCAATCAGTTTTCGTCGATCACCCATCTCCATATCCGCAAAATCAAATCCCGGCGACACGGCCTCGCTGATCAATCCAAATCCATGTTCTCCCTCGAGCAGTCGCGAAGCTTTCCAGATTCCGCCAGGCACGTGCATTTGCAGATGCTGTCCCGCCAGAATGTCGTTGCCCATTACCAGCGTTTCCAGCGAGCCGTCAGCATGGATCATGCTGTACTCGATGGGATCGCCCAGATGGAAAAAATGCACAATGTCGGAATGATTGAAATGAAACTGGCCCACTGGTGATTGCTCGGTCAACAGGTAGTAAATCGATGTCATCAGGTACCGTGGGCCACCGACGGTATCGAGCATCTCTCTATGATCGGCCTGATAGGTTCTGCGAAAATAACCGCCTTCCACGTGAGATTGCAGATCCAGCGCCTGAATCAAGGCCTGTGCGTTTACTGTGCGTTGAGACATGGTCTGCTCCGGTGGATGGCGGCGTATTTTACGATAGCTCTACTAAACGGCTATTTAGTGTAGTTAACAGTAGATCGCTGAATTTCGAAGATTTTACCCTACTTTTAAGCGCGCACTTGTTTAACAAGGCAAATCAGAAATCCACCGTTGCTGATAGCAGATAAGTCCTCGGCGTCGAAAGCGTCAAACCGGGTTCGCTGTCATCTGATGCGCCCGCCGAACTCCAGTAGTGTTTATCCAATACGTTTTCGACATTGGCGCGTACGGTGATGGTCTTGTCGTCCAGTTTAAAGGCGTAACGCGTCCCCACGTCGAACCGCTCCCATGAGTCGATTTCCTTCTGGTTGGACTGATCCAGATACTGCGAACTCGAATAGATTCCACGGCCTGTCAGCGTCAGCCCCTGCATATTGGGTACATCCCACTCTACGCCGAGATTGACGTTGTATTTGGGTGTCGCGGGCGCGCGGTTACCGTCAAAGGTTCCATTGGTGGTCTGGGTCAGTTCGCTGTCGATGTACATCACGCCGCCGAGCAATCGGAACCCTTTGAACGGCTCGCCGAACACACTCAATTCCACACCATCGTTCTGTCGTTTGCCGTTCGGGCCGAAGACTCGTGTCGAGGCGTTGGTTTCATAAGCAGGCTGTTTGATCCGGAACACAGACGCTGTAAGCGCATACGAACCCGCGTCATATTTGGCCCCGACTTCGACTTGTCGGCTGATAAAAGGCGGGAAGATTTCATCCTCGTTGATCGACGTCGATGGCGCAATTTTCCCTTGGCTGAGGCCTTCCATGTAGTTGGCGTAGAGCGACAACTTTTCCGTCGCCTTGAACAGAATGCCGCCCGATGGCGAGAGTTTTTCTTCGTCATAAGCGGTGTCGCCCTTCACATCATCGCTCCAGTCGTCGACTTGAACCCTTTGCCAACGGGCGCCAAGGGTCAGCTGCAGGCGATCATCGAAGAACCCCAGCGTATCGGACAGTGCGACGCCGCTGAAGCGGCTTTCCGTGTAGACCCTGGCGTCGTAGCGTGTTGGCGTGCGCGGCTTTGCGGTTTCCACCGGGTCATACAGATTGCTGCGCCCCGCCGCATACCGCGCGCCGCCATTTTCGAAATCCATGTAGAAGTAGCTGGCCGCCAGATTGACCTCGTGGCTGACTGAACCGGTATGGAACCAGTTGCGCACACCCGCCGTGGCAGTCCGGACATTTTCGTCACGGGTGAAGTCCCGCGGTTGAACGCTGAAGTCGCCGGCGTCGTTGGTCACCGACACCGCATGCCGAAGGAAATCGTGATTACTTTTACGGGCGCCGACGCCGCCATACAACATGACCGAATCGCTGACGTCGAACTCGCCATTGAGCGTGCCAAACGTATCTTTGGTCCGCGCCTGGCTCCAGGGTTGCGCGTAGTTGTCGCGCACATCATCAGCATCCGGAACTTTCGCGTTTGCACCGACCTGCACACGTTCTTGCGGTGCATCGGTATCGCGCTCGGTGTGACCGATATCGGTGGAAAGCCGCAGGCGCTCACCGCGAAAATCCAGGCCCAGCACTGCCATGTCGCGATCGACGCTCTGGTGATCCCATTCAGTGTCACCCGATTGTTTGACGCCGTTGAAACGCAGGCCGAACTGGTTGTCCTCACCAAAACGACGGCCGATATCGACGGCGCCGCCGAGCTGATTGTTCGAGGCGTAACTGGCCGTCAGCGATGTATTCGGCTGATCGCCGGCGCGCTTGGGCACCACGTTGATCCCCCCTCCTACACTGCCCCGCGGCGAAATCCCGTTGATCAGTTGGCTCGGGCCCTTGAGGATGTCGACGCGCTCGGCCATTTCCATGTCGATCGTATAAGTGGGCAAAACCCCGTAGAGCCCGTTGTAGGAAACATCACTGTTGAACAGGCTGAAACCGCGGATGGTGAATTGCTCATAACGGCCGCCTGCCGGGTTCGTCGCACGCACCGAGGGATCGCTAGCGATCAGATCGCCCAGAGTGCGAGCCTGCTGGTTTTTCACCGTTTCGCTGGTGTAGGTGGTCATGCTGAACGGGGTCTCCATGAAATCCCTGGAACCCAGCAGTCCTTGCGAACCACGGCGCGCTACCTGGCCACCGGCAAAAACCTCGGAATCCGTGCTACCCGTCGATCCAAGAATCGAAGTGGGTGCCAGTTCCAGACTGCCGCCGTCCGGCGCAGGAATAACTGTGTAAGCGCGGTCGCCCGCCGGTTGCAGCTGTAGACCGGACCCCAGCAACAACCGGGTGAAGCCCTCCTCCACGCCAAACTCACCCGACAGACCATTGCTGTTGCGCCCGCTGACCAAGGCCGGATCTACCGACAGATTGACCCCGGCCAGTCCGGCAAAACGGGTCAGCGCCGCACCCAGGCTGCCGGCAGGCACCTGATAAGCGCGGCGGTCGGCGCTTTCCGCCCAACTGCTGGGGATCAACAGGGGGCTGGCACTCAGGCTCAGCAGAAGGCTCAACTGCAACAACGGGCGTACACGACCTGGAAATACTGCAGGCATAGGAACAAGCTCTCGATTGGATTCACTTGCCTGGAATGACCAGCGAGGCGAAAAAAAGGGACAGGTATCAGGCTGTTTTTTTAGACTGAGAGGGTTTTCGCGGAACGACAGAGACCCAAAAGCGCGTGCGTTTCTGCACGTCGATCGGCAGGCTGGCCGCCAACAGCGAGAGCACTTGATCGGTGTTATCCAGGCGAAAACTGCCGGTGATGCGCAACGCCTCCAGCTCCGGGTCCCAGCGCAAAACGCCTGGGCGGTAACGGCTCAATTCGCGCAGAAAATCCCCCAGCGGCTGGTTCTGCGCCATCAGTACACCGTCGCGCCAGCTCGGCATCGAGACATCAAACACCCGGACAGAACCCGCGCCAGAAGCCAGCAGCCTGATCTGCTGGCCCTGATCGAGGATCAGCGCCGGCCCGCTTGACGGTTGCAACTGCACCGAGCCACGGACCACCGACACATTGCAGTCACGCTCATTGAGACGCACGCAAATCTCACTGTGACTGACGATGATCCGCCCGTACGGCACGTTGATGATCAGGGCTGAGTTGCCTGGTACATCAAGGGCCATCTCTCCACGCAGCAGCGTCAGTTGACCGCCGGCAAGATCCACATTGACGGCGCTGTCGGTATTGAGCTGCAACGAACTGCCATCGGCGAGCGGCATTTTTTTGCGTTCACCGGTGCCCGTCTGCAAATCAGCGCGCCAGACGTCCAGCGGCAGTTGCCGACTGATCAGCCAGGCCGCCGGCACCAATGCCGCGATGCCGAGCGCGCGTTTCAGCGCGGCCCGACGCGCAGCATCCGGACGATCCAGCGTAGCCATGGCCAGCGCAGAAGGCAGTGCGGAAAACCGTTCGCGCAAGCGCTGAATTTTCTGCCACGCGTTTTCATGTCGGCTATCGCTGTTACGCCAGGCCTGCAATTGCGCATGATCGTCAGCGCCCGCTTCGCCGGACTCAATCAACGCCAGCCATTGCGCGGCGGCGCGGGCGACTTCGCGGGCTTCATCGCTGGGGGCTACGCGCATCAAAGCTCCACCAGCAGACAATGCTCGTAGGCCTGTGCCATGTAACGTTTGACGGTGCGCTCGGACACCTGCAAGCGCTCGGCGATTTCGCGGTAACCGAGGCCTTCAAGCTGACTCCATAAAAACGCCCGACGCACTGCTCGCGGCAAACCATCGAGTAACTCATCCAGTGCTTGCAGGGTTTCCAGCAGCAGCCAACGCTGCTCGGGCGACGGCACGCACTCCTCCGGGAGTTGCGCGAGGGCTTCGAGGTAGGCTTTTTCCAGACTGCGGCGGCTGTAGAAGTTGCTCAACAGGCGTTTGCCTACGGTCAGCAGATACGCGCGTGGCTCGCGCATGTCGGCAATCGGTTGCGCGCTGCACAGCACACGCAAAAAGGTGTCCTGACTCAGATCCGCCGCATCCCACGCATTGCCCATGCGTCGACGCAGCCAGGTTTCCAGCCAGCCTCGGTGATCGCGGTACAGCGCGTGCAGGCTCTGCTCAGATGGCGTGGCGGCTTCAATCATCTCAAGAGACCCTGCGCGAAGTTAGATTCAAATGAGACTGATTCTATTTAACTTCGCTTGGGACACAAAGATCTTTTTGCCCGTGACGGCAATCTCTAGCGTTTCAGCGTCTCGCTCGGCAGCTCTTTGAACAGAGCCCGATAACTGCTGGAAAACCGCCCCAGGTGCCAGAACGACCAGCGCATCGCCACCTCGGCCACGGTGGTTTCCGTGGGCCGGCGCTTGAGCAATTCGCGGTGTGCACTGTTCAGCCGGCGCAGGCGCAGCCAGTGACTCGGGGTCATCCCGGTGTAGGCCTTGAACGCCTGCTGTAATTGCCGCAACGGCACCCCTGCGACCTTCGACAGTTCGAGCAGATTGACGGTGTCTTCCGGCGAATCTGCCGCCCACTCCCCTACTCGCTTCATGATCATCCGTTCTTCGCTACGCCGCTGTAATCCGCCGCGATCAAGACGGGTGTGTGCGTTGTCGAGGATGAACAGGCAGTCTTCGAGTAACTGCTGAGTCAGGGAGTCTTTATCAAACGGATCAACAGCTTGCGACAACTTCGTGAGAGTTGAGCTTAACCAGCGACTGAACAAGGCGTTCTGCCCGCAGTTAAGCGGCGCCATGAACAATCCTTCGAGTCTCGCCACCTCCAGACCGTGCTGACGGACGAATTCCGGGCCGAACACCACGGCAATTTCCTGGTAGTTCTCCGGGGTGATCCAGATGTTGCGGCTGTCTTCGTTGAGCAGATACAGCGCGTTGTCGCTGCGATCGAAACAGAAGGCCAAGGCCCCCGATGGCGCGCTGAACGTCTGCTCGACGCGAGTGTTCATCTGTTCTTCGTAGACCTGCACACCCTCCAGGTCCAGATAGCGGATCTGCCCGGCGAAATGTCCGGGAGACATCTGCTGGTAATGCTGGACCCAACCCGGCGTGGCGCGGATCTGTTCGCTGACATCAGCGGTATTGAAAGCCTGAACCTGTAGCGGATTACACGTTGTCATGGGAGACCTTGCGCACTCTTTTGGTGCGCTTTGGTGCTGCTTAAAGTGGATAGATGGAACGGCAAGGCACGCCCAAGATAGTCGTCAACGCGCCACAGGGGAAGGGGCGGAAGATGAAACCCGCCCTCCCCGGCGTCTATAAAACCAATAACGAGGTCTTTATGAATGCCCCTTTCGATCAGCTGTTCACGTGGCTGAAAGATCACAAGATTACCGAAGTTGAATGTGTGGTCAGCGACCTGACCGGCATCGCCCGCGGCAAGATCGCACCGACCAACAAGTTCCTGCATGAGCGAGGCATGCGCCTGCCGGAAAGTGTGCTGCTGCAAACGGTAACCGGGGATTTTGTCGACGACGACATCTACTACGACCTGCTCGACCCGGCCGACATCGACATGGTCTGCAAACCGGTGAGCGACGCCGTGTATGTGATTCCATGGGCAATCGAGCCGACCGCCATCGTCATCCACGACACCTTCGACAAGTTCGGCAACCCGATCGAGCTGTCGCCGCGCAACGTGCTGAAGAAAGTCCTGCAGCTGTACACCGACAAGGGCTGGAAGCCGATCGTGGCGCCGGAAATGGAGTTCTACCTGACCCAGCGCTGCGAAGACCCGGACCTGCCACTCAAGGCGCCGCTGGGGCGTTCGGGCCGGGCTGAAAGCGGTCGGCAATCGTTCTCGATCGACGCCGCCAACGAATTCGATCCGCTGTTCGAAGACGTCTACGACTGGTGCGAGCTGCAAGGTCTGGATCTGGACACACTGATCCACGAAGACGGCCCGGCCCAGATGGAAATCAACTTCCGTCACGGCGACGCACTGGATCTGGCCGACCAGATCACCGTGTTCAAACGCACCCTGCGCGAAGCGGCGCTCAAGCACAACGTCACTGCCACGTTCATGGCCAAGCCGATTGGCGACGAACCCGGCAGCGCCATGCACCTGCACCAGAGCGTCGTGGAGATCGCCACCGGCAAGCCGATCTTCGCCAATGCCGACGGCACAATGAGCGAGCTGTTTCGCCATCACATCGGCGGCCTGCAGAAGTACATCCCGAAAGTCCTGCCGATGTTCGCGCCGAACGTGAACTCGTTCCGCCGCTTCCTGCCGGACACTTCGGCACCGGTCAACGTCGAGTGGGGCGAAGAAAACCGCACCGTCGGCCTGCGTGTGCCGACCTCCGGGCCGGAAGCCATGCGCGTGGAAAACCGCCTGCCGGGCGCCGATGCCAACCCGTATCTGGCGATCGCCGCGAGCCTGCTGTGTGGCTACATTGGCATGGTCGAAGGCATCGAACCGAGTGCCGCCGTCGAGGGCCGCGCCTACGAACGCCGTAACCTGCGCCTGCCGATCACCATCGAAGACGCGCTGACGCAAATGGAAGAATGCGACACCGTTGCGCGTTACCTGGGCAAGAAGTTCGTACGCGGCTACGTCGCGGTCAAACGCGCCGAGCATGAAAACTTCAAGCGCGTGATCAGCTCCTGGGAGCGCGAGTTCCTGCTGCTGAGCGTCTGATCCATCCCACAAAGTCCCTTCACCTTTGTGGGATGGGCTTTTGTGGGAGGGGGCTTGCTCCCGAAAGCGGTCTGTCAGTCACAGAAAATGTTGAATGTGCCGGCCTCTTCGGGAGCAAGCCCCCTCCCACAGGAATTAGCGAACCACCTGAAAAATCCAAAAAATTCGAAGAGGTGTCGATATGCGTCTATTGAAATCCATGGTTCCCGCCGCACTGGCGCTGTTGTGCAGCACCGCAGCCCTGGCCCAGCCACAGGTCAGCGTCTACAACTGGACCGACTACATCGGTGAAACCACCCTCGCCGACTTCCAGGCCAAGACCGGGATCAAGGTGATCTACGACGTTTTCGACTCCAACGAAACCCTGGAAGGCAAGCTGCTCGCCGGCCGTACCGGCTACGACGTGGTGGTGCCATCCAACCACTTCCTCGCGCGTCAGGTGAAGGCCGGGGCGTTCCTCAAACTCGATCGCGAGCAGCTACCAAACTGGAAGAATCTCGATCCCAAGCTGCTTGAACTACTCGAGAAGAACGACCCGGGCAACCAGCACTCGGTGCCGTACCTGTGGGGCACCAACGGCATCGGCTACAACGTCGACAAGGTCAAGGCTGTGCTCGGCATCGATCACATCGACTCCTGGGCCGTGCTGTTCGAGCCAGAGAATCTGAAGAAACTCACCCAGTGCGGCGTGTCGATGATGGACTCGGCGGACGAAGTGTTCCCGGCGATCCTCAACTACATGGGCATGGACCCACGCAGCGAAAACCCGGAAGACTATAAAAAGGCCGAAGCGAAACTGCTGAGCATTCGCCCGTACATCACCTATTTCCACTCCTCGAAATACGTTTCCGATCTGGCCAATGGCGATATCTGCGTAGCCTTCGGTTACTCCGGCGACGTATTCCAGGCGGCCAACCGCGCCAAGGAAGCCAAGAACGGGGTGAACATCGCTTATGCGATTCCCAAGGAAGGCGCCAACCTGTGGTTCGATTTGCTGGCGATCCCGGCCGACGCCAGCAACACCAAGGAAGCCCACGCCTTCATCAATTACCTGCTCGATCCGCAAGTGATTGCCAAGGTCAGCGCTTCGGTCGGTTACGCCAACCCGAACCCGGCCGCCAAGCAGTACATGGATCAGGCGCTGGTGAACAATCCCGAGGTCTACCCGTCGCAGGCGGTGCTGGACAAGCTCTACATCTCCTCTACCCCGCCCCAGTCGATCATGCGTCTGATGACCCGGTCCTGGAGCAAAGTGAAGTCGAACAAATGAATCAGTACAGCAAAGAACACGCCCGCTCCTATTACGCGGCTTCGGCCCGGGCCAGTACGCCCTGGCCGGCACTCGACGGTGACCTCACCGCCGATGTCTGCGTGATCGGCGGCGGCTTCACCGGGGTCAACACCGCGATTGAACTGGCGCAGCGCGGGCTGTCGGTGGTGTTGATTGAAGCCCGACGCATTGGCTGGGGCGCCAGCGGGCGCAACGGCGGTCAGTTGATCCGCGGCATCGGTCACGAGGTCGAAGGCTTTGCCCGCTATGTCGGCAATGACGGCGTGCGTTACTTGCAGCGCGCCGGGATCGACTCGGTGGAACTGGTGCGCCAGCGCATCACCGAGCACGCCATCGAGTGCGACCTGCGTTGGGGCTTCTGCGAGCTGGCCAACACCCCGGCGCAGTTCGCGGCGTTCAAGGACGAACAGATCAGCCTCGACGAACTTGGCTATCGACATGAAACCCGTCTGGTCGACCCGGAGCTGATCCGTCAGCAAGTGGTCAACGCCGACATCTACGCGGGTGGTCTGATCGACATGGGCTCCGGCCATCTGCACCCGCTTGATCTGGTGCAAGGCGAAGCGCGTCTGGCGGCGTCCCTCGGTGTGCGAATCTTCGAGCAAAGCCCGGTGCTGCAGATCATTCATGGCGAAACCGTTGAAGTGCGCTGCGCCACCGGCAGCGTTCGCGCCGGCAGTCTGGTGCTCGGTTGCAACGCGCATCTGGATGAACTCGAACAGCAACTCAGCGGCAAGGTCCTGCCCGCCGGCAGTTACATCATCGCCACCGAGCCGCTGTCCGAGGAGCGTGCCGCGCATTTGATCCCGCAAAACCTCGCGTTGTGCGACCAGAAAGTCGGCCTCGATTACTACCGGCTCTCGGCGGATCGACGCCTGCTGTTCGGCGGCGCCTGTCATTATTCCGGGCGCGATCCGGCGGATATCGCCGCCTACATGCGCCCGAAGATGCTCAAGGTTTTCCCGCAATTGGCGGACGTGCGCATCGACTATCAATGGGGCGGCAAGATCGGCATCACCGCCAACCGCTTCCCGCAGGTCGGCCGGCTCCAGCAGCAGCCGAACGTGTTCTACGCTCAGGGTTACTCCGGGCACGGCCTCAACGTCACCCATTGGTGCGCCAAGCTGCTGGGCGAAGCGATTCACGCCGGCCACAGTCAGGGCATGGATGTGTTCAGCGCGGTGCCGCACATGACCTTCCCCGGCGGCCCGGCCCTGCGTTCGCCGCTGCTGGCACTGGGCATGTTCTGGTATCGCCTGCGTGAAATCCTCGGCTGAGCGCATCTACCACGTAACCATCTCCTCGCTTATTTGCTCTATCGCCAAGCACTTCTATATTGATGAAGTGCTTTTGCGTTCCTGACGCTCAGCATCCACAAAACCGAGGAGGACATGGATGAAGTCGTCAGCCGCCGATGAGCCACGAGCACCGGGCCAAGCGCCGATCAAGACGCGTCGCTTCGGTATTTCACTGGTGTGGATCGTGCCGATCGTCGCGGTGCTGGTCGGTATTTCGCTGGTGGTGCACAACCTGATGCAGGAAGGCCCGACCATCGTCGTCAACTTCAAGACCGGCAGCGGCCTGACCGCCAACAAGACCGAGGTCAAATACCGCAATGTGGTAATCGGTCAGGTGACTGACGTCGAGTTGAGCGGCGATCAGAAGAGCGTCGACGCCACGATCAAACTGGCCAAGCAGGCCGAAACCTTTACCCGCGAAGACTCGCACTTCTGGGTCGTGCGCCCGCGCATCGGCGCTGGTGGTGTGTCGGGCATCGACACCCTGCTCTCCGGCGACTACATCGGCGCCGACATCGGACAGTCCGACAGCCGCGCCAAACACTTCAAGGGCCTGGAGAATCCGCCGCCGATCACTTACGGCGAACCGGGCAAGCGCTTCATGCTGCATGCGCCGGATCTCGGTTCGCTGGACATTGGTTCGCCGGTTTACTACCGCAAGATTCCGGTCGGTCAGGTGGTGACCTACACCCTCAATCCCGAGGGCAAAGGCGTGGACATCGAGGTGTTCATCCATTCGCCGAACGACGCGTTCGTCACCGAAAACACCCGATTCTGGAACGCCAGCGGCATCGACATCAATGTCGGCGCCAACGGCTTTGCGGTGAAGACCGAATCGCTGTCGACCATGCTGGTCGGCGGCATTGCCTTCCGCGCCCCGGATTACAGCCCCAACGACGTTGCCGCCGCCGACGACAAGGATTTCGAACTGTTCGCCGATCAGCAGACCGCCCTCGCCCCGCCCAATGGCAAAGCGCAATACATGGTGCTGCGTTTCGAGCAGTCCTTGCGCGGGCTCAAGGTCGATGCGCCGGTGGAATTTCTCGGCATGGAAATTGGCCGGGTGGTCGGCATCAATCTCGATTTCGACGCTAAAAAACGCAGCTTCCCGCTGAACGTCGGCATCGTCATTTACCCGCAGCGCCTCGGTCAGGCCTACAAAAAAATGCTCACCGAATTCAAGCACGATCCCGACGACGAAGCCGCCGGCATTCGCCTGCTTGGCACCTTCGTCGACAATGGTCTGCGCGCCCAGGCCCGCAGCGGCAACCTGCTGACCGGGCAACTGTACATTGCGCTGGATTTCTTCCCGAAAGCCGAGAAAGTCGCCTTCGACGCGACGGCTCGGCCGGTGGTCTTGCCAACCGTGCCCGGCAGCCTCGAACAGTTGCAGGAAAAACTCGAAGCCGTGGTCGACAAGCTCAACAAACTGCCGGTCGAACGGATTGCCGGCAACCTCGACAGCAACCTCGTCGAGCTGCGCAAAGGCCTGACCCAGTTCAACGCGAAAACCCTGCCAAGCGTGCAGACCACCCTGGCCGACGTCAGCAAGACCTTGCAGTCCGCCAGCTCGACCCTGGCCGAAGATTCGCCACAGCGCGAGAAACTCACCGAGACCCTCGACGAGCTCGGGCGCATGTCGCGCTCGCTGCGTGAGCTGTCGGATTATCTCGGTCGCCATCCGGAATCGCTGATTCGCGGTCGTCCCGACAACGCGGCGCCGCTGGATCTGAAAGGACCGCCGCGCAATTGAGCACAGGAGCTCCCCCATGGCTTTACCGCTGAAGATCACCGTGCTCGCTGCGTTCATGCTGCTGGGCGCCTGCCGCAGCGAGCCGATCAACTTTCACACCCTGACCCCGGTGCAACTGCCGGCGTCCCGCTCGGGCGCGCAGATTCCGATCGAGGGGATTAGCGTGCCGCCGCAAGTTGACCGTCCGCAAATCGTCATCCGTCAGGGCAACAATGGCCTGGCGATTCTGGAAACCCAGTGGTGGGGGGCGAGTCTGGCGGATGAGCTGCGCAGTGCCTTGAACGATCAACTCAGCAATACCGGCAGTCGCGGCAACGTCTCGGTGCGCATCGATGTGCAGCGTTTCGACTCGATCCCCGGCCAGTACGGACTGATCGACGTCAAATGGCGCCTGCGTCCCAGCGGTGCGGCGGACAATGCTCTGCTGACCTGCCATTCAACCTTGCAAACTCCGTCCGGCCCGAGCATCGACGACCTGGTGGCCGCGCAACAGAACAACGTCAAACGCCTGGCAGCATTGATCAATCAAGCGGCGGGTAATTCTCGCGCCTGCCCTTCGGCCTCCTGAGCCGCCGACAGCGTGACGGTGAAACGGCAGCCGTTGGGTTCGCGAGTCACCAACTGAACCTGCCAGCGCTGATGGCTGCAGATCCGCTGCACCAGCGACAATCCCAGCCCAAGGCCTTCACCGCGCTGCTCGTCACCGCGCACGAATGGCTGGAACATCGCGTGACGTTTCTCTTCCGGAATACCGATGCCGCTGTCCTCGACCACGAAGCTGTCCTTGAGCAGGGTCAACCTTACAAAGCCCTGATCGGTGTAGTGCCAGGCATTGCGCAGCAGATTGCCCATGACCGACTGCAAGAATGTCAGGTCATAACGCGTGGTGCCCGCCAGTTGCGGCTCGTAGATGAATTCCAGACCCTTTTCACGAATCAGTCGCCCCCAGATTTCCACCTGGGCATCGGCGATCGATTTGAGTGTGCAGGTGGATTCGGTACCAAGCTCTTCCGGCTTGCGCGCCAGCATCAAGAAAGTTTCGACCAGTTGGCGCATTTCAACGCTGGCCCGGGCAATGCGTTTGACCTGCTGAGTGGAACGCTGATCCAGCGAAGGGTTGGCCAGCAACAGCTCGCACGAGCTGGCCAGAACCATCAACGGCGTGCGCAGTTCGTGGCTGACGTCGCTGGTGAAGAGCTTTTCCCGATTCAGGGTTTCGCGTAACCGGCCGAGTGTCTGGTCGAAAGACAGGGCCAGCTCCCCTACTTCATCATCGGCGTAGTCCGGATGCAGGGCCGGCGCCAACGCGATCAACTGATCACGATGCCGCACCTGCCCCGCCAGGCGAATCACCGGCGCCATGACCTGCCGCGCCAGCAGCCTGCCGAGCGCGACGGCCAGCATGACGCTGAGGATGAACCCGACTATTACAACCACGAACAGCAGGTGCTCGCGCTGTTCGAAGCTTTCCTGATTGCGCAGCAGCACATACTTGCGTCCGCCGACCGCCTCGACCATCGCGTAGAAATCGTCACCGTTGAAGGTGATCTCCTGAAACCCCTGGGGCAGTGCTGCCAATTGCGGCGTCAGTGCCATGGGCCCCGGTCCGTTCTCGAAAAAAAACAGTTCGCTCTTTTCCGGCTCGTGGCGCCATTGATTGATGTCGTCCATCGCCAACAAGCGGCGCAGTCCACCGCTGAGGGCGGTCATGGTCAACTTGTGCTCGACGACATGCACCGTGGCCACAATGCCCATCGCGAAGACACCGGCCACCACCGCGCTCATCAAGGCGAACACAATCACAATCCGATTGGCGAGGCTTTGCTTGAGGTCCATCCGGTTCAATGACTCCAGTGCTGATGTCAGGGCTGCAAGGGGCGGCGCGACGATGTTGACCAATATTCGCAGCTTCGCCTTGCCCGGCGTTGTTGTTAAGTGTTTAAAACAAACAAAACGGGTATTTGAGTTTGTTTATCAAATAGCCGTTTTAGTTAACACACGCCGGACCTCGCAAATTTTTCACATGTTCTTCACTGCTCCGCCACGACTCTGAACGTAGTGTTCAGCAGCCATTCAAGTAGACCACCGTAAAGTAACTAACCTCCTGGAGCTTACGTTGCACTGCGCGTGTACTGAGTGGAACTCGGGAATGACAAGGGGCAACGTCGTGGTTGAATTAGTACACGTACAATCAGCGTCCAGGCGATGGGATCTGTCTCGTCCGCGCACCTGGGCAATCATTGCTGTCGGTTTGCTGTTGATTACACTGATTTGCGGCTTCGTCTGGATACAACGTTCGCCCGCCAACCTGCGCTATGCGAGTGCGTCGGCTACCCTGGAATGGGTGAAGGCCTGGCAGGCCGGTGAGGTCGTCGCACTGGTGCGACATACCGAACGTTGCGACCGCTCGACCAATACCTGTCTGGGGCCGGCAGACGGTATCACCCAGGCTGGCAGCATTGCTGCAGCCCAGGTAGGCCGTGGCTTTACGCAACTGGGCCTGGAAAAGACCCAGTTCTTCAGCAGCCCGTTGACGCGCACCCTGCAGACTGCGCATTACATGCTCGGCCACGATGCCGTGGCGGCGGAATGGCTGGAAACCTGTGGCCCGACGATGCGCAATGAATTGGTGGCGCACAAGACCCCGGGACAGAACATGATTCTGGTAACCCACAGCGGCTGCATTGCCGATTTCGAACGGCAGACCGGTTACCCGCGCGCGGTCGCCTCCGAATATGGCAGCACTGTTTTGGCCCGGATAGATGCGCAAGGAAAACTTGAAGTAATCGGCATCATGAACCCCGAGGGTTGGCAACGATTGACCAAGTAATCATCAGACTTAATTAAATAAGGCCATGACTCAGCCAATGCTCTGGCACGGCGCATTGGTGCCTATGAATTTTTAATAAGAAATGTTTTTTACTTTCCAGAACTGGAAAAAATTAAATTTTAAAGCTTGTCTTCTCGAGGAGAACTTAACGCTGGAAGCAGACCCGTTCTCTGAATGCAGGGCACGCCCATCGGCCGTGCTCGCCTCTGCATTCATTCAACCCAGTGCCGCGCCTGCTACGGAAATCGCCAGGCCGCCACTGAAACGCACACTTTGTACTGCACCAAGGTCCAGTCATGACGTCTGAGAACAAACCGCTGCACCATGCGGCGTTGAATTTGCCGCGCCTCCACCAGAGCACGCTGATCGAACGCTTTGCGATACCCGGGCTGGTGCTGGCATTCGTGGTGTTTTATCTGTTGCCGCTGATGACCCACGGCCTGTGGATTCCCGATGAAACCCGTTATGGGCAGATCAGCCAGGAAATGCTGCAGAGCGGCAACTGGGTGGCGCCGCACTTCATGGGCATTCGCTACTTCGAAAAACCGATCGCCGGCTACTGGATGATCGCCATCGGCCAGGCGATTTTCGGTGAAAACCTGTTCGGCGTGCGCATCGCCTCGGCACTCAGCTCCGGGGTTAGTGTGTGGCTGGCCTACCTTTTGGCCCGGCGCCTGTGGAACAACCCGCGAATCAGCGCCGCGTGCGCCCTCCTTTATATGAGCTTCGGCCTGATCGCAGGACAAGCCGGCTATGCCAACCTCGATCCGCAGTTCACCTTGTGGGTCAACCTGAGTCTGGTGGCGATCTGGTTTGCCATCGACAGCAACACCCCGCGCGCGCGTCTGGGCGGCTGGGCTTTGTTGGGATTTGCCTGCGGCATGGGCCTGATGACCAAGGGTTTCCTCGCCCTGATGCTGCCGGTGCTGATCGCCCTGCCCTACATGATCTGGCAACGGCGCTTCGGTGAACTGGTGCGTTATGGACTGGTTGCCGTGGCGGTGGCCGCGCTGGTCAGCGTGCCATGGGCACTGGCCGTGCATGCGCGTGAACTGGATTTCTGGCGGTTCTTCTTCTGGCACGAACACATCCGCCGCTTCGCCGCCGGTGAAGACGCACAGCACGCACGACCATGGTGGTTCTACCTGCCGCTGCTGTTTGCGGCCACCTTGCCGTGGGCACTGCTGTTGCCTTCGACGCTGCTGCGTACCTGGCGCGAAAAGCGTGATCCGAAAATCGCCTTCCTCGCCTTGTGGTTCCTGCTGCCGCTGGCTTTTTTCAGCGCGAGCAGCGGCAAATTGCCGACCTACATCATGCCGTGCCTGCTGCCCTTGGCCTTGCTGATGGGGCACACTCTGATGGGCTGGCTCGAACGCCAGAACGGCCGCGTCTTGCGCATCAACGGTGTGGTCAACGTAGTGCTGGCCATCGCCGCACTGATCGCGCTGATTTATCTGCAAGCGACCCGTGAAATTTACGAACACACCGAAATGTTCAGCCTGTCGCTGGGCTATATCGTGCTGCTCGGCTGGCTGATTGCCGGTTCGCTGCAAGCCTTGCGACCACTGACGTTGTGGGCGATGCCGGCGTTGGGCATCGGCCTGCTCGTCGCATTGCTGCCAGCGGCGATGCCGGCGACCATCGTCAACAGCAAGATGCCGGATCAGTTCATTGCCGAACATCAGCAGCAACTGAGCGAAACCAGCTCGTTGCTGAGTAACGACCTGGGAGCCGCTTCCGCATTGTCATGGCGTTTGCGCCGCCCGCAAGTCGACCTGTTCAACACCGTTGGCGAGCTCAAGTACGGCCTCGATGACCCGGCCATGGCCTCACGCAAGGTCAGCCTCGACGGCGTAGGCGAATGGATGACCGAAGCGCGCAAAAAAGGCTCGGTGGGCGTGGTGATGCGCGTCAACAGCACCTCTGACGAGCAACAACTGGAGCTGTTGCCGATCGATGGTCAGCACTTCCGGCGCGGCAACTTGGAAATCTTTATCTTTGCCCAGAGCAAACCATGACCGCAGACAAAAAAGATCGGGGCGCGTTGCTGCTTCTGCTGGCGGCGACTGCCCTGCTGTTATTGCTCGGTCTGGGCAGTCGCGAGCTGTGGGGGCCGGAAACCCGCTGGGCCAACATCGCCTTGCAGATGCTGCAAAGCGGCGACTATTTCGATCCCTATCTCAAAGGCAGTCCTTATTACGACAAACCGCTGCTGTCGTACTGGCTGATCACCGCCACCTCGTGGTTCACCGGCGGACTGGGGCACTGGTCGTTGCGTCTGTCTTCGGTGATTTCCGCGTGGTTCAGCGTGTGGCTGGTGTATCTGCTTGGCGAGCAACTGTTTCGCAAAGGCACCGGGCTGATCGCCGGCTGGATGCTCGCGACCACCTTCTATTTCGTGTTCTGGGCGCGAGTCGCCACCGCCGACATTCTCACCGTCTGCGGCGTGCTGGCGGCAGTCTGGTGGTACTGGCGCGGCCCGGATGACACCCGCTTCTGGCGCTACGTGGTGTTCTTCGGCTTGCTGTCGCTGACCTCGCTGTTCAAAGGCCTGATCGGTTTCATCCTGCCGGGGCTGGTGCTGCTGCCGCACCTGCTCAGCGAACACCGCTGGAAACGTCATCTGAACCTGCGACTGTTCGGCGCGCTATTGATCGCCGGGGCGTTTTACATGGCGCCGTTCCTGTTGTCTCACCTCTACGGTGCGCCCAACTACGAACAAAGCGGCCTCGGTCTGGTGCTGCGTGAAAACGTCGTGCGGTTTTTCCAGCCGTTCGATCAGTTCGGGCCGATTTACACCTACTTGATCTACCTGCCGGTCTACACCCTGCCATGGGCGCCGTGCTGGTTGATCGCCTTGTGGGTGGCCGCGCGCAACTGGAAGCACATCGAACCGGATACCCGCTGGCTGATTCAAGGGCTCGCGCTGCTGATGCTGTTCTTCACCGCCAGTGGCAGTCGCCGCAGCTATTACGTCTTGCCGCTGGTGCCCTTCGCGCAATTGCTGGGTGCCTGGTGGGTGACCCGGCGCATGGCCGCCCGCAACAGCGAAGGCCGTGGGCTGAAGATCGGCTTCGCTGTCACTACTGTGTTGCTCGCTGCGGTACTGGGTGTGCTTTACCCGTGGACCAACAGCGGCGGCGGTGTCATCCGCTTCGGCGAGCAGGTACGCGAGCAGGCCAGTCAGCAGGCACCGTTGAATCAATGGCGCATGGTCATGATCGAGGTCGACAACAAAGTACCGATGTATCTGCAAACCGGTGGTGCACCGTTCTACTACGTGCCGGAAACGATCGAGGACTTCCCGCACAATGGCGACACCGCGACGCTGATCGCCTGGCTGCAACGCACCAGCGGGGAACATTGGGATCCGCAACGCACGATTTTCGTGGCGCAATACCGTTCCGGTGACGCCGTGCCACTGGATGCGCTGAAGGCTGATCATCAGGTCATCACCACCACCCCGACCCGTGGCGAACAGGTATTCCACGGGCGTGCAGACCAGAGCGTGGCTTACATCCCCCACTCCTGAGCAATGACGTTAAGACAAAAGGAGAGAGTCGCGGTAAATTTGAATGGCAATGACAAGTATTAACGGCTTCTTTGACGTTTTTTTCTCATTTGCCACCCTACATTGCCGCGACTCGACACTTGCAAATCGTTCGCATTGTTTCCTGCGAGGGTTTGCTCATAACGTCTGAAAACAGGAGCTGCCCGAATGAATCCACGCTTTCCATCCTTCTTCAAGCGCGCATTGCTGGCCACTGCGTTGCTCGGCACCGGGCAGGCTTTTGCCGCCGATTCGGTGGGTCTGGTGGTCTACAACGCGCAGCATGAAACGCTGACCAAGGCCTGGGTGGCCGGCTTCACCGAGGAAACCGGCATTCCGGTGACCATTCGCAACGGCGATGACACCGAGATGGGCAACCAGCTCGTGCAGGAAGGCGCGGCCTCGCCGGCAGACGTATTCCTCACCGAGAATTCCCCGGCGATGGTGCTGGTGGACAACGCCAAACTGTTCGCCCCGTTGGCGCCGACAACCCTTGAGCAAGTCGATTCCGCCTACCGTCCGGCCCACGGCAATTGGGTCGGCATCGCCGCCCGTTCCACCGTGTTCGTCTACAACCCAAGCAAGTTGACTGAAAAAGACCTGCCCAAATCCCTGCTCGACCTTGCCACCCCGGCCTGGAAAGGCCGTTGGGCCGCCTCCCCGGCTGGCGCGGACTTCCAGGCGATCGTCGCCGCCGTCCTGCAACAGAAAGGTGAAGCTGCCACCCTGGAATGGCTCAAGGGCATGAAGACCAACGCCACGATCTATCGCGGCAACAGTGCGGTACTGAAAGCGGTGAACGCCGGACAGATCGACAGCGGCGTGATCTATCACTATTACAGCTTCGTTGATCAGTCCAAGACCGGCGAAAACAGCAAAAACACCAAACTGTACTACTTCAAACATCAGGATCCGGGCGCGTTCGTCAGCACCTCCGGCGCTGGCGTGCTGGCCTCGAGCAAGCATCAGGATGAAGCGCAGAAGTTCGTCAAATACATCACCAGCAAGGAAGGTCAGGAAGTTCTCGAAACCGGCACCTCCTTCGAATACGCCGTGGGTAAAGACGCGCCGTCCAATCCGAAGCTGACTCCGCTGAAAACCCTCGACGCGCCGAAAGTCGATGCGTCGACCCTCGACAGCAAAAAAGCCGTCGAGCTGATGACCCAGGCCGGATTGCTCTAAGTGATGCCCGAAACCTTGCCTGCACCGGCCGTTGCGACGGCCGCCGCCAGCCTCCTTCACCCGCCCCGCACGCTGGCCGGGCGTGGCAGTTCGTGGGTGGTGAGCTCGGCGGTGCTGGTGTCTTTGTTGTCCCTGCTGCCGATCGCGTTCGTCATCGGCGTTGCGTGGTACACCGGCTGGGCGACCATCGAAGCTCTGATCTTTCGCCCGCGGGTCGGCGAATTGCTGATCAACACCGTGCTGCTGGTGCTGATCACCCTGCCGCTGTGCATCCTGCTCGGAACCACCCTGGCCTGGCTGACCGAACGCAGCAACCTGCCTGGCCGCCGCTTGTGGTCAGTGCTGGCGGTCGCACCGCTGGCCGTGCCGGCGTTCGTCCACAGTTATGCGTGGGTCAGCCTGATTCCGTCGATCCACGGTCTGCCGGCCGGTGTGCTGGTGTCGGTGATCGCCTATTTCCCGTTTCTGTATTTGCCGATTGCCGCGACCTTGCGCCGTCTCGATCCGGCGATTGAAGACGTCGCGCAATCCTTGGGACTCAAGCCGTGGGCGGTGTTCTTTCGGGTGGTGTTGCCGCAATTGCGCTTGGCAATCTGCGGTGGCGCGTTGTTGGTCGGTCTGCATTTGCTGGCCGAGTACGGCTTGTACGCGATGATCCGTTTCGACACCTTCACCACGGCGATCTTTGATCAGTTCAAATCGACGTTTAACGGCCCGGCGGCCAACATGCTCGCTGGCGTTCTGGCGCTGTGCTGTCTGGCGATGCTCACCGCCGAATCTGCCGCCCGTGGCAACGCCCGCTATGCGCGAGTCGGTTCCGGCAGCGCCCGGGACCAGCGCAGCGTGCAACTGGGGCGTGGCGCGACAACTCTCGCGTTACTGCTGCAAACCTTGACCTGCCTGCTCGCGCTCGGTGTGCCGTTGCTCACGCTGGGCCGCTGGCTGGTGGCCGGTGGTGTGCAGGTCTGGCAAGGTGACGAGTTGCTGCCGGCGCTGCTGCAGACCTTGTCTTACGGAGTGGCCGGCGCATTGCTGACCAGTGTCGCGGCGATTCCCATCGCGTGGCTGTCGATCCGCTCGCCGGGCAAACTGCAGCGCTTGCTGGAAGGCTGCAACTACATCACCAGCTCCCTGCCCGGCATTGTCGTCGCGCTGGCGTTGGTCACTGTGACCATCCATTTCGCCCGGCCGATCTACCAGACCACCATCACCGTGCTGCTGGCTTACCTGCTGATGTTCTTGCCGCGAGCACTGGTCAGCCTGCGCGCCGGTTTCGCACAGGCCCCGGTCGAGCTGGAAAACATCGCACAAAGCCTTGGCCGCTCGCCGATACGCGCATTGTGGCTGATCACCGTACGCCTGGCGGCCCCCGGCGCGGCGGCAGGTGCAGCGCTGGTGTTTCTGGCGATCACCAACGAACTGACCGCGACCCTGCTGCTGGCGCCCAACGGCACACGCACCCTCGCCACCGGTTTCTGGGCGATGACCAGCGAAATCGATTACGCCGCCGCCGCGCCCTACGCGTTCTTGATGATCCTGCTTTCACTGCCGCTGACGGCCATTCTCTATCACCAATCCAGGCGTACCGCTGGCCGATGAACGCTCTCGAACTGCTCAACCTCAGTAAAACCTTCGGCGCGCAGAAGGCGCTCGACGACGTCAGCCTCAACGTGCCGACCGGCAGCCGCACGGTGATAGTCGGCCCCTCCGGTTCCGGCAAGACCACGCTGTTGCGAATGATCGCCGGCTTCGAGTTTCCCGACAGCGGCAGCCTCACCCTCAACGGCCAGACGCTGGTCGACCGCAGCCACGCAGTGCCGGCCTATCAACGGCAGATCGGCTACGTCCCGCAGGACGGCGCGTTGTTCCCGCACATGACGGTGGCGGCGAACATCGGTTTCGGCCTGGCCCTGACCGGTGCGGCCCGCACCCAGCGCATCCTTGAGTTGATGGACAGCGTCGCCCTCGACGCCAACATGGCCAACCGTTGGCCCCACGAATTGTCCGGTGGCCAGCAACAGCGGGTCTCGCTGGCCCGTGCACTGGCGCAACAGCCACGGCTGATGCTGCTGGACGAGCCGTTCTCCGCCCTCGACACCGGTTTGCGCAGTGCCATGCGCAAAATGGTCGCGCGCCTGCTCGAAGACGCCGGCGTCACCACCATTCTGGTGACCCACGACCAGAGCGAAGCGTTGTCGTTTGCCGATCAATTGGCGGTTATGCGCAGCGGCCGGCTGGTGCAGTCCGGGCATCCGATGGATCTCTACCGCTATCCGGAGGATGAACAGACCGCGCACTTTCTCGGCGAAGCGGTGGTCCTGCCCGCGCGAATCGAGGCGGGTTGGGCGCATTGCGATCTGGGTCCGGTGGCGGTGAACAGCAACGGCTTCAGCGGCGCTGCACAGATCATGCTGCGTCCTGAACAATTGCAGATCGCCGAGGTGGCGTCTGACGGTCAAAGCTGCCCTGCGCTGGTCACCGACCGTGACTTTGCCGGCAACACCTGCACCCTGACGGTTGAACTGAGCTCATCCGCGACTCAGGATCCGCCCCGTTCGATTCTGGTGCGCAGCTCCGGCATGCACGCGCCGCCCGCCGGCAGCGCGGTGCAGCTGTCGGTACTCGGTGCGGCGCATGTGTTTGGCCTGAACTGATCAGAGATCGAAGCGATCCACCGCCCGCCGCCGCTCGTTGTCATCGCGCACATCGTAGTTGGCGGTAGTCTGAATGTTGCTGTGATGCGCCAGTTTCTGCGCGATCGACAGGTCGTGCTCCTCGATCACCCGAGTGATGAACGAGCGACGGAAATCGTGGGGCATGATCTTCACCCCGACCTGCGTGCCGCGCTGGCGGGCGATGTAGTAGATCGCATGCTTGGTGATCCGCTCGCGGGTGATGTGGCTGCCACGGCGAATACGGTTGAACAGGAACGCATCGTCGCTCTCGCCTTCCTTGAGCTGTGAACGGCGCAGTTCGAGCCACGCGTCGAGCTTGCTGAAGGCCCATGCCGGTGCGTATTTGATCAACTGTTTGTTGCCCTTGGCGGTGACGCACAGGCTGCGCTCGCTGAAATCGACCTGATTCAGATCCAGGTCCACCGACTCCGACTTGCGCATGCCGGTGCCGTACAGCAACGCGATGATCGCTGCATCACGCAGGCCCTGCGGGCGCGGGTCCGCGGCGCAGACTTCCATCAATTCGTGAATCAGCGTGCGCTTGAGATTGCGCCCCTGTGACAGCCGCGTGCCGGCGATGCCCTTGACCGAGCGCATCTTCAACAGATGTTCCTGGCTGATCAGACTCATGCGCCAGGCCTCATTCATCACCCCGCGCACCGCATTCACATACAACGAAGAAGTGTTCGGTGCGTAGTTGTCTGCGCGTAATGCAGCGACCAGCGCTACAACATCTTCCGGTTGCAAGGCATGCCAGGGAATCTCTTCGACATTCATGTCTTCAAAGCCCAGGCGATCGGCCGCATCTTGCAGCACGTAACGCATGGTCAGTTGGCTGGAAGGCGCCAAACGCGCGAGGTACAGGCTCATCGGGTTGGTTTTTGGAGCGTCGGGGGTTGCAGCAACTAAATCAATCAAACGTTAAACCTTGAGTAAAAAATGTACAGCACTACAACAACTAACAAATGCAATGTACTTGAAGTAAAGAAGGTACTTGAGCGGCACTGTCCGACAAAAAACTGCGATGGACGGCAGAAGCCTGAACAGCGGCTGTATAAGTGACAGATAAACGATTCGCCAACCGGTTTTTCATGTTCCTTTCACAAAAACCGGCATAACCTTAATTCCCATAGGTTCGGTAGTGGCTATGCCCCAACCTGCCGGGCAAATCGTGAAAAGTCAATCAATCCCCGACGTCATGCTTTTTTTGCCAAGTTATTGATGCAGGAGCGCTTTTCTGTGTCTACGCTGAGGCTGGATCCAATAACCGCGTGAATCCATCCTTTATTTTTTTTGTAATGAGGTGCCCATGAGTCAGGCGTTTCTCCCCTTCTCCCGCCCAAGTATTGGCGATGAGGAAATTGCCGCTGTCGAGCAGGTGTTGCGCTCGGGCTGGATCACCACGGGGCCGAAAAACCAGGCACTCGAAGAGCAGTTTGCGCAGTACGTGGGTTGCAAGCACGCGGTGGCCTTGTCTTCGGCCACCGGCGGCATGCACATCACCCTGTTGGCGCTGGGCATCGGCCCGGGCGACGAAGTCATCACCCCGTCGCAGACCTGGGTTTCGACCGCGAACATGATCTCCCTGCTGGGCGCCAAACCGGTGTTTGTCGATGTCGACCGGGACACGCTGATGACCGACGCTGCGCGCATTGAAGCGGCCATCACCCCGCGAACCAAGGCAATCATTCCGGTGCACTACGCCGGCGCTGCGTTCGATCTTGATCCGCTGTATGCCCTGGCCGACAAGCACGGCATCCCGGTCATCGAAGACGCCGCCCACGCCGCCGGCACCCGCTACAAGGGGCGCCACGTCGGTTCGCAAGGCACGGCGATCTTCTCGTTCCATGCGATCAAGAATATGACCTGTGCCGAAGGCGCGATGTTCGTCACCGACGACGAAGCGCTCGCCAGCCGCGTGCGCATGCTCAAATTCCACGGCCTGGGCGTTGACGCCTATGACCGTCTGACCGGTGGCCGCAAGCCGCAGGCGCAAGTGATGGAACCGGGCTTCAAGTACAACCTGGCCGACATCAACGCCGCGATTGCCCTGGTGCAGTTGCAACGTCTGGACGAAATCAACGCCCGGCGCACCGAACTGGCCACCAGCTACCTGCAAAAATTCGAAGGCCTGCCGGTGCAACCGCTGGCCCTGCCCGCCTATGCCCAGCAACACGCCTGGCACCTGTTCATCCTGCGCATCGACAGCGAGCGTTGCGGCATGGATCGCGAAGCCTTCATGAAGGCGTTGCAGGATCAGGGCATCGGCACCGGTATCCATTTCATCGCCACCCACCTGCACACCTGGTATCGCCAGCGTGACCCCGACCTGTACCTGCCCAACACCGAATGGAACTCGGCGCGGCTGTGCTCGATTCCGCTGTTCCCCGACATGACCGGTCAAGACCTTGACCGGGTGGTCGGTGCCATCGCTCAAATCATGGAAAAACGCCTGTGAAACCTTATCCAATCCGTAGCGTGTCGATCGTCATCCCGGTCTACAACGAACAGGAAAGCCTGCCCGAGCTGCTGCGTCGTACCGAGGCGGCCTGCCGCCAACTGAATCACGATTTCGAAATCGTGCTGGTCGACGACGGCAGCCGCGACGAATCGGCGAACATGCTCGAAGAAGCCGCCGGGCGTGAAAACAGCCCGTTCGTGGCGGTCATTCTCAACCGCAACTATGGTCAGCACGCCGCGATCATGGCCGGTTTCGAACAGTGCAAGGGCGACGTGGTGATCACCCTCGACGCCGACCTGCAGAACCCGCCGGAAGAAATCCCGCGGCTGGTGGCCGAGGCCGAAAAAGGTTACGACGTGGTCGGCACCGTGCGCGGCAATCGTCAGGACTCGGCGCTGCGCCGTTATCCGTCGAAGCTGATCAACCTCGCCGTGCAGCGCTCCACCGGCGTCGCCATGAGCGACTACGGCTGCATGCTGCGCGCCTACCGCCGCACCATCATCGACGCGATGCTCGCCTGCCGCGAACGCAGCACGTTCATCCCGATCCTGGCCAACAGCTTCGCCCGTCACACCACCGAAATCGTCGTGGCCCACGCCGAGCGTGAACACGGCGACTCGAAATACAGCCCGATGCGCCTGATCAACCTGATGTTCGATCTGGTCACCTGCATGACCACCACCCCGCTGCGTCTGTTGAGCATCGTCGGCTTCGCCATGGCCGGCTTGGGCGTGCTGTTCGCGATTGCGTTGATTGTCTTGCGTCTGGCCTTCGGTGCCGGTTGGGCCGGTGACGGCATGTTCGTGCTGTTCGCCGTGCTGTTCGTGTTCACCGGTGGCCAATTCATCGGCATGGGCCTGCTGGGTGAATACCTCGGCCGCATGTACAGCGATGTGCGCGCCCGTCCACGTTTCTTCATCGAAAAGGTGTTGCGCAGCCAGCCGGCCGATCCGGCCCCTGCCGTCACCGTTGATGGTCTTTCTTCTACCGCTACTTCTTCCACTTCCGATCAGGTTCTCTCATGAGTGCAAAAACTGTTGTCTTCGCTTACCACGATATTGGCTGCGCCGGCATTGAAGCCCTGCTCAACAGCGGCTATGACATTGCAGCAGTGTTCACTCACGCCGATGATCCGAAAGAAAACGCGTTCTATGCCTCGGTTGCACAGCTGTGCGCCAACAAAGGCATCCCGGTCCACGCGCCGGAAGACGCCAACCACCCACTGTGGATCGAGCGCATCGCCAAGCTGGACCCGGAGTACATCTTCTCCTTCTACTACCGCAACCTGCTGAGCGAACCGCTGCTGGCCCTGGCCAAAAAAGGCGCGTTCAATCTGCACGGTTCGTTGCTGCCACGCTATCGCGGCCGCGCTCCGGCGAACTGGGTGCTGGTCAACGGCGAAACCGAAACCGGCGTCACCCTGCACCGTATGGTCAAGCGCGCTGATGCTGGCGCCATCGTTGCCCAGCAGCGCGTTGCCATCGACCGCAGCGACACCGGCCTGACCCTGCACGCCAAACTGCGCACTGCCGCCAGCGACCTGCTGCGCGACACCCTGCCGAACATGCTGCAAGGCCAGATCACTGAAACCCCGCAAGACGAATCGAAAGCCACCGTGTTCGGTCGCCGCACCCCGGCGGACGGCAAACTGGTCTGGGCCAAACCGGCTGAAGAACTGTTCAATCTGGTGCGCGCCGTCACCCGTCCTTACCCGGGCGCGTTCTGCGCCGTGGGCGAGCACAAACTGATTGTCTGGAGCGCCGAGGTCGTCAAGGGCAACGAAGGCCAGGCGCCAGGTCGCGTGATCAGCGTCGATCCGCTGCGCATTGCCTGCGGTCAGGACTCGCTGGTGATCAACGCCGGTCAGCGCAACGACAACGGCCTGTACCTCAGCGGCCCGCAACTGGCCAACGAACTGGGTCTGGTCGATGGCTCGCTGCTGCGCGGCGCCGAATCCGGTCGTGCGCCACGTCGCACTCGTGTGCTGATCCTCGGTGTCAACGGCTTCATCGGTAACCACCTGTCCGAGCGCTTGCTGCGTGACGACCGCTATGAAGTCTACGGTCTGGACATCGGCTCCGACGCCATCGACCGTCTACGCAGCCACCCGAACTTCCACTTCGTCGAAGGCGACATCAGCATTCACTCCGAGTGGATCGAGTACCACATCAAGAAGTGCGACGTGGTTCTGCCGCTGGTGGCCATCGCCACCCCGATCGAATACACCCGCAACCCGCTGCGCGTATTCGAGCTGGACTTCGAAGAGAACCTGAAACTGGTTCGCTACTGCGTCAAGTACAACAAGCGCGTGATCTTCCCGTCGACCTCCGAAGTCTATGGCATGTGCCAGGACAAGAACTTCGACGAAGACAGCTCGAACCTGATCGTTGGCCCGATCAACAAGCAGCGCTGGATCTACTCGGTCTCCAAGCAACTGCTGGACCGCGTGATCTGGGCTTACGGCGCCAAGGGCCTGAATTTCACCCTGTTCCGTCCCTTCAACTGGATGGGCCCGCGTCTGGATCGTCTGGATTCGGCCCGTATCGGCAGCTCCCGCGCCATCACCCAGCTGATTCTGAACCTGGTGGAAGGTACGCCGATCCGTCTGTTCGACGGTGGCGAGCAGAAGCGTTGCTTCACCGACATCGCTGACGGCGTCGAGGCACTGGCGCGCATCATCGACAACGACAACGACGTGTGCAACGGCCAGATCATCAACATCGGCAACCCGGACAACGAAGCCAGCATCCGTCAACTGGGCGAAGAGCTGCTGCGTCAGTTCGAAGCGCACCCGCTGCGCCACAACTTCCCGCCGTTCGCCGGTTTCCGCGACGTGGAAAGCAAGGCGTTCTACGGTGCCGGTTACCAGGACGTGGAACACCGCAAGCCAAGCATCGCCAACGCCAAGCGCCTGCTGAACTGGGAGCCGACCGTGGAAATGCGCGAGACCATCGGCAACACCCTGGACTTCTTCCTGCGTGAAGCCATGCTCGAAATCGCGGACAAGAAGTAATGCAGGCAGGTCTTCGTATCGATGTCGACACCTACCGTGGCACCCGAGAAGGTGTGCCGCGGCTGCTGGAGATGCTCGACGAGGCGCAGGTCAAGGCAACGTTTTTCTTCAGTGTCGGCCCGGACAACATGGGTCGGCATCTGTGGCGCCTGATCCGCCCGCAGTTCCTCTGGAAAATGCTGCGCTCCAACGCTGCCGGCCTCTACGGCTGGGACATTTTGCTGGCCGGCACTGCCTGGCCCGGCAAACCGATTGGCCGTGATCTCGGGCACCTGATGCGTCAGGCCCGGGACGCCGGTCACGAAGTCGGCCTGCACGCCTGGGATCACCATGGCTGGCAGGCCAACGCCGGGCGTTGGAGCGATGCCCAACTGATCGAACAGATTCGTCAGGGCGTCGACACGTTGAGCGACATCCTCGGAGAAAAGATCCAGTGTTCGGCCGCCGCCGGTTGGCGTGCGGACGAGCGCGTGATCGAGGCCAAACAGGCCTTCGTCTTTCGCTACAACAGCGATTGTCGCGGGCAGAGCCTGTTCCGTCCGCTGCTGGCGGACGGTTCGCTGGGCACTCCGCAGATTCCGGTGGACCTGCCGACCTTCGACGAAGTCGTCGGCCCGCACGTGGCGGCGAAGGACTTCAACTCCTTTATCCTCGACCGGTTCCAGGCGCAAGCACTTAACGTCTACACCATTCATGCCGAAGTAGAAGGGATTCTGATGGCTCAGGACTTTCGTCAATTGCTGGCCGATGCACGCCAGCGCCACATTGACTTCAAACCCTTGGGCGACTTGTTGCCCGAGTTTTTCAACACCCTGCCCGTGGGCCGCGTGCAACGCGGTGTGCTCGAAGGCCGTGAAGGCTGGCTGGGAGTGCAAGGCGCATGACCAGACGCTGGGCACTGCCACTGTTGGTCGGCCTCTGTCTGCTGGCCTATCTGTTGCCGTTGAGCACCCATGGCCTGTGGATCCCCGACGAAACCCGCTACGCACAGATCAGCCAGGACATGCTGCTCAGTGGCAACTGGGTGTCGCCGCATTTCATGGGGCTGCGGTATTTCGAGAAACCGATTGCCGGCTACTGGATGATCGCCATCGGCCAGGAATTGTTCGGACAGAACCTGTTCGGCGTGCGCTTCGCGTCGGCACTCAGCACGGCGTTGAGTGTGCTGCTGGCCTACCTGGTCGCGCGCCGGTTGTGGAACGATCCGCGCAAGAGCTTCGTCTGCGCCCTGCTCTATATGAGCTTCACCGTCGTCGCCGGTCAGGCCGGTTACGCCAACCTCGATCCGCAATTCACCTTCTGGGTCAACCTGAGCCTGGTGGCGCTGCGGTTTGCGCTCGACAGCCGCAGCACCGGGCAACGGCTGGGCGCCTGGGCGCTGCTGGGGCTGGCCTGCGGCATGGGTTTCATGACCAAGGGCTTTCTCGCCTGGTTGCTGCCGGTACTGATCGCGTTGCCGTGGATGCTTTGGCAAAAACGCTGGCGCGAACTGCTGGTGTTCGGCCCGGTGGCGATCGCCATCGCGATCATCGTCAGCTTGCCGTGGGCGCTGGCGGTGCACGCACGGGAACCGGATTACTGGCGGTTCTTCTTCTGGCACGAACACATCCGCCGCTTTGCCGGTGACGATGCGCAGCACGATGCACCGTGGTGGTTCTACTTGCCGCTGCTGGTGGCGTTCAGTCTGCCGTGGGTTGGCCTGTTGCCGACCGCGTTCAAGCAAGCCTGGCAAACCCGGGCCCAGCCGAACATGGTCTTTCTGTTGTTGTGGTTGTGGCTGCCGCTGGGCTTTTTCAGCCTGAGCAACGGCAAGCTGCCGACCTACATTCTGCCGTGCCTGTTGCCATTGGCACTGCTGCTGGGTAATGCGCTGGCTGATCGCCTGCGTCTGGAACAAGGTCGGGCACTGGGGATCAACGGCCTGCTGAACCTGTTGCTGGGTGTGGTCACGCTGATCGCACTGGTTTACCTGCAATTGAACAAACCGGTGTACGACCACGAACTGCACAGCCTGGTACTGGTGTTCATCGCCCTGATCGGCTGGATCATCGCCAACCTGGCGCAAGCGTTCCTGCCGTTGCAGTGCTGGGCGGCACCGGCGCTGGGCAGTCTGTTGCTGGCCGGGATCCTACCGGCGGCATTGCCCAAGTCGGTGGTGGCCAACAAAACCCCGGATCAGTTCATCCGCCACCATGTCACCGAACTGTCCGGCGCCACGCATCTGCTGAGCAATGATCTGGGTGCGGCGGCAGCGCTGGCCTGGCGCATGAAACAACCAGAGGTCGCGCTGTACAACACGGTCGGCGAACTCAAATACGGTCTGTCCTACCCGGAAGGCGCTGAACGCCGACTCACCAAGGACAACGTTCAACAATGGGTACGTGAAGCGCGCCGCAGCGGCTCGGTCGGCGTGCTGATGCGCGTCAAGGGCCAGGACGAGCTCGAAGAGCTGGACCTGCTGCCCAAGGACGGTACCCGTTATGAATCAGGCAATCTGGTGATCATGGTGCTGCCCAAGGATCCGTCATGAGTTGGTTGCTGTTACTGACGGCGTGTCTGCTGACGTGCCTGGGGCAAGTCGCGCAGAAATTCGCCGTGGAGAGCTGGCGCGGCGTTGATTCGTCGTGGGGCGACAAACTGCGTTCGCCGTGGTTGTGGCTGGCGCTGTTTTCACTCGGCAGCGGGCTGCTGGTCTGGCTGCTGGTGTTGCAACGTCTTGAAGTGGGCATCGCTTACCCGATGCTCAGCCTCAACTTCGTGCTGATCACCCTGATTGCCCGCTTCGTCTTTCGCGAGCCCATCGACCGCCAGCATTGGCTGGGCGTGGCGCTGGTGATCGGCGGCGTGGTTTTGCTGGGGCAACAGTCATGAACCAGGCGCGTGGAATCGGTTTTGCTCTGGGCAGCGTAATGCTGGTCAGTGGCGCTCAACTGGGCATGCGCTGGAGCATGACGCGCCTGCCACAACCGGAACAATGGCTGACGGCGCTGAGCACCGGCAGTGTCGATCTGTCGGCAATGGCCGTGGTGGTGGCGGCGATTTTCGCCTACGCCCTGTCGATGCTCTGCTGGCTTGCGGCCTTGCGCGATCTGCCGCTGGGCCGGGCTTATTCACTATTGAGCATCAGCTACGCGCTGGTGTACCTGCTGGCGGCCAGTCTGCCGTTGTTCAACGAATCGTTCAGTTTCACTAAATCGCTGGGCGTGGCACTGGTCATGCTCGGGGTCATCACTATTAACACTCGTCCGTCTCGTGCGCCCGAATTCAGGAGTGCTCCATGAAAATCACAGTATTTGGTAGCGGTTATGTTGGCCTGGTGCAGGCCGCCGTGTTGGCCGAAGTCGGTCACGACGTCGTGTGCATGGACATCGATCAGAAGAAAGTCGAACTGCTGCGCCAGGGTCACGTCAGCATCTTCGAACCGGGCCTGTCGAGCTTGGTGCGCGAAGGCCTGGACTCCGGCCGCCTGCATTTCACCTCGGATGAAAAGCTCGCCGTACAACACGGTCGCGTGGCGTTCATCGCCGTGGGTACACCCTCCAGCGAAGACGGCTCGGCCGATCTGAAATACGTGTTGTCGGTGGGTGACGCCGTGGCGCGCCATCGTGAGCAGCCGCTGATCCTGGTGGAAAAATCCACCGTACCGGTTGGCACCGGCGACACCTTGCGTGCGCACATTCAGGCCGCGCTGGACAAGGCCGGTCGTGAGTTGCAGTTCGATATCGTCTCCAACCCGGAATTCCTCAAGGAAGGTTCGGCGGTGGCCGACTGCCGTCGTCCGGACCGCATCGTCATCGGCTGCGAAGGTGACGAAGTGCAAGATGTGATGCGCGACCTGTACTCGCCGTTCAACCGCAACCATGACCGCATCATGTTCATGGACCTGCGCAGCGCCGAGCTGACCAAGTACGCCGCCAACTGCATGCTGGCGACCAAGATCAGCTTCATCAACCAGATCGCCGAACTGGCCGAACACCTGGGCGCCGACATCGAGTCGGTGCGTCAGGGCATCGGTGCCGACACGCGCATCGGTTACCACTTCATCTACCCGGGCTGCGGTTATGGCGGTTCGTGCTTCCCCAAAGACATGCGCGCGCTGATCCACAGTGCCGAACAGGCGCATTGCTCCAGCGACCTGCTGCAAGCGGTCGAAGCGATCAACGAGCGGCAGAAGCACAAGCTGTTCGACCGCATCAATGCGTTCTACAAAGGTGATCTGCGCGGCAAGACCTTCGCCCTGTGGGGCCTGGCGTTCAAGCCAAACACCGACGACATGCGCGACGCGCCGAGCCGCGTACTGCTCGACTCGCTGTTCGCTGCCGGCGCCAGCGTGCGCGCGTTCGACCCGGAAGCCATGCAGGAAACCCAGCATCTGTACCCGAACGAAGAAAAACTGATGCTGATGGGCACCCCGGAATCGGTGCTGGCGGGTTCCGATGCGCTGATCATCTGCACCGAATGGCAGCAGTTCAAGGCGCCGGATTTCGACCTGATCGAGCAACGCCTGAAAGCCCCAGTGATTTTCGACGGCCGCAACCTGTACGACGCCGAGCGTCTGGCGCGCAATGGCTTCAAGTACTTCCCGATCGGCCGTGGTGATTCGCGCAAACTGCCGATGCCGCTGCAGCAATGGTCTGACAAAGCGGACGTCGCTTGATCACGTTGTCGCCTGTCATCCGCCGGCAGTCCCTGATCGCAGGGCTGCTGGCACTGTTGCTGTTCATCGCCGGGGTTTACGGACAGGCGCCCATTGGCTTCGATTCACGTTTCGTACTGTTTGCCCAGGAAATGTTGCGACACGGGCCAACGGTATTCCCGACCACTTACGGTGAGCCGTATGCCGACTATTCGGCGCTTTCGACGCTGTTCATCTGGTTGTTGTCGTTGCCCTTTGGCGCGGTCAACACCCTCACGGCATGGCTGCCGAGCGCGATTGCCGGTGGAGTGATCGTGACATTGATGTACCGTTTGCTGGCGGTGCATTCGCAGCGCTGGGCCCTGATCAGCATCGCGCTGTTGATGCTCACCAGCACCTTCGTCACCGAAGTGCGCGCGGTGTCGCAAGACCTGATGCTCGCCGCCGTGGCGCTGTCGGTGTTTTATCTGGGCTATGCGCACGACCACTTCGGCTCGCGCCGGCGCTGGCCGCTGATCTTTGTCCTGTTGTTGCTGGGCTTCGGGATTCGCGGGCCTATCGGCCTGGTGGTACCGACCGGCATGCTCTGCAGTTACTACCTGCTCAACCGTGAGTGGAAACGCCTCTTCGTGTTCGGCGTGATCGCTTCTGTGTTACTCGCAGCGTGTGTCAGCCTGCTGTTGTGGCTGGCGAAACTCAGCGGTGGCGAAGCCTTCCTGCAAGACGTGATTCGTATGCAGTTCATGGGGCGCATGGACGGCAGTGAGGGCGTCAGTGGTTCGCTGTATTACTTCACCAGCTCCATCGGTAACTACGCACTGGCGTATCCGCTGGCGATTCTGGCGTTGGCCGCGACCTGGCTGAGCAAGCCGCATCAGCGCGGGCCGGCCTTGCGTCTGGTGCAATATTGCGCCGCCGCCGGGCTGATCGTCATGGTCGGCCTGTCGATTCCACAGGCGAAGAAGGCGCGTTACCTGCTGCCGATGTTGCCGATGGCGGCGATCATCGCGGCGTACCCGTTCCAGGTTGTGCACGGTCGGGTGTTCCGCGTATTGCGTGGGGTAATTCAAGGAATCTGGCTGGTGACGCCAGGGCTGTTGATGGTGGCCCTGCTGGTTGCCAAGCGCCGCTTTCCCGAGCAACTCGACGGCATCACCTTGGTGCTGGTCGTGCTCGGCGTTCTGCAATTGCTCGCGTTGGCGCGTCTGATGATCCCGCGCTGGCGGGCCGAAGTGTTGGCGCTGTGCTCGGTGTTAGCCTTGTGGACGGTGTATGCCGCGGTGTTCGAACCGGTGGAGCGACGTCTGTACGATACGCAGGCGTTCAGTCGTGCTGCCTTCGCGCAGGTGCAGCAGAACCCGGCCCCGCTGGTGCTGCACGGCATGGGCAAAGACGCCAAGGCGATCAAGTTCATGGTCAACGTCGAGCAGGACCTGCAACCGCAGTTCACCGAAACGGTGCAGCAACTCGAAGCCCTCAAAGCCCCGGTCTGGCTGATGATGGACAGCAAGGACCTGCAATCGCTGCAAGGCACCCCGCTGGCCAGCCTGCAACCGGTGCTGACCGGGCGTTTCGACAAGAACGATTACGTGCTGTTGTATCTGAAGCCCTTGTAGGAACTGATTGAGGCTGCGATCTTTTGCGCTTTCAGGAAAAAGATCGCAGCCTGCGGCAGCTTCTACAGGGACTGTTTACCATGAGTTTTGTTGTACGCCGGGCGCGGCAGAATGATGCCGCCGCCCTCCCCGCCATCGAACGCTCGGCCGCCGAGCTGTTTCGCACAGATCCTACCCTCGCCTGGCTTGCCGACACCGACGTGGCAAGCGCCGCGCAACACCGCCAAGCCATCGACAATGCCTACGTCTGGGTCGCCGAAAACACCTCGGCGCAACTCGCAGGGTTTATCCGCGCGCTGGATTTCGACAACCAACTGCACATTGAAGAACTGTCGGTCAGCCTGGCGTTTCAGGGGCAAGGCGTGGGTCGTCGACTGGTGTTGACTGCGATCGAACATGCCCGCCATGAGCAATTGCGCGCGGTGACCCTGACCACGTTTCGCGACGTGCCGTGGAATGCGCCGTTTTATCAGCGGATGGGGTTTGTGGAAGTCGAACCCGGTGAGCACGCAGCGCATTTGCTCGACGCTTTGCAGAAAGAAGTCGAGCATGGTTTTGCCGCCGAGCGACGCTGCGCCATGCACCTGATATTGCCCTGACAGGACAAATCCCTTGTAGGAGCGAGCCTGCTCGCGATAGCGTCCTGTCAGTCAACTGCGTTGGCGCCTGACACTCGGTATTCGCGAGCAGGCTCGCTCCCACAAGGTTTCTCATCATAAAAATAAGGACATTTGCACTGCCGTGGCCACCTACTCCCGCCTGATCCGCCGACTGATGATCACCTCGCTGAGCATCGTCATCAGCCGTGCCCTGATCAGCCCGCTGCCGACCTTGTTTCTCAGCAACAAACTGGGCCTCAACCCACAGGATGTCGGTCTGCTGTTGGGCATCGCCGTGTTCAGTGCCACGCTGTTGTCGCTGTACGGCGGCTACATCATCGATCGACTCGACAAGCGCCAACTATTGATCCTGACCATGCTTTCCAGCGGTGTCGGCCTGATGCTGCTGACCTTCGCGCAGAATCTGTACCTGGTCACGCTGGTGCTGATCATCAGTGAAACGGCGTCGGCGCTGTTCCTGATCTGTTCCAAAGCGATGCTCAGTGAAAACCTGCCGGTCGGCCAGCGGGTCAAGGCGTTTTCGCTGAACTACACGCTGACCAATATCGGCTACGCCGTCGGCCCGATGATCGGCGTGGTGATTGCCGGGGTTCAGCCTTCAGCGCCATTTATCGTCGCGGGGCTGATTGCCGCTGGCAGCGTTTTCCTGCTGCTGGGCGTCTCTCGCGAGGTCAGCCCGCTGTCGCAGGCGAGCCAGCCGCAGAGCTTCCTGAAGACGCTGATCATCCTGAAAAACGACCGCACGATGATCCTGTTTACCCTCGGTTGCTTGCTCAGCACCCTGGTTCACGGCCGCTTCACCCTGTACCTGTCGCAGTATCTGCTGGTGACCCACACGCAGCAGCAGACCCTCGACACCATGGCCGCCCTGCTCGCCTGCAACGCGATCACGGTGATCCTGCTGCAATACCAGATCGGGCGCTTCCTCAAGCGTGAGCACCTGCGGTTCTGGATTGCCGGCGGCACCACGTTGTTCATCGTCGGCCTGATCGGCTTTAGCCTGGCCGACAGTCTGGTCGGCTGGTGCGTGGCGATGTTCATCTTCACCCTCGGCGAGATGATCATTTACCCGGCGGATTTCCTCTTCGTCGACACCCTCGCTCCCGAAGAGCTGCGCGGCAGTTACTACGGCGCACAGAATCTCGCGGCACTGGGCGGTGCGCTGAGTCCGGTGATGTGCGGGTTTCTGCTGATGCACACGCCGGCGCCGAGCATGTTCTACGCCCTGAGCGCTCTGGCGGGGCTGGGTGGGTATTTGTGTTTTGTCAGCGGACGCCGCGTGGCGATAATTCAAAAATAATGCACTGAAACTGCATTTATATGAATTTGTCAGCATCGAATTTGCCCGGCACACTGTGCGCGTTCCTCCCCCAATAGCTGGAACGCTTCGAGGACTTTCCGAAACGGACAAGTCCTTTTTTTTGCCCCGAATTTACTGCAAGGACCCGATTCACATGCTCGTTCGCTGGTTGCCCGCCGCCATCAACACTCGCCCCACCGAATGGAGCCGCGCCGCGATCGGCATGGCGCTGGGCACTTTGTTCAGCGTCTGGGCGTGCAGTCAGGTGTTCGGCATCGAGGTCGCGTACCACCTGATCGGGCCGTTGGGCGCCTCAGCGGTGTTGCTGTTTGCCGTGTCTTCCGGCGCCCTCGCGCAACCCTGGTCGATCATCGGCGGCTACCTGTGCGCCAGCGTGGTCGCGCTGCTGGTGGCCCACGTCCTCGGCCGCACCTTGGGGAGCGCCTGCCTGGCGGCGGGCATGGCGCTGATCCTGATGTGCTGGCTGCGTTGCCTGCATCCGCCGGCCGGCGCACTGGCGCTGACGCTGGTACTGGCCGATCCGGCCACCATCGCCATGGACTGGAAAGCCATGGAACCGGTGATGCTCGCCGCCGCCTGCATGCTGCTCAGCGCCCTGGCCTACAACAACCTGACGCGCATCCGTTACCCCAAGCGCCCGGCCGAGCCAGCGCCGGCACTGGCACCGATCGATAGCCAGGCCATTACCGCTGAGGATTTGAAACTGGCATTGGCCGACATGGAAGCGTTCATCGACGTCACCCCCGAAGACCTCGAACAACTGATCCACGCCAGCGAACTGCACGCCAAACGCCGCAGCATCGGCAAAGTCTTCTCCTGACATCCCACACTCCCTGCAGGAGCTGTCGAGTGCAACGAGGCTGCGATCTTTCAAGATCAAAAGATCGCAGCCTTCGGCAGCTCCTACATCAGCGGATAGCGATTTTCCCTAAGGCAAAAACGCAAACTCCCCCTGCACATATCCCGGTTGTACACGGCAAATTTGCACTGTTACGATCCGTCAACGCTCGCGCGCGAGCTTCTCGAATAAAGACAATAAAAGCAGGGAGTTAGTGATGACTGCTCAGGCTTCATCCCCGCGGACGCCGTCCATGGATGCCACGCCAGACGAAGTGCTGGCTGAGGTTCGCAATCACATCGGTCACCTGACCCTCAACCGCCCCGCCGGTCTCAACGCCATCACCCTCGACATGGTTCGTCAGTTGCAGCAGCAACTCGATGCCTGGGCGCCTGACGCCAGCGTGCACGCCGTGGTGCTGCGCGGTGCCGGTGAAAAGGCGTTCTGCGCCGGTGGCGACATTCGTTCGCTGTACGACAGCTTCAAAAGCGGCGACACGCTGCACGAAGATTTCTTCGTCGAGGAATACGCCCTCGACCTGACGCTTCATCACTACCGCAAACCGGTGCTGGCCTTGATGGACGGTTTCGTCCTCGGCGGCGGCATGGGCCTGGTGCAAGGTGCGGATTTGCGGGTGGTCACCGAAAAGAGTCGTCTGGCGATGCCGGAAGTGGCGATCGGTTATTTCCCCGATGTCGGCGGCAGCTATTTCCTCTCGCGGATTCCCGGTGAACTGGGGATCTATCTGGGCGTCAGCGGCGTGCAGATTCGTGCGGCCGATGCGTTGTACTGCGGGCTCGCGGACTGGTTTGTCGACAGCAGCAAACTGTCGAGCCTCGACGAACAACTCGATCACCTGGAATGGCGCGACACGCCGCTCAAGGATCTGCAGGGCCTGCTGGCGAAAAACGGCGTGCAAACCCTGGCCGATGCACCGCTGGAGAAACTGCGCCCGGCCATCGACCACTTCTTCGCCCTGCCGGACGTGCCGAGCATCGTCGAGCAACTGCGCGCGGTCACCGTCGCCGACAGCCATGAGTGGGCGACCACCACCGCTGACCTGCTGGAGACCCGCTCGCCACTGGCGATGGCCGTGACCCTGGAAATGCTCCGTCGCGGTCGGCACCTGAGCCTGGAACACTGTTTCGCCCTCGAACTGCATCTGGATCGCCAGTGGTTCGAACGCGGCGACCTGATCGAGGGCGTGCGCGCCCTGCTGATCGACAAAGACAAGACACCACGCTGGAACCCGCCGACCCTTGCTGCGCTGGACGCCGGGCATGTCGCGAGTTTCTTCCACGGTTTTACTGAGAGCGGGAGCTGAGCCATGCACGATCTCGAACTGACTGAAGAACAAGTGATGATCCGCGACATGGCCCGGGACTTCGCCCGTGGCGAAATCGCACCTCACGCGCAAGCCTGGGAAAAGGCCGGCTGGATCGACGACGCGCTGGTGGCGAAGATGGGCGAACTCGGTTTGCTCGGCATGGTGGTGCCCGAGGAATGGGGCGGCACTTATGTCGATTACGTGGCCTATGCGCTGGCGGTGGAAGAGATTTCTGCCGGCGACGGCGCCACCGGTGCGTTCATGAGCATCCACAACTCGGTGGGCTGCGGGCCGGTGATGAATTACGGCAGCGAAGAACAGAAAAAGACCTGGCTGGCGGATCTCGCCAGTGGCCAGACGATTGGCTGCTTCTGCCTCACCGAACCGCAGGCCGGTTCCGAAGCGCACAACCTGCGCACCCGCGCCGAACTGCGCGACGGCCAGTGGGTGATCAACGGCGCCAAGCAATTCGTCAGCAATGGCAAACGGGCGAAACTGGCGATCGTGTTTGCGGTGACCGATCCGGATCTGGGCAAGAAAGGCATTTCCGCGTTCCTGGTGTCCACCGATACTGCGGGTTTCATCGTCGATCGCACCGAACACAAAATGGGGATTCGCGCCTCCGATACCTGCGCGGTGACCCTGAACAACTGCAGCATTCCCGAGGCCAATCTGCTCGGCGAGCGCGGCAAGGGTCTGGCGATTGCCCTGTCCAACCTCGAAGGCGGCCGCATCGGCATTGCTGCGCAAGCCTTGGGCATCGCCCGGGCCGCGTTTGAGGCGGCGCTGGTGTATTCCCGCGATCGCATCCAGTTCGGCAAGCCGATCAACGAACACCAGAGCATCGCCAACCTGCTGGCCGACATGCACATGCAAATCAACGCGGCGCGCTTGATGATCCTGCACGCGGCGCGCCTGCGCACGGCGGGCAAACCGTGCCTGTCGGAGGCCTCACAGGCCAAACTGTTCGCCTCGGAAATGGCCGAAAAGGTCTGCTCCTCGGCGATTCAGATTCATGGCGGGTATGGGTATCTGGAGGACTATCCGGTCGAGAAGTACTACCGCGATGCGCGGATTACCCAGATCTACGAGGGATCGAGCGAGATTCAGCGGATGGTAATTGCGCGGGAGCTGAAGAACTACCCGTTGTAAAAGCAAAAGATCGCAGCCTTCGGCAGCTCCTACAGGAAAACTGTGTAGGAGCTGCCGAAGGTTGCGATCTATTGATGTTGCCTCAAAAGCTTCGCGAGCAAGCCCGCTCCCACACTGGATTTGTGTACGACGCAGATCCAGTGTGGGAGCGGGCTTGCTCGCGAAGGCGTCAGTCAGGTCAACGCATTATTTGCCCTGAAACTCCGGCGCGCGCTTGGCGACAAACGCCGCCATGCCTTCCTTCTGATCCTGCGTGGCAAACGCCGCATGGAACACCCGGCGCTCGAAGCGCACGCCTTCAGTCAGGTTAACCTCAAAGGCACGGTTGACGCTTTCCTTGATCATCATCGCAATCGGCAACGATTTGCTGGCGATCACCGCGGCGACCTTCAGCGCCTCGTCGAGCAGTTCATCGCTCGGCACGATCCGCGCGACGATGCCGCAGCGCTCAGCCTCCACCGCATCGATCATCCGCCCGCTGAGGCACATTTCCATGGCCTTGGCTTTGCCCACGGCGCGGGTCAGGCGCTGGGTGCCGCCCATGCCCGGGAGCACGCCGAGGTTGATTTCCGGTTGGCCGAATTTGGCGTTGTCGCCGGCAAGGATGAAGTCGCACATCAGCGCCAGTTCGCAGCCGCCGCCAAGGGCAAAACCGTTGACCGCAGCAATGATCGGCTTACGGCGGTTGGCCACGCGATCACTGTCGCTGAACAGGTCGTCCATGTAGATCTGCGGGTAGGTCAGCTCGGCCATTTCCTTGATGTCGGCACCGGCGGCGAAGGCTTTCTTCGAACCGGTGATGACGATGCAGCCGATGTTCACATCAGTCTCCAGCGCATCCAGGGCGTGGTTCACTTCGCTGACCAGTTGCGCGTTCAGGGCGTTCAGCGCCTGTGGGCGGTTGAGGGTGATCAGGCCGACGCGGCCATGGTTTTCCAGCAGAATCGTTTCGTAGCTCATACATGACTCCTGAATTTGTACCCTGTAGGAGCTGCCGCAGGCTGCGATCTTTTGATCTTGTTTTTAACAATAAAAAGCAAAAGATCGTCCGAACGCGGCCCGAACCTGCGGCAGCTCCTACACAGGTTTGGGTTTAAAGGTTTCGTGAGATGACCATGCGCTGAATGTCGCTGGTGCCTTCGTAGATCTGGCAGACGCGCACGTCGCGGTAGATGCGTTCCAGCGGGAAATCGTTGAGGTAACCGTAACCGCCCAGCGTCTGCAACGCCATCGAGCAAACCTTCTCGGCCATTTCCGAAGCGAACAGCTTGGCCATCGAGGCCTCGACCAGTGCCGGTTGACCGCTGTCACGCAGGGCCGCGGCGTAGTGCACCATCTGCCGGGCTACGGCGATCTGCGTGGCCATGTCGGCGAGACGGAAGGCCACGGCCTGGTGCTCGATGATCGGCTTGCCGAAAGTGTCGCGCTCACGTGCATAGTCGCGGGCCGCTTCGAACGCAGCGCGGGCCATGCCCACCGCTTGCGAGGCGATGCCGACCCGGCCGCCTTCGAGATTGGCCAGGGCGATTTTGTAGCCTTCGCCCTCCTCACCCAAGCGGTTGGCGACCGGCACCTTCACGTCTTCAAACAGAATCTGGCAGGTGTCCGACGCATGCTGGCCGAGCTTGTCTTCGACCCGGGCGACTTTGTAGCCGGGCGAATCGGTGGGCACGATGAACGCCGTGATCCCGCGTTTGCCGGCACTCGGATCGGTCACCGCAAACACGATCACGATCCCGGCGTTCTGCCCGGAAGTGATGAACTGTTTGCAGCCGTTCAGCACGTAGTGCTCACCTTCCAACCGTGCGCGGGTTTTCAGGCTGCTGGCGTCGGAACCGGCCTGCGGTTCGGTCAAGGCGAAGGCGCCGAGCATGGCGCCGCTGGCCAACGGTTTGAGGAAGCGTTCGCGCTGGTCGTCGTTGCCGAACTTGAGAATCGGCACGCAGCCCACCGAGTTGTGCACGCTCATGATGGTCGAGCAGGCGCCGTCGCCGGCGGCGATTTCTTCCAGGGCCATGGCGTACGCCAGGTAGCCGGTGTCACAGCCGCCCCACTGCTCCGGCACAAGCATGCCGAAGAAGCCCAATTCGGCCATTTCGCCGATGGCTGCCTTGGGGAAACGATGCTCGCGATCCCACTCGGCGGCGAACGGTTTCAGCCGTTCCTCGGCGAACTGCCGGGCCATGTCGCGGATCTGGGTTTGGTCTTCGTTGGGAATCATGGTGAATCCTTAAATTCAAGTCGCACCGCTTTCCCTTGTAGGAGTGAGCCTGCTCGCGATAGCGGTGGGTCATATAAATCAGTGTTGACTGACACGACGCCATCGCGAGCAGGCTCACTCCTACAAAGGGATTGCGTGAATCAATAAACGCATTCCACGGCCATCGCCGTGGCTTCACCGCCGCCGATGCAGATCGCCGCGATCCCGCGTTTCAGGTTTTTCTGGCGCAGGGCTGAGAGCAAGGTCACCAGAATCCGCGCGCCCGAGGCACCGATCGGATGGCCCAGCGCGCAGGCGCCGCCGTGCACGTTGAGCTTGTCGTGGGGGATTTCCAGGTGGGTCATCGCCGCCATCGCCACCACGGCGAACGCTTCGTTGATTTCGAACAGATCGACCTCGTTCAACCCCCAACCAGTCTTCTTCACCAGCTTTTTGATCGCGCCAATCGGTGCCACCGGGAACAGGCCCGGCGTGTCGGCAAATGCCGCGTGACCATGAATCACCGCCAGCGGTTTAAGCCCGAGTTTCTGCGCTTGCGACTGGCGCATCAGCACCAGTGCCGCCGCACCGTCGGAGATCGAGCTGGAGTTGGCCGCCGTCACCGTGCCGCCTTCGCGGAACGCCGGTTTCAGCGAGGCGACCTTGTCCAGTTTGGCTTTCGGCGGCTGCTCGTCGTTGCTGATCAGCACCTGCTCCTTGCCGACGGTCACGGTCAGCGGAACGATCTCGGCCTTGAAGCTGCCGTCCTTGATCGCCTGCTGGGCGCGGGTGGTCGAAGCGATGGCAAAGGCATCCTGGGCTTCGCGGCTGAAGTCATTGGTTTCGGCGCAGTCTTCGGCGAAGGTGCCCATCAGCCGGCCCTTGTCGTAGGCGTCTTCGAGGCCGTCGAGGAACATCGAGTCGAGCACCCGGCCATGGCCCATGCGGTAACCGGCGCGGGCACGATCCAGCAGATACGGGGAGTTGGACATGCTTTCCATGCCGCCGGCGATCACCACGTCGGCGCTGCCGGCCAGCAGCATGTCGTGGGCGAGAATGGTGGTCTCCATGCCCGAGCCGCACATCTTATTGACCGTGGTGCAGCGCGTCGACTTATCCAGCCCGGCACCCAAAGCTGCCTGCCGCGCCGGCGCCTGACCGAGGCCGGCCGGCAATACGCAACCGAACAACACTTCGTCGACCGCATCGCTGGCAACCCCGGCGCGCTCAACCGCGGCCTTGATCGCAGCAGCACCGAGTTGCGGCGCGGTGAGGCTTTTCAGTTCGCCCTGAAAACCGCCCATCGGGGTGCGGACGGCGCTGACGATAACAATCGGATCGTTGGCAATAGTCATGACAAATCCTCCTTACTTGGCGGCCATGCGCAAGGCGCCGTCGAGACGGATCACCTCACCATTGAGCATGCTGTTTTCGATGATATGCCGAACCAGCGCGGCGTACTCGGCAGGTTTGCCAAGACGCGGCGGGAACGGCACGCCAGCGGCCAGCGACTCGCGCACTTCCGGGGTCATGCCGGCCATCATCGGCGTTTCGAAAATGCCCGGGGCGATGGTCATCACGCGGATGCCGAAACGCGCCAGTTCACGGGCGGCCGGCAGGGTCAGGCTGGCGATCGCGCCTTTGGAGGCGGAATACGCGGCCTGACCGATCTGGCCGTCGAACGCAGCGACCGAGGCGGTGTTGATGATCACCCCGCGCTCGCCATCGGCATTGGCTTCGCTCTCGGCGATGGCCGCAGCCGCCAGTCGCAACATGTTGAAGCTGCCGATCAGGTTGACGTTGATCACCTGGGCAAAACTCGACAGCGCATGCGGGCCGTTCTTGCCGAGGATCTTTTCGCCACGGACGATGCCGGCGCAGTTGACCAGACCGTTGAGGCTGCCAAAGGCTTTCACCGTCGCCTGCACCGCAGCTTCGGCAGCGGCTTCGTTGCTGATGTCGGCCACCACGCTTTGCGCGCCGAGGCGCTGGGCCTGAGCGGCAACGGCTTCGGCGTTCATGTCCACCAGCATCACTTTGGCGCCGGCACTCACCAGCAATTCAGCGCTGGCCGCACCCAGGCCGGAGGCGCCGCCGGTGACGATAAAAACCTTGTTCTCGATCTGCATGACTGACTTCCTGATTCAAGCTGAAACGTTGTGCGCCGCGGCCTCTTGAGCCTTGGCGATTTCCTGGTTGCGCAAGATAAAGCGCTGCAATTTGCCGCTTGGGGTTTTCGGCAATTCGCTGACAAATTCGATTTCACGCGGGTACGAATGCGCGGCCAAGCGTTTGCGCACGTGTTGCCGCAGCTCTTCGGCCAGCGCCGGTTCGGCGCGGTATTGCGGGTTGAGCACGACGAAGGCCTTGACCAGTTCGGTGCGCTCCGGATCCGGCTTGCCGACCACCGCGGCTTCGACCACCGCCGGGTGTTCGATCAGCGCGCTTTCGACGTCGAACGGGCCGACGCGGTAGCCAGAGGTGGTGATCACGTCATCACTACGGCCGACGAAGCTGATGCTGCCGTCCGGGTTCCATTCCACCGTGTCGCCGCTGAGGTAGTAATTGCCGACGAAGGCTTTGGTCGGCACGCCCTCGTAGCCGCCGAACCAGCACATCGGCGACTGGGTGCGGTCGATGGCGAGAATGCCCGGCTGGCCGACACCGAGTTCGTTGTAGTGCTCGTCGAGCACCACGATGCGATGGCCCGGCGAGGCGAAACCAGCGGCGCCGAGGTGGATCGGGTGCTGCAGACCGTGGTGGTTGCACAGGACCATGCCCAGTTCGGTCTGGCCGTAATGATCGTGAATCACCACGTCGAGATTGTCGGCGAACCAGCGGATCACTTCCGGGTTGAGCGGCTCGCCGGCGCTGCTGACGATGCGCAACTTGCCCTTGATCGATTTGGCGAACTCGTTGCCACCGGCAATCAGCAAGCGGTACGCGGTCGGCGAGCCAGTGAGGTTGGTGATGGCGTATTTGTTGATCACCCGGCAGGTGCTTTCGAGGGTGAACGGGCCATCGTAAAAGGTGATCGGATGTCCCATCGCCATCGGCCCGGTGACGCCGAAATAGATGCCGTAGGCCCAGCCCGGATCGGCGACGTTCCAGAACGAATCTTCGGGGCGCAGATCCACCGCGTCGCGGGTGTAACTCAGGAACGCGACGATCGCCTTGAGCGGCACCGACAGTGCTTTCGACGGACCGGTGGTGCCCGAGGTGAACATCAGCAGGAACGGGTCTTCGCCCGTCAGCAATACCGGTTCGCAGACATTGGAATAGTTGGCCAGTTCGGCCCAGAAACTGAAGTCGCCACGCACGATGCCCTGACCTTTGGCGCCGCCGACGGTGACGATGGTCGGGCAATCCGTGACTTCAGCGAGTTTTGGCCGGTTGACCGCGTCGGTGACCACTACTTTGGCGCCGGAGCTGTTCAGGCGATGTTCGATGGCCTTGGGGCCGAACGCGGTGAACAGCGGCTGATACACCGCACCAATGCGCCAGGTGGCGAACACGGTGATGAGCAATTCGATGTTGCGTGGCAGCAGACCGGCGACCTTGTCGCCCTTTTGCACGCCTTGTTCGAGAAGGAAATTGGCGAAACGCGCGGCTTGGTCTTGCAGCTCACTGAAGGTGTACGTGGCACTCGCACCGTCGCGGCCCTCCCAGAACAACGCAATGCGCCCAGGCAATGCGTGGCGGTCGCAACATTCGACGCAGGCGTTGAGCGCCTCCAGCGTGCCGCTGAGCGCAGCGTCCACGGTGTGCTGATAGTTGAACTGTTCGGTGGCAGACAAGTAATCGCGCATTGCCAGAATCCCTCGGTGTTTTTATTAGGCTGGGAACCGTAAACAACACAGGGATAGTCGCGCTGCGGCGCTGAGGCGGCAATGGTCAAAGCCATCAAAGTGGCTGACTGGTTTGGCCAAGGTTCGAGAGATGTACAGGCTGGACTGACGCCTTCGGGAGCAAGCCCCCTCCCACAGGGAATTGCATTTCACAATGAGGGATCAGCCACAAAAGCAAGGGAGGCTGCAATCACAGAAGGAATGCATTTCAAATGGAAGGCCACCTGGGTAAGCCAGGCAGGCTGCACATCACAGGAAAAATGCATTTCAAATGATGGCCACCTGAGCAATCCAGGCAGGCTGCAAATACCAGGAAAAATGCATTTCAAATGTGGGAGGGGGCTTGCTCCCGAAGAGGCCTGATCAGGCTACAAACAGTCCGGATCAGACCGCTTCGTTGAGGATCAGCTTGCGGTAATGCCCAGGATTGGACCCCGACCACTTGCGAAACGCCTTGTAGAACGAGCTCGCATCGGCAAACCCCAGCCGCGTCGCGATTTCGACGAAACTGATCGACGGCTCCGCCAGCCAGCTGATTGCCAGTTCCTTGCGCACGCTGTCCTTGAGCCCCTGATAGGTCTGCCCTTCCTCGGACAAACGTCGGCGCAGGGTCGAGGCGGACATGCACAGTTGTTGCGCCAGCGCCTCGGTCTCCGGCCACTGTTCGGCGGGTAGCTGCCGCAGGTCCTGTTTGATCCGGCTGGCCAGGCTTTCCGGGTCGCGGTATTTCACCAGAATGTTCGCCGGCGCATGGGCCAGAAAGCGTTTCAGTTCTTCGGCCGTACGCTTGATCGGCAGGTCGAGGCAGTCAGCAGCAAAGATCATCCGTGTGCGCGGACGCTCGAAGCGCAGGTTTTCCGAGAACATTACCCGGTAGTCGTCGCAGAAATCCGGCTCGGCGCAGCGCAACTCGATCGCCAGAATCGGAATCCGCCGCCCCGCCAGCCAACAGGCCACGCCGTGGACGATCATCCAGTAGGTGAAATAGGTAAACGCCCGGCGCGGCTCGGGATCGTCTTCGAGCAGGACGATTTCCGCCAGGCTCTGCTGATGCGCCAATTGCGCGGGCATTTTTTCCAGCATCAAGGAGAGGAAATTCAGGCCCATGCCCAGACCGGCGGCCAGCGTCGGTTGCGCCATGGCGCTACGGCACAGGAACTCAAGGCTGCCGGACTTTAGCCGACGCGGATCCATGCCGAAGAACTCGTCATCGCCGCGCCGGGCCAGCAAGCGCCAGAGTCTGGCGTATTGCGAGGCCGGCACCCGACCTTGCTCGCTGTGCAGCAGCGCCGGAGCAATCCCGACCTTGTTCAAGACTTCATCCGTGGCCACGCCCAGGGCACAACTTTGCAGCAGCGCTTCACGCACCAGTTGCACGGCGATGGTGTCTTTTTCCGACATGGAGCGAGGCAGACCTTGTTGTTTTCGAGTGACGGGCATCTTACCCCAAACATGACTCAGATCCCCTGTGGGAGCGAGCTTGCTCGCGAAAGCGTTGAATGAGTCACAGAGATGTCTACCGGTCAGCCGCCTTCGCGAGCAAGCCCGCTCCCACAAGGATTTGTGCGTGGCAAAAAACAGGTTGTTCAGCTTGCGTTCAGGTTTATGTCAATCATTGTCATGTGAGAATGGTTGTCATTATGTTACAACTTGTAACTTCTTCGAATGACTTAGTGGACACCGAATGCTCGTTCCCTTTCTGATCATGCTGCGCGAAGGCATTGAAGCCGCGCTGATCGTTGGCATCATCGCCAGCTACCTGCAACAGACCGGTCGTGGCCAGTGGATGCCGGCCGTGTGGATCGGCGTCTTCCTCGCCGCCGCTCTGGCACTGCTGGTCGGTGGTGGCCTGGAACTGGTGAGCGCCGAATTCCCGCAGAAACAGCAGGAGTTGTTCGAAGGCATTGTCGGACTGGTCGCGGTGGGCATTCTCAGTTCGATGGTGTTCTGGATGCGCAAGGTTGCGCGCTCGATCAAGCATTCGTTGCAAGCCTCGCTGGATCACGCTCTGACTTCGTCAAAGCACCAGGTAATCGCGCTGATCGCCATGGTGTTCTTCGCCGTGGCTCGCGAAGGCCTGGAAACTGTGTTCTTCCTGCTCGCCGTGTTCCAGCAGAGCGAAGGCCCGGGCGCGCCGATCGGTGCCCTGCTCGGCCTGGTGCTGGCGATTGTCGTCGGTTTCCTGATCTACAGCGGCAGCATGCGCCTGAACCTGTCGGCGTTCTTCAAATGGACCGGGTTGTTCATTCTGGTGGTCGCCGCCGGGATCCTCGCCAATTCGGTGCAAGCCCTGCATGAAGCCGGCGTGTGGAATCACCTGCAAACCGTGCTGTTCGACTTCAGCGCGACGCTGCCGATGGACGGCCCGCTGGGTTCGGTGCTGGCCGGCATGTTCGGGTATCAGGATGCGCCGACCGTCAGCACTCTCGGTGCGTACCTGATCTATCTGGTGCTGGCGCTGGTGATGTTTTTCTACCCCGCCGCGCCGGCCTCGAGCGCTGACGCCGCCGGCAAATCGTCTTCCGTTTCCAGCCAATAAGGGCCTCCATGTCAAAGCCTAATACTCCTCAGGCCTCGCCTCCCCGCGCCTTGCGCTGGGCGGTGGCCGGTTCGGTGGTCGTGATGATCGCCGCCGGTGGCCTGTTCTACTACGCCTCGAAAATGGCCGCGGCCAAGCGTCAGCACAATCATGACGAAGTGGTGGTCAACATCAACGCGCACAGCTGTGATCCGAACGAGCTGACGGTTCCTGCCGGCCGCGCCAGTTTCCGCATCGTCAACCGTTCTGACCGGGCGGTGGAGTGGGAAATCCTCGACGGCGTGCTGGTGATCGAAGAGCGCGAAAACATCGCGCCGGGCCTGAGCCAGGTGATCAACGCCAACCTGCAACCCGGCGACTATGCGATCACTTGCGGTCTGCTGAGCAACCCTCGCGGCGTGCTGCACGTGACGCCGACAGCGGCTTCCGATGCTGCCGCCAAGGCCAAGCCATCTATGGTCGCCTTCGTCGGGCCGCTGTCGGAGTTCCGCGTGTATCTGGCGACGCAAGGCAGCGCGCTGATCAAAGCCGTGACCGCGCTGAATCAGGCAATTGCCGGCGGCGATCTGGCCCAGGCGCAGACGCTGTACCTGCCGGCGCGTGCCGCTTACCAGCGTCTGGCGCCTGCCGCGCAACGGCTGGCCGAACTGGACAACAGCATCAATGCCCGCGCCGATTACTTCGAAAAACGCGAGCAGGATCCGGCCTTCGTCGGCTTCCACCGCGTCGAATATGCGCTGTTCCAGCAACGCAGCCTCGACGGCTTGAACCCGGTCGCCGAGCGCCTGCTGGCCGACGTCACCACCCTCAAACAGCAACTGCTGGCCCAATCGCTGCCACCGGAGCAACTGGTGAGCATCGTGGTGCGCAACCTCAACACCCTGGCCGACGTGCGCGCCGCCAGCGGTGAAGAGGAACGCTACAGCCACGGCGACCTCAACGGCTTCGCCAGCAACCTGGAAACCGCACACAAAGTCGTCGAGCTGCTGCGGCCAATGCTGACCAAGTCAGCGCCGGATCTGCTGCCGAAAATCGACGCGGCGCTGAGTGATTTCGACAGCGTACTGAACAGCTTCAAGGTCAAGGACGGCTACGCCACTTACGACATGGTCAGTGGCGAACAACGCAAACAGATCGCCGACAAGGCTCAGGCCCTGGCTGACGCTCTGGATGGCATCGATCCCGCCCTCGGCCTTTCCGGCCTGTAAGCAGAAGACGAATACCGATGAAAGAATTGCAAAACCTCGACCTACAACGTCGCCGCCTGCTGATGGGCATGGGTGTCGCCGGCGTCGCCCTGGCCGGTTCGGCCCTGAGCTGCCCGGCCATGGCGGCAGCCCCGGCGCAAGTCACCGAAGCGCCGAGCAGCGACAAGACCGAAGACCGCCACGATTTCCACGGCGTGCACCAGACCGGCATCGTCACCCCGCGTCCGGCGTCCGGCATGTTCGTGTCGTTCGACGTACTGGCTAGCGATCGCGAAGACCTTGAGCGGCTGTTCCGTACCCTCAACGAGCGCATCGCGTTCCTGATGAAGGGCGGCCCGGTGGCGCAGATCGACCCGAAACTGCCGCCGCCGGATTCCGGCATTCTCGGCCCGGTGGTGACCCCGGACAACCTGACCATCACCGTCTCGGTGGGCGAGTCGCTGTTCGACGAGCGCTTCGGTCTGGCCGCCGCCAAACCGAAGCGCCTGCAACGCATGGTCGGCTTCCCCAACGATGCACTGGAGGCCGATTGCTGCCACGGCGATCTGAGCCTGCAGTTCTGCTCGAACACTGCCGACACCAACATTCACGCCTTGCGCGACATCGTCAAGAACCTGCCGGACCTGCTGCTGGTGCGCTGGAAACAGGAAGGCAGCGTGCCGCCACAAGCTCCGGCCAAACCGGGTGTGCCGGCGCAATCGGCGCGTAACTTTCTCGGTTTCCGCGACGGCTCGGCCAACCCCGATTCAAACGATGCCAAGGCCATGGACAAGATTGTCTGGGTGCAACCGGGCAGCGATGAGCCGGCGTGGGCGGCCCACGGCAGCTATCAAGCGGTGCGGATCATCCGCAATTTTGTCGAGCGCTGGGATCGTACGCCGTTGCAGGAACAGGAAAGCATCATCGGCAGGGTCAAGACCACTGGCGCACCGATGGGCGCGCAGCATGAGACCGAAGTCCCGGATTACAGCAAAGACCCGGAAGGCAAACTGACCAAGCTCGACGCACACATTCGCCTGGCCAACCCGCGCACCACCGCGAGCCAGGCCAATCTGATCCTGCGCCGGCCGTTCAACTACTCCAACGGTGTGAACAAGAACGGCCAACTCGACATGGGCCTGCTGTTCATCTGCTACCAGGCCGATCTGGAAAAAGGCTTCATCACCGTGCAGACCCGGCTCAACGGCGAGCCGCTTGAGGAATACCTCAAACCGGTCGGCGGCGGTTACTTCTTCACCCTTCCGGGTGTCACCGGCGACAAGGATTTCATCGGTCGCTCGCTGCTCAACGCCACACAACCCAAAACAGCTGCCTAACCATAAAAAACCTCGGAGCCGCTCCATGAAAAAGTCGCCACTCGCGTTACTGCTGACCCTCGGTTTGCTCAACACCCCGCTGTCGGCGTTCGCCGCGACGGCGCCACTGGATCTGGTCGGCCCGGTGTCGGACTACAAGATCTACGTCACCGAGCAACTGGATGAACTGGGCAGCCACACCAAACAATTCACCGATGCGGTGAAAAAAGGTGACCTTGCCACCGCACAAAAACTCTACGCACCGACCCGCGTCTACTACGAGTCGATCGAGCCGATTGCCGAGCTGTTCAGTGACCTCGATGCGTCCATCGACTCGCGCGTCGACGACCACGAAAAAGGCGTGAAGGCTGAAGACTTCACCGGTTTTCACCGCATTGAATATTCGCTGTTCTCGGAGAAAACCACTGAAGGCCTGACCGCTCTGGCGGACAAGCTCGACAGCGATGTGAAAGACCTGCAAACCCGCGTCGCTGGCCTGACCTTCCCGCCGGAGAAAGTCGTCGGTGGTGCGGCTGCACTGCTGGAAGAGGTTGCCGCGACCAAGATCTCCGGTGAAGAAGACCGTTACAGTCACACTGACCTGTATGACTTCCAGGGCAACATCGACGGCGCGAAGAAAATCGTCGACCTGTTCCGTCCGCAGATCGAAAAACAGGACAAGGCGTTTGTTGCCAAAGTCGACAAGAACTTCGCCACCGTGGACAAGATCCTTGCCAAGTACAAGACCAAGGACGGTGGTTTCGAGACGTATGACAAGGTGAAGAATAACGACCGCAAGGCGCTGGTGGGGCCGGTCAATACCTTGGCGGAAGACCTGTCCACTTTGCGTGGCAAGCTCGGTCTGAACTGATTGATGTAGAGGCCTTAAGTGCCCCATCGCGAGCAGGCTCACTCCTACAGTTGGAATGCATTCCCCTGTAGGAGTGAGCCTGCTCGCGATAGCGTTTTTAACCGTACCGAATAATCTGAAGGTTTACAAAATCCGGTAGAGCAACCGCTCGATCCGCACCCGACTCACGCGCTTGAGAAACTTCGCCACCCCCGCCGGGTACTCCGGCAAGGTCTCCAGGTTCTGGAAGCTGGCAATCCGCGTGGTGTTGCGGAAGATCTCTTGCTGCTCCTTCGCCCGTGGCTCAAGCCACTCGCCTTGCGGATCATCGATCAGCAGCGCGTTTTCCAGGTCGAGGCGGAACGCCCGCGGATTGAGGTTGTTGCCGGTCAGCAGCGTATAGCGCTGGTCGACCCACATGCCCTTGAGGTGATAGCTGTTGTCGCCGTCACGCCACAGGTGCAGATTCAACTGGCCGCTGTCGATGTTGCGCTGATGGCGCTTGGCAAACCGCCGCAGGCTGATTTCGTACAGATACGGCAGTGCCGCAATCACCTTGAACGGCTCGCTCGGCGGAATGTAGAAATCGTTGGCGGTCTTGTCGCCGACCACGATGTCGATCTTCACCCCCCGGGCCAGCGCGCGATTGATCTCGCGGATGATCGGCAGCGGCAGATTGAAGTACGGCGTGCAGATGGTCAGTTGCTGTTGCGCACTGGCGATCAGCTCGACAATCACCCGGTTCAACGGATTGTTTTTGCCCACGCCCAGCAACGGACTCACCGACAGGCCGCTGTGCGCCGTGCTGCCGGCGCTGGTGTCGTACGCCGCATATTTGAGACGGCTGCGCAGATCGCCGATGTCGTTGCGCAGGCTGCGGGTGGTCGGCAGGTTGGGCAGGTCGAGGCGATGCACAGCCTTGGATTCGATCAGGCCGTGCTTGACCAGGTGATGCATTGAGTCGGCCAGTTCGCGGCTGTGCAGCACGTGGTAGCGGTCGAAACGGTACTTGTCGAACTTGTGCAGGTAGACGTTGTTCAGGCTTGCACCGCTGTAAACCACGCAATCGTCGATCACGAAGCCTTTCAGATGCAGGACGCCGAACAGTTCGCGGGTCTGCACCGGCACGCCGTAGACCGGCACTTCACTCTGATGGGTGCGGGTCATTTCCTGGTACCACGCCGAGTTGCCCGGCTGTTTGCCGGCACCGATCAACCCGCGCTGGGCGCGCAGCCAGTCAACCACCACGACGATCTCCAACTCCGGGCGCTTGAGCTTGGCGGCGTGCAAGGCATCGAGGATTTCCTGACCGGCCTCGTCGTGCTGCAGATACAGCGCAACGATGTAGATGCGCCGGGTCGCCTCGGCGATTTTCTCCAGCAGGCAACGACGGAACTCGGCGGCGCCGGACAGAATGGTCACGGCCTCGGGAGTCAGCGGAAAGCTGCGCAGTTTGGGCAGCAAAGAGCGTTTGAAAAGCAACGGCATAGGGCTCGCAATGGGTCGAATCCGAAGAACCCGAGAGCTTACACCATCAACCGGTTCGGGTCTTGTTACTGTCTGTAATGCCCCCTTCGCGAGCAAGCTCGCTCCCACATTCGAATGCATTCCCCTGTGGGAGCGAGCTTGCTCGCGAAAGCGGTATGGCAGACACAAAAAAATAACCGCTTGACCAAGGAGAACGATCGTTCTACTGTTAGCCACATGAACGAAATCACTGACACCTCGACCCGCGACATCATTCTGGATGTCACCGAAAAGTTGATCTACAAAAGTGGCATCGCGGCCACCGGCATGGATCTTCTGGTGAAAACCGCCGGCGTCTCCAGAAAAAGCATCTACCGCTACTTCGCCAACAAGGAGGAGCTCACCGTCGCCGCCCTGCAACGCCGCGATGTGCGCTGGATGCACTGGTACCGCAGCGCCGTCGATCAGGCCGAAACCCCGGCCGACCGCCTGCTCAACCTGTTTACCGTACTCAAGGGCTGGTTCGCCTCGGAAGGCTTCCGCGGCTGTGCCTTTATCAATACCAGTGGCGAGACCGGCGATCCTGAAGATCCGGTGCGCCAGGTCGCCAAAGACCACAAACAGAAGCTGCTCGACTACCTGTGCGAGCTGTGTACCGAACATGGCGTCGAAGATCCGCAACGTCTGGCCAGACAATTGCTGATCCTGATTGACGGCGCCATTACCGTAGCGCTTGTGATGGGTGATCACAGTGCCGCTGATAATGCGCAATGCATGGCGCGTAAGTTATTGGACCTGTAACGCCTTAAATAAGCCTCAACCGTTGTTTAATAGTTAATTAGATCGGGAGACTGATAATGTCGACTGCTGCCCAAGTGCGTCCACCGCTACCGCCATTCAATCGTGAATCGGCTATCGAAAAAGTACGTCTGGCCGAAGATGGCTGGAATTCCCGCGATCCCGAGAAGGTGTCGCTGGCCTACACCCTGGATACGAAATGGCGCAATCGCGCCGAGTTCGCCAACAACCGCGAAGAAGCCAAGGCCTTCCTGACCCGTAAATGGGCCAAGGAACTCGACTACCGCCTGATCAAGGAACTCTGGGCCTATTCGGACACGCGTATCGCCGTGCGCTACGCCTATGAATGGCGCGACGATTCGGGTAACTGGTTTCGTTCCTACGGCAATGAAAACTGGGAATTCGACGAGCATGGGCTGATGTTCCAGCGCTATGCCTGCATCAATGACATGCCGATCAAGGAAAGCGAGCGCAAGTTCCACTGGCCGCTGGGGCGGCGTCCGGATGATCATCCGGGGCTCTCCGATCTCGGTCTGTAAGCTCACATAGTTCCAATTGTAGGAGTGAGCCTGCTCGCGATAGCGGTGTGTCAGTCAACCTAAATATTGAATGTTCATACGCAATCGCGAGCAGGCTCACTCCTACAGGAGATTTGTTGGTGGTCAGGCTACTGCGGCAGTCCTTTCAGCCTCCAGTTCCCGCACCAGCGGCAACACCCGCTTGCCGAAATACTCCACCTCCTCCTGAAAGTGCAGAAACCCCGCTAACACCAGATCCACCCCCACCGCTTTCAACGCCACAATCCGCTCGGCAATCTGCTGTGGCGTGCCGATCAGGTTGGTCTTGAAGCCATCGTTGTATTGCACCAGATCCTCGAAAGTCGATTTCGCCCAGTTGCCCTCACCTTCCGGCGACGCCCTGCCCGCTTGCTTCGCCGCATCGCCAAACGCGTTCACCGCCTCAGGGTCGGCCTGGTCGATGATCTGCGCCAGTACAGCGCGGGCCTCTTCTTCGGTGTCGCGGGCGATGACGAAGGCGTTGACGCCGATCTTCACCGAATGATTGTTCGCCGCCGCTTTGGCGCGGATGTCATCGACCTGCGCCTTGATCCCCTCGACGCTGTTGCCGTTGGTGAAATACCAGTCGGAGACTCGCGCCGCCATGTCTCGTGCCGCGCGGGAACTGCCGCCCTGGAAGATTTCCGGGCGGCCCAGCGGTTTCGGTTTGAGGGTGTAATTGTCAAAGCGGTAGAAGTCGCCGCGAAAGCTGAAGTTGTCCTGGCTCCAGATCCCGCGCAACGAACGAATGAATTCCTCCGAGCGCCGATAGCGCTCGTCGTGCTCCAGCCAATGTTCACCGATGGCCTGGAATTCGCCCTTGAACCAGCCGCTGACGATGTTCACCGCGATCCGGCCGTTGGTGAGTTGATCGATGGTCGCCAGTTGCTTGGCTGCCAGCGCCGGTTGCCAAGGCCCGGGCAGAATCGCCGCGATCACCTTGAGTTTGCTGGTGGCGGCCAGCAGCGCATGACTGAACGCCACCGACTCATGCTGGAACTCGGCACCGTAACCGGCGGTAAAGCGGATCTGCGTCAGGGCGTACTCGAACCCGGCCGCTTCGGCGAGTTGCGCGAGTTTGCGGTTGTAGTCGATGCCCCAGTCGGTTCGCTGCTCGATCTTGCTGACCACCAGGCCGCCACTGACGTTCGGCACCCAGTAGGCGAATTTCACGGCTTGCTTGCTCATTGGCGTGTCCTCGGGACATTGGGAAGGTCAATGGGACAGAGCAGCAAGCGTGCCAGGCTAGGAATGCCTGGTTTTGTTGGGTTTCGGGGTGGAGTTGATGTTTTGTGGAAGGGAGATTTGTTGCCGGGTTGTTGTGTGGGCAACAGTTGGATTGGTGGCGGCATGAAGAATGTCTTCGCGAGCAGGCTCGCTCCCACAGGGTGGAATGCGTTTCAAAATGTGGGAGATTCTATGTTGCTCAGCAACCCTAGAATCTCAAACTGATCGGTATTCGCCCTGATTCTTCATCAGGGTG